>DASTUM010000057.1:0-36139 GCA_035759665.1 Micavibrio sp.
CGCAGCGCCATCAGGCCCGGCATCTCAGTTTCGGCGATAATGATCTCTTTGCGGCCCCATTCGGCTAGGGAAATATCCTTCACCTTGTAATCGTGCGGAAGGGATTTGGGCTGGGCGGTCATGCAAGGCTCCGATTTTTAAAAAAATTTTAAGGATTGTGAGTTAAGACTTAAGGGCGGAAGCGGTAAATTGCAAGCCGCAATGGTAAGATTATGAAGACAAACGACTTTAACCTGGAAGCCAGAACGCCCCGCTATGGTTACGCGCCGAGCCCCGTCCATCCGCGCGCCTTCCAGATTTTGAAATACGATGATTCCGGACATGAAGGCCCGCTTTTCGTCGGGGACTATACGGTGCTGGATTCCAGGGAAAATCTCCAGCTTTCTGAAAAGAAGGTGATGAACCTGATCTCGCTGCTCAACTGTCGCAAAAACCTGATGCAGCTCGGCCATGAAACCGGAACCCGTGTGCTCTACCACATCGTTTCCGAATGCGACGACGACGGGAAACGCCGCGTGCTGTTCTACCAGCTCGGCAAAGACGGAATATCCGTCGAAAACGCCCTTTTCAGAATGGAGGCAGACAATGCAATTTAAGGAAATCATGAGCGCTTTTTGCACGGCGGCCAGCGATCCAGCCTTTAAGCGGGATCAAAGCTACGAGTTCAAGCTTACCGCGCCTGCCGAACCGAAGCCGTCCCTCTAACAACGGTTGATGTCGCGATGCTCCACCGAGGTAGGCACCGCTTTTTGCTGCAGCCATTCTCTCAGTTTTTCCGCCACAAAAACCGACCGGTGCTTGCCGCCTGTGCAGCCGAGCGCGATGGTCAGGTAAGATTTTCCTTCCCTCGCATAGCCATCCAGAAGCGGTTCTAGCAGGGTCTGTAAATTTTTAAAAAAAGGCCTGAAGGCAACGTCCTTACCCACATAGTTCTGTACGGGCGCGTCTTTTCCGGTCAGAGGTTTTAGCTTTTCTTCCCAATGTGGGTTGGCGAGGAAGCGGCAATCCATCACGATATCCGCCTCGCGTGGTAGGCCGTTTTTAAAGCCGAAAGACATAACCGTGACATTGAGCTTGCCGCCCTTGTTTTCGCCGTAGAGGCCGGTAAGGACGCGGCGTAAATCATGGATGGTCAGTTCGGTCGTATCTATGATGGAATCGGCGACCTCGCGGAAATCGTAGAGAAGGCCCAGCTCTTTCTTGATCCCCGCGCTGGCCGGGCGGTCGCCGGCGAGCGGATGCTTCCTGCGCGTTTCGGAAAATCGCTTTTGCAGCACGGTTTCGTCGCAGGTGATAAGCAGCAGCTTCGCGCCGAGCGTTTTGGCCTTAGCGATGATCGCCTGCGGATCAAATCCGCGCGTTCGGGTATCGATGCCGATGGCGACGGGCCGGTGACAATCCTGCCGCAGCAAATCATCGATCAGCGACAGTGGAAAATTGTCGAACACCTCATATCCCAGATCCTCGAGGATTTTCAGGGCCGAGGACATGCCGGCACCGGACAGGCCCGTAATGAAGAGGAGCGGCCTTGTCATGAGGACGCCGATGCGGAGATTTTGCTCAAGACGACGTTGAAACGTGCGCCCTTGATGCCGCCGTCCGCGCTGCGCAGGTTTTCGCCCCAGATCTGGCCGCCGTGAGCGTCGACGATCTGCTTGGAAATGGAAAGGCCGAGGCCGGAATGCTCGCCGTAGCTCTCATGTTGCGGGCGTTCGGTGTAGAAACGCTCGAATACGGTCTGCAGCTTGTTTTCGGGAATGCCGGGGCCTTCGTCGTCCACCTGCACCATGATCGTGTCGTTCTGGACGAGAACGCGCACCGTCACCCGCCCATCTGCCGGCGAGAAGGAGAGCGCGTTGCTCAGGAGATTGCCGAATACCTGGCTAAGGCGGTCTGTAGATCCCTTGACGAAAAGCCCGGATTCTTCCGGCATGTCGAGGACGATCTTGGTGTCTTCCCCGTCATGGTCGTCGTTGCCGCGCTTGAGCGGTTTCTTGTAGGCGTCGCGCAGGCGGTACATGAGGGCGGCGATATCGACCCTGCCCATTTCCTCCCGGGACAGCTCGGCGTCGAGGCGTGACGCGCTGGAGATATCCGAGATCAGGCGGTCGAGGCGGTGGACGTCGTGGTGGATGATATCCATAAGTTTCTGGCGGCTGGCTTCGTCCTTCACCCGCGAGGCGGTTTCAACGGCGGAGCGCAGCGAGGTAAGCGGGTTCTTGATTTCATGCGCCACGTCCGCGGCAAAACGCTCGATCGTGTCCATGCGGGTGAAAAGCGCGTAGGTCATATCGCGTAGGGCGAGGGACAATTCGCCGATCTCGTCGTTCCGGTGCGACATGTCGGGAATTTCGATATAGCGGCCCTTGCCCTGCCGCACAGCCTCCGCAGCAAAAGCGAGGCGTTGTAGTGGGCGCGAAATAAGGCCTGACAAGTAGATGGAAAGCATGACCGTGATGCCGAGCGCGCCCAGAAACACGCGGAAAACATCGACGCGGACTTCGGCAATGGATTTTTCCAGTTCCGCCCCGTCGCGCAGCAAAAGTACGACGCCCATCACCTGTTTCGCTTTTTGAATGGGTGCGGCAACCGTCAGGACGATTCGGTCGTTTTTGTCCTTCCAGGCGCTGGCCTGCACGCTTCCCGACAGCGCGGCCTGCGTGTCGGGGAAGGTGTAGATATTGCTGACCATGGATTCCGGAAAAGGCATCAGCTGCGTTTTCATCGGGATCAGGTCGAGAAAGCGGGTGGCCGACTGGGTGAACAGCGAATCGAACGTCACGCGCGGCGCGATGGGGAGGAGATTTTCCATCTCCACGCCGCCCGCGCCGCTGGAAAGCCGGTGCGAATCGGCCAGAACCGATCCGTCGATGGCGTAAAGCCGGATGCGGCTGGTGCCGATTTCGCCGAGGCGGCGCACCATGCGGCGGGCGAGTTCCGGCTTGATCGCCTCGATTTCCTGCGGATCGGTGAAGGGGAGCGGTGATATCTGGAAAACAGGGCGCACTGCGCCTTCAGAAATGGCGCCCGAGAAAAGCTGCGCTTCGGAGCGAAGTCCCGCGAGCTCCCCTTCGATCAGCGAGTCCGTGTACTGGCCGAGATAGAGAATGCCAAGGCCCAGGATCATGATGGCGATGATATTGACCGCAAGAATGCGTAGCGTCAGGCCGCTCATCTGGTCGGGCGGGGTGGTCTGGTCGAAGTCCGGTTTGGGGCGCTTTCTGCGCCTGAGCACGCGCAGCAACAGCGTCAGCGGGTAAAGCGCCGTGCTATTCTTTATACCGGTACCCAATGCCGTAGAGGGTTTCGATATGGTTGAAGTCGTCGTCCACTTGTCTGAATTTCTTGCGGACGCGCTTGATGTGGGAGTCGATTGTTCGGTCATCGACGTAGATATTCTCACCATACGCCATATCAATCAACTGATCCCTGTTCTTCACATGGCCGGGCCGTTGCGCCAGGGCCTTGACTAGAAGATATTCGGTGACGGTCAGGTTGACGGGCCTGCCCTTCCACGTGCAGAGGTGGCGGGCGTCGTCCAGCTCCAGGTTCCCGCGTGTCACTTTTTCGGCTGCGGCCTTCGGACCTTCTTCTTTTTGTTTCATCAAATCCTGCCGGCGGAGCAGGGCGCGGATGCGCTCGATCAGAAGGCGCTGGGAAAACGGCTTGGTGATATAATCGTCGGCGCCCATGCGCAGGCCGATCACCTCGTCCACCTCGTCGTCCTTGGATGTCAGGAAGATCACCGGGATCGCGGATTGCTCACGCAGTTTGGAGAGGACTTCCATCCCGTCCATCCGCGGCATCTTGATGTCGAGAACGACCAGATCCGGCGGGTTCGCGACCACGCCTTTCAGGCCTTCCTCGCCGTCGGAAAAGGTTTTAACCCCGAATCCTTCTGTTTCCAGCGCCATGGAAACGGAGGTCAGGATGTTTCTGTCGTCGTCAATCAGGGCAATCTGGTGCGTCATAATGGCTTTTCCTTATTCCCTCAATTTCTAGCTGTCAAAATCAGCATATTCAAGGCGCAAAAGGGGAAAGAATACGGCTTCCCGGAATAAAATAGCAGTCGGCACGAAAACGGCCATTTATACATAACGTCTTATTTGCCCAGTATGTTCCCTATGAAAAAAAGCGATCCTGCCATCAGGATGCGGGAAGGAGCCTGTACGTTCTCGTGGCGTACGATGGTTTCGATGGCTTCCCTCGCGGAACTGGCCTTGTATATCTTCTGGAAACCGACGGCCATCGCGGCGGCTTCCATCTCTTCTGGCCTGAAGCTGGTGGCCTCGCCGTCAATGCTGGTGACGGTCAGGCTGTCGGCATAAGGCAGGAGGGGGCGGAGAAAAGCGGTAGGATCCTTCCGGTTGACCATGGCGACGACGAGGTGAAGGGGGCGTGAGTCGTTTTCGCGCCATTCTTCTATCTGGCGGGCGAGGACGAGGCCCGCCGTGTCGTTGTGGCCGCCGTCGATAACGATTTCCCAGTTTTGCGGGACAAGACTCTGAAAAACATGGTTTTCCAGAGTCTGAAGCCGTCCCGGCCATTCGATATTGCCCATCGCTGTGGATAAGATTTCGGGCTTAAAGTGACCCGGCGAGATGATCCGGAATGCGGCAAGCGCGGCACCGGCGTTCCATAGCTGATGATTCCCCGAAAGACTGGGCTTTGGCAGCAGAATAGAGTCATCTTCGTAGCGAAACAGCATCTGACCCGATTCAAGGCCAGTGCTCCACTCTGCGCCATAGCGGTAGAGCGGTGCGACTGGGGATAAATCTTGGGATGCTTGTAGAATAACGTCCGGGACACCCTCCGCGATGGCTTCATCGAATTGATATCCGACCACGCAGGGTACGCCCTTTTTGAGGATTCCAGCCTTCTCGCGGGCGATCGCTCTTAGGGAATTCCCAAGAAACTTCATATGGTCGTAGGAAATCGCCGTAATAATGGTCAAAGCGGGGGCTGTCACCACGTTGGTCGTGTCCAGCCGCCCGCCCATGCCCGTCTCGAGGATGAGCCAGTCGGCCGGTTCACGGCTGAACCCCAGAAGGGCGGCGCAGGTGAACAGTTCGAAGAAGGTGATGGGCCGATTCTGGTTGATTTCGATACACTCGTTCAGAAGGGCGACAAGCTTCTCCGAAGAGACAAGTTCGCCCGCCAATCTGATACGTTCGGTCGCATGAACCAGGTGGGGGGATGTATAGACATGAACCTTGTGACCCGATGCTTCGAAAAGCGCGCGCAGTGCTGCTATTGTTGATCCTTTGCCGTTCGTTCCGGCCACATGAACCACGGGGGGGAGCCTGAGATGCGGGTTCCCCAAGGCATCAAGAAAACGATACGTTCGTCCCAAATCGAGCTCGATTTCGGTGTGATAGAAGCCATACATATGTTGAAGAATAGCCTCGAGCTGCGCCTCGACGGCCGGGTCGGAAGATGCGCCACTGAACCGGCGGCGCGTCTCTTTCCGATACGATCTACCGGGTTGCGGATTTACGGGATTTGCCATGAGGGGCAGAAACGTTGGCGGCTTTTTTGACGACGACGCCCTCGGTATTTTTCAGAAGAGCGACTGTGCCGCGTCCAGCGGTCTTGTCGTTCCTGCCTTTCGGACCGTCGGCCAGCTTGCCGCCGATGCCGCCTTTGTCCGCGCCGGGAGCCTTGCTCTTCGTCATCAGGAGATCGAGCAGGCGTTCGAACGTTGCTTTGAGTTCGGCGCGCTTGACCACCATGTCGACCATGCCGTGCTCAAGCAGATATTCGGCCGTCTGGAATTCCTTGGGCAGGGTTTCGCGTACGGTTTCCTCGATCACGCGGCGTCCGGCAAAGCCGATCATCGCGCCGGGTTCGGCAATGTGGATATCTCCGACCATGGCGAACGAGGCGGACACGCCACCCGTCGTCGGGTTCGTCAGAAGGACGATATAGGGAAGTCCTGCCTCCTTTACCATATTGACGGCGATAATCGAGCGTGGCATCTGCATCAGGGACAAGGCTCCCTCCTGCATACGTGCGCCACCCGAAGAGGGGATGACGATCAACGCGGCTCCATCTTTTACGGCCGTTTCTGCTGCGCGGACGATGCCTTCGCCGACGGCGGTGCCCATAGACCCGCCCATAAAGGCAAAATCAAAGGCGGCGATCACGGCGCGCTGCGCGCCGATCGTGCCGCGGGCGACCAGGATCGCGTCGGATTCCCGGGTCTTTTTCTGTGCCGCCGCCAGGCGGTCGGCGTATTTCTTGCTGTCTTTGAATTTCAGAGGGTCGTGGGGGACGGATGGTGTTGCAACACGCTCGAACGCGCCATTGTCGAAGAGGAGCTTAAAGCGTTCTTTCACGTCGAGGGCAAGGTGATGGCCGCAATGGTAGCAGACATTGTGGTTGTTCCTGAGTTCCTTGTGGAACAGCATCCCGTCGCAATTCTCGCATTTTTGCCAGAGATTGTCGGGAACGTCCTTTTGCTCCCCGACGATAGAACGGATGCGCGGACGGATGAAATTGGTCAGCCAGTTCATGAAAGAACCCCCTAATAAATCAGGCCCGCATTTAGCCTGTGCGATGCCGCAAAGTCAAGGAATTAGGGGTTAAAAAGCGAAGGCGGGGATAGCGAAATACAAAGCTATCTTTTTGAAATAAAGGCTAATTTTTGTTGTCATACGATTTTGCCGCTGCTTGTGCATTGAATTCGGCCTATAAAGTAATCGAAGGGCTTTAATGGGCTGTCCTTCTGCCGTTACTTACCTTGGCGCAAGGCTGCGGCCAGAGCGTCGGCGCGGGCTCCAAGCCTTTCGGGAAGATCCGTTCCCGCCTGTGCCTTTTCGATCTCCTGCACGAGGGCCGAGCCGACGACGACGCCGTCGGCGATTTGCCCCATAGCGGCGGCGTCCGCAGGGGTTTTTATGCCGAAACCGGCGACGATGGGTAGCTGCGTGTGCTTGCGGATCATGCCGATATGCGCGCCGGCCTTGACCGGATCGGCGGAGGCGGTGCCTGTGACGCCGGCGACGGAAACATAATAGAGAAATCCGCCTGCGTCCTTGAGGATTTTACGAAGCCGCGCCTCATCCGTGGTCGGGGCCAATAGGCGGATAAAGGCAATGCCGCTTTGCTGCGCTTTGGGGGCGATTTCATCGGCTTCTTCCGGCGGAACATCGACGATAATAAAGCCGTCTACGCCTATGCTATTGCAATCATTGCAGAATTTTTCGATCCCATAGAACAGCATGGGGTTAAAATACCCCATCAGCACAATTGGCGTATCCTGATTTTTGCTGCGGAATTGCTGCACAATATCCAACGTTCTGGCCATCGTCGCCCCCGCTGCCAGCGCGCGCAGCCCCGCCGCCTGCACGGCGGGGCCATCGGCCATCGGGTCTGTGAAAGGCATGCCGATTTCAAGAATGTCGGCGCTTTTCGCCAACCGCTCCAGAATGGCGAGCGAGGTCGCCCCGTCGGGGTCGCCCGCCATGGTGAAGGTCACCAGCGCCTTGCGTCCCTCGGCCTTCACTTTGGCGAAAGTCCGGGCGATCCGGTTCATGTTTTCACTCCTATGCAGACGAGGATTTCATGAAGGCTCTCTTCGAAGAAACGCGCGCCGTAGATTTCGACATCGCATTCATAGGTGCGGGGCAAATCGGATTTCCAGATTGCCTGCCATGTGTCGAGGAGCGCCTTGGGCTGCTCGCCCTGCGCGGCGAAGACGGCATAGTCGGCTTTGGACACGAAGACGCTGCTCATGCCTTCGGGCAGGGCGAAATCGGTGGTTTCAACGCGGCAGCCGACGGTCAGGCTATAGGGTTTTTCGTGGTCGCCCTCATAATCATGGTAGATGGCGTAGATCGCCTTGCCGTCCTTGTGCGGAATCGCTTCGCCGACAGCTTCGTGAAAGAAACGCTGCCACAGGGCGTTGATGTCGGCGGCGGCCTGCCCGTCCGCATTGGTCGTGCGTACGGTAATGCCGACGACAGAAAAGCCCCCCAGATTTTTCTGCACGCTTTCGCTCATATCTGCATCCCTAGGCGACCAGCTATAGTGTAGATATCTTTATCGCCCCTGCCGCTTAAGTTCATGACAATAATATGATTTTTGGATAATTCGGGTGCTGCGCGCATTACGTGGGCGAGCGCGTGGGAGGATTCCAGGGCGGGGATGATTCCCTCCATTTTGCTGCAATATTGGAACGCTTTGATAGCCTCGTCATCCGTAACGGAGACATAGTTCACCCGGCCCTGATCGAACAGCCACGCATGTTCTGGCCCGATTCCGGGATAGTCGAGGCCCGCGGAAATGGAATGTGCCTCCAAAATCTGGCCGTCCTTATCCTGCAGGAAATAGGATTTCATCCCGTGCAGCACGGCGGGCGCCCCGCCATTCAGGGATGCGGCATGCTTGTCCGTATCGACGCCGTGACCAGCCGCTTCCACTCCAATCATCCGGACATCGGGATCATCGAGGAAGGGGTGGAACAGACCCATGGCGTTCGATCCGCCGCCGATACAGGCGATCAGGGAATCCGGCAGGCGGCCTTCTTTTTCCATGATCTGCTCGCGCACTTCCTGCCCGACGATCGACTGAAAATCCCGCACCATTTCGGGATATGGGTGGGGGCCGTTCACTGTGCCGATCAGGTAATAGGTGTCGTCCACATGGGCAACCCAATGGCGCAGCGCCTCATTAATGGCGTCCTTAAGGCTTTGCGAGCCGCTTGTGACGGGGACGACTTCGGCACCCAGAAGCTTCATGCGGAAGACATTGGGTTTCTGCCGCTCGATGTCCTTCGCGCCCATAAAAATTGTGCAGGGCATGTCGAAGAGCGCACAAATTGTTGCGGTGGCCACGCCATGCTGCCCTGCCCCCGTTTCCGCAATAATTTTGCTTTTGCCCATACGGCGGGCGACGAGAATCTGGCCCAGACAATGGTTGATCTTGTGCGCGCCGGTGTGGTTGAGCTCTTCGCGCTTGAAGTAGATTTTGGCGCCGCCGAGGTCTTCGGTCGTCTTTTTCGCGAAATAAAGCGGCGAGGGGCGGCCAATGTAATCCTTGGCCAGTGCCTGGAATTCCGCCCAGAAGGCGTCGTCCTCGCGTGCGGCATGGAAAGCTTTTTCGACTTCCAGAATCAGCGGCATCAGCGTTTCCGCCACGTAACGGCCGCCATAAGGGCCGAAATGGCCGCGCTCGTCGGGGCCGGAACGGAAGGAATTCGGATTTTTCGGCGGCGCTTTCATGCGCAAGGTTTTAGCGAACCGGATCCGAAAGGACAACTTTATTAAACGGCTGTCCTGGCGGCGCGCAGAAAGGCGCGAATTTTGTCCGGGTCCTTCACGCCGCGTGCGCTTTCGACGCCGCTGGAAACGTCCACGGCGTTGGGACGGAGCAGGGAAATGGCCTCCCCGACATTTTCGGGCGTAAGGCCGCCTGCGAGCATCCACGGCCCCGCTCTTTCAAACCCGTTGAGGATAGACCAGTCGAAAACCCTGCCCGTGCCGCCCGGTATCTCTGCTGTCCCTTTGGCGTCCAGCAACAGCCAGTCGGCGGCCTGGTATCGATCGACCGGCGTGAGGTCTGAGTGGCTGGACAGGGATAAAGCCTTTATCACCGGCTTCTTGAATACCTGCCGGATTTCATCGGTTCGCTCAGGGGATTCATGCCCGTGGAGCTGGATCATGTCGATGCGTACGTTTTCCAGCGTCCGCGTAAGAATATCGTCCGGCGGATCGACGAACAAGCCGCATACTTTGACGGAATCCGGCACGTAATCCGCGAGATAAGCGGCGATTTCGATCTCCAGATGGCGCGGCGAGGCCGGATGGAAAACCAGTCCGACAAAATCGGCCTCCTCCTCAAGGGCGGCGGTCATAGCCGCAGGAGTCTTCAACCCGCATATTTTAACCTGGGTCGTCATGCGGCTATGGAAGCGATAATGTCCTTCGCGGCGGCCTCGGGGTTTTTGGCCTGCGTGATAGGGCGGCCGATCACCAGATGGGTCGCGCCCTCCATAACCGCCTGTCTGGGGGTCATCACGCGCCGTTGGTCGTCCACCGATGAGCCTTCAGGACGTATTCCTGGCACCATCAGAACGAAGTTTTTGGGAAGGGCGTTTCGTAATGTTTTTATCTCATGGGCAGAGCAAACGACTCCCTCCAGACCCGCTGCATGGGTGAGCCGGGCGAGACGCAGCGCCTGTTCTGATGCGGGCCCCTGCTGGCCCACCTCTTCAAGCGCGGATTCATTGAGGCTTGTCAGCACCGTCACGGCCAAAAGCTTGGTTTTCGGCGCGCAGGCGCGCCTTGCGGCCTGCATCATCTCCGATCCACCCGAGGCGTGAAGATTGAGATACGCTACGTCCAGCGAAGAGGCTGCTTTCACCGCTTGGGCCACCGTATTCGGGATATCGTGGTATTTTAAGTCTAAAAACAGTGACGGGCTGAACCCGTCATCGAGGATCATCTGGACCCCTTGTGGGCCGTTCGCGTTGAAAAATTCGAGACCTAGTTTTATGCCGCATCCCGCAGCCGTCGCGGCGGCGATTAGCTCCCGCGCATGTCCTATATCCTTCGTGTCGACAGAGCAGTAGATAAGAGGCAGTCCGTTGTCAGATTTCATATTAACGTTTGTCCAAAAAGCTAGAGGGGATGAGAGCGTAATTATGCGGGATGATCGCGTTCGAATTCGCCGCCTGAATCTCTTTTTCCAGAGTCTTGATGCGTTTCGCCTGTTCGCGCTTTTCGGCCCTTAGCCGCCCCATTGCCGCCCAAGTCATGAGCGCCCCAAACAGGAAGCCGAACGCGACGGCCGTGAGTACGGGAACGTACACCGGAATCAGCAAAGGCTCCTTGAAAGGGTTGTATGTGACGGACACGGGATCGGGGTTATAGAGCGCAAAGACGATAGCCCCGGCCAGACAAGGCAGGGTAAATAGCCATGCCAGAAGTGTGAAGAGAAAATCTTTCATGCCTGATTGTTACCATGAAGGCTTGGCGGGTGTGGAGGGTTTTCCGCCGTTTTATCCCCCAAACCATCCCAAGTCCATCTAAATTTGCCATAATATTAAAAAATCGATAGGGTAAGGCTGGTATTTCGGTACGGGTTTTAAGGAAGATCCAGCGACAAAGTGGCGCTGTTATATTTGATCCGGAACAAACGTGCAGTCCCACAGCCCCCTTCTATTGCATTGTCGGTAAGGCGGATCTTGACCATTGGCTGGAACGCGGCAAAAGCAACCGGAGTGTTTTGTTCGGGAAGCCTGAACTTTACAAAACGGACCCGGAGGTAGGGTCTGCTGCTGTATCGCGTGGCGGCTCTTACAATCCACCGGATGTCATCAATCCGCTCACCATCGTCCAGCCGTAAAAAAGCGCTCCGCTGGCGCCTTTTAGAATTCTTATTCGTCGCCGTGGCCGGTTCCGCCATTAAGGCGTTCGCGCAGGCCCTTGCCCGTTTTGAAGAACGGTAGGCGCTTGGCGTCAACATGGACGGTTTCGCCGGTGCGCGGATTGCGGCCCGTGCGCGCTTCGCGCGATTTCACTGAAAAAGCCCCGAAGCCGCGGAGTTCGACCCTATCGCCTTTAGCCAGCGCGCTGGTGATTTCATCGAAGACCGTATCGACGATTTTCTCGACATCGCGAAGGAACAGGTGCGGATTGCGTTCCGCCAGTTTCTGGATGAGTTCGGATTTGGTCATTCCCAAGTCTCCTCAAAATTCCGCCAAGTCATTGTAATCAATGTGTTGGCCGGACGTACGCTTTTCAAGTGGATACATATCCAGAATGACCTGAAAATCCCCAGAAGGTCAAGCAAAACATTGATAAGTAAGGGAATTCTCCCAAAATTGGCGGAAATCCCGCGATTTGGGCGTAAAAAAACCGGACCGCGGAGCGGTCCGGCTGATTTTTCTTATGGGTCCCGGCTGTATCTGTTTGCCTTGCAAACCGCCGGGATGACTTCGTCGATTACTCGGCGTCGTCTTTTTTGGCTTTTTTGGCCGGAGCTTTTTTAGCAGGTTTGTCTGCTTTCGGCTCGGCTTTGCCCAAGGCTGCGCCCAGAATGTCGCCAAGGGATGCGCCGGATTCGGTCGAACCGAATTGCTCCAGGGCCTGCTTGTCTTCATCCAGTTCACGCGCTTTGATGGAGAGCGTGACGTGGCTCTTCTTCTTGTCGACGGTCAGAACCTTCGCATCGACTTTTTCGCCAACGGCGAAACGGTCGGGGCGCTGTTCGGAGCGTTCGCGGGACAGATCGGCTTTCTTGATCGTGCCCGTGAAACCATCGGCGAGGCTGACTTCGATACCGTAATCCTTCACTTCCGTGACGGTGCAGGTAACAACGGAGCCTTTCGGAACGCCGCCTTTGGCAGCGCCTTCAGGTTCCGGCGTCAGTTGTTTCATGCCGAGAGCGACGCGTTCCTTGCTTGGGTCGATGTCGAGGATTTTCACCTTGACCGAATCGCCTTTCTTGAAGGATTTCAGAACGTCTTCGCTCTGATCTTCCCAGGAAATGTCGGACAGGTGAACCATGCCGTCGATGTCGTCGTCGATGCCGACGAAGAGACCGAATTCCGTGATGTTGCGGATTTCGCCCTCGAGTTCCTCACCGACCTTGTGCTTGTCGCCAAAGCCTGCCCACGGATTTTCCTGCGTCTGCTTGATGCCAAGCGAGATGCGGCGTTTTTCCATGTCGACTTCGAGAACCTGCACTTCGATCTCCTGAGAGGTGGAGACGATTTTGCCGGGGTGAACGTTTTTCTTCGTCCAGGACATTTCGGACACGTGAACGAGTCCTTCGATGCCGTTTTCCAGTTCAACGAACGCACCGTAATCCGTGATGTTCGTGATACGGCCCTTGAAGCGCGATCCGACCGGGTATTTGCCGGCGACGCCTTCCCAGGGATCGTTTTCGAGTTGTTTCATACCGAGGCTGATGCGGCCGTTGTCCGGATTGTAGCGGATAACCTGAACATCAACGGTTTGACCAACCGAAAGAACTTCGGACGGGTGGTTGACGCGTTTCCACGAAATGTCGGTGACGTGCAGCAGGCCGTCTACGCCGCCAAGGTCGATAAACGCACCGTAATCGGTGATGTTCTTGACGAGGCCTTGTACGACAGAGCCTTCCTTGATGGTCTCCAGAAGGTCGGAGCGTGCGACATCGCGGGATTCTTCCAGAACGGCGCGGCGGGAAACGACGATGTTTCCGCGTTGACGGTCCATTTTCAGGATCTGGAACGGCTGCGGTGTGCCCATCAGCGGCGTGACGTCGCGGACAGGACGGATATCGACTTGAGAGCCGGGCAAGAATGCAACGGCGCCGCCCAGATCGACCGTAAAGCCGCCTTTGACGCGTCCGAAGATAACGCCTGTAACGCGCTCGCCTTTGTTCGATGCTTTTTCAAGATCGATCCAGACTTCTTCGCGGCGTGCTTTTTCGCGGGAGAGAACGGTCTCGCCATCGCGGTTTTCCATGCGGTCGACATAGACTTCGACGATATCGCCGACGCGGATTTCGGGATCTTGTCCCGGCGTCGTAAATTCGCGAAGATTAACGCGGCCTTCGGATTTCAGACCCACGTCGATGATGACGGCGTCTTCTTGTACTTCGATGATTTTGCCTTTGACGACATTGCCCTCAAAAGCTTTCGTATTCATGGATTCGCCCAGAAGAGCGGCGAATTCCTTCGAATCGCTGTTGTCAGCAATTCTTGCAGATGCTTTACCCATAATTTGGTAGTCCTTTCAGATTGTTTGATAGATCAACCGCAAACCGTTTTCTCCCCGCGGGGTAGGTTTGGGCAATCTTCATATTCGCGGCAGAGGCGCCAGGGCCTTTGGATTTACCGGAACGGGCCGTTTCTAGCTGTAAGCCCTGCGGATTGCAAGCTTTTTAGGCGATTTTTCGGGTCTTGTCGCGGATGATGGCGAGCGCCCGTTCCATGACTTCTGTCTCGCCCAAGGTGCTGGTATCCAAGAGGAAAGCGTCGCCTGCGGGCTTCAGGGGAGCCGTATCGCGGCCTGAATCGCGGGCGTCGCGCTCTTTCATGTCGGTGAGGACGGTCTCAAAGTCGGTCTCGATGCCTTTGCCGAGCAGCTCTTTGAGGCGTCTTTTGCTGCGCTCTTCGATGCTGGCGGTGACGAAGAATTTGACGTCCGCATCGGGGCAGATCACGGTGCCGATGTCACGGCCGTCCAGCACGACGCCGCCCAGCCCCTCCTGAGGTTGCGCGGCGAAATGCCGTTGGAAATCAAAGAGGGCCTGCCGCACCCCGGGGAATTTGGCGACGTTGGAAGCCGCCTGTCCCACCACATCCGTACGAATGACGGGGTCTTGCAAATCTTCGGCCTTTAGAGTTTGTTCCAGCGATTTTGCTGCAGCAATCGCGGACTGCTCATCTGCCGGATTTTGCCCCGCGTCCAGCACGGCCTTGCCCACGCAGCGGTACAAAGCGCCCGTATCGAGATAGGCGAGGCCCAGCTCTTTAGCCAGTTTGCGGGCGAGGGTGCCCTTACCGCTGGCGGCGGGTCCGTCGATGGCGATCACGAGATGTTGTTTCATGCCCGCGAGATAACCACGAACGGGAATATCAGGAAAGGGGAAACTTCCGCTTTCCGGCGGAACGACAGCATGGCAGAGTGCGTCCCATGAAAAGATATGTTCTTACCCTTCTGTCCACGGCGCTGGCCGGCTGTTCCACAGGCCTGCCGATCGAAAAATACAACGACCTTCCGGCGGCGCCTCAGGCTTTTACCCTTTGCCACGGCTATAGCTGCACGCATAAGAGCGCGGCGGGGTTCAGCGCGGCGGAATGGGACGGCGTGCTGGCGGTCTTTCGCAGCAATCCCGCAAAGACGGCAGAAGCCGAACGGGCGAAAATCGGTCAGGCCATCGCCCTGATGGAGCGCTATTCAGGCGCGAGGACGGGCACAGAAGACGACGATGCGGAAGCGACCGGATCGAAGCGCAACAATATGCAGCTGGACTGCATCGACGAGACGATCAACACCACGTATTATATTGGTTTCCTGCAAAAGGCGGACGCTCTCAAATTCCATGAGGTGGCGGAGCCGACCCATCGTGGTTACATCATCGACGGCGCCTGGCCGCACAATACGGCTGTGATCCGCGATACACTCAGCGGGGAGCTGTTTGTTGTCGATTCCTTCTACCGCAAGAACGGGGAAGAACCCCATATCATGCCGCGCGCCCAGTGGCTCGCCGGCTGGAAACCCGCGGGCAGCAAGCAATAGTCATTTTTGACTAATGCTGCTTCGTCCGCCCAGGTTATTGATAAGGCTGACGAAATTCGGAAAGCTGGTGTTGATGGGGCGGACATCGTCGATGATGATGGGCTCTGCCGTCACCATACCGAGGATGAGGAAGCTCATGGCAATGCGGTGGTCGAGAGCGGTTTCGATCAAAGCGCCGCCTTTGGGTGGTTTGCCCGTGCCGTGGATGGTCAGACTAGCCTCTCCCATTTCGAGATCGACGCCGCAGGCTTTGAGGCCATTCGCCATCATTAGCAGGCGATCGCTTTCCTTGACGCGCAATTCTTCGAGGCCGGTCATGCGGGTCGTGCCTTTCGCACAGCTTGCGGCGACGGCAAGAATCGGAAATTCGTCGATCATGCTAGGCACGCGTTCTTCAGGAACGTCGATCCCCTGCAAAATTTTTGTGCCGCGCAGGCGCAGATCGGCGACGGGCTCGCCAGCCTCTATGCGCCCGTTTTCGAAGGAGATATCAGCGCCCATGTCTTTAAATGTGAGGAAAACGCCATTGCGGCGCGGGTTCATACCGATGCGGGGCAAAACAACCTCCGATCCTTCATTGAGCAGGGCCGCAACCGCCGGGAAAGCGGCGGAACTTGGGTCGCTGGGAACGAAAATATCCTTGCCCGCGATCATGTCCTGACCCCCGCGCAGATGAATGGCCTCCGCGCCGGCGCCGATTTGCTGCACCTCGACATTGACCCCGAAATGCCGCAGCATATTTTCGGAATGATCGCGCGTGGGCTTTTCCTCGATGACGGTGGTGATCCCGTCCGCGCGCAGGCCCGCCAGAAGGACGGCCGATTTCACCTGTGCCGAGGCGATCGGCAGCCTGTATTCGATGGCTTTGACGTTTTGCGCACCGCGCACGGTCATAGGAAGCCTGCCGCCATCGGCGGCTTCGAACGTCGCGCCCATGGATTCCAGCGGCGTGATAATTCGCCCCATCGGGCGTTTGGAAAGCGACGCGTCTCCCGTGAAGCGCGCCGTGATCGGATGGCCCGCGACGAGTCCCGCCAGAAGGCGCGTGGACGTTCCCGAATTGCCCATTTCCATCGCATCGTGCGGGGATGCCAGATTGCCGATACCCACGCCTTCGCAAACCCATGTGCCGTCGGGCCGTTTGTCAATCTTCGCGCCCATCGCGCGCATGGCGGCGGCGGTGTTGAGCACATCCTCGCCTTCCAGCAGACCGTGCACGACGGTGCGCCCCCTTGCGATTCCGCCGAACATCAGCGATCTGTGCGATATGGATTTGTCGCCGGGAATGGCGGCTTCGCCCTTTAAAGGGCCTGCCTTGCCGGAGACGAAGGGAATGGCGGCGGTGTCATGATGGCTCATGCCGCCTGTTATGGCTTATTTGTCGAAAGCGTTCAAGTTGCCCTTATAGCCGCCGAGGAACTTGTTGAATTCGGGCAGCGGAATGGGTCTGGAATAGCGGAAGCCCTGAACCTCGTCGCATTTTTCTTCCAGCAGGAAGGTTTCGTGTTCCTTGGTCTCCACGCCTTCCGCGATGACTTTGAGGTTCAGCGAATGGCCGAGGCGGACGATGGTGCGGGCAATGGCCGCGTCGTCCTGGTTGTTAAGCGCGTTGCGGATAAAGGACTGGTCGATTTTCAAACGGTCGATCGGGAACTGGCGCAGGTACGACAGCGAAGAATAACCCGTGCCGAAGTCGTCGATGGCGAGCTCGATGCCGAGCGCATGGAGTTGCTGGAGCGTTTCGATCGTATGCTGGATATCATCCATGAAGACCGATTCTGTAACTTCGATCTCTAAGTTCGACGGCTTGAGGCCGGTCTCGCGCAGACATTGCGAAACGTAATTGACGAGATCGCTTTGATAGAATTGCGCGCCCGAAACGTTGACGGCGACGCGCATGTCGTACCCATCCCTGGCCCAGGCTGCGGCTACTTCGCAGGAATGGCGCATGACCCATTCGCCGATAGGTACGATCAGGCCGGATTGTTCGGCGATAGGCACGAATTCCGCCGGAGAAATGAACGAGCCGCCGTTCTTCGAATTGTCTTTCTTGAACCAGCGCAGCAGCGCCTCGGCACCGATGATCTTGCCGTCCAGAAGATTGAACTGCGGCTGGAAGAAAAGCTGCAGCTCTTTCGCTTCCATCGCGTCCCGAAGGTCGCGCAGCATCTGGAATCTCTGCTGTACGGCGCGGTCGAAATCTTCGGAATATTCCTTGACCGTATCGCGCCCCTCTTCCTTGGCGCGGTTGAGCGCGATATCAGCGTTTTTCAGGACCTGATCGGGGTCGATGGCGTCGTCGGGAAAGGTCGATACGCCGATCGAGGCGCGTACCTGGAAGCTTTCGTTGAAAACCTTGAAAGGTTCGGCGCGGATGACGTTGGCGACTTTGTCCCCAAGGTCTCGCGCGCTGTTGATATCGGTGGACAGCGGCATGGTAATGGCGAATTCATCCTCGCCGGAGCGCGCCACGACGGCGTTTTCGGGCAGGGCGGCGCGAAGACGCTTGCCGACGCCGCGCAGAATGGCGTCGCCGATATTGTGTCCCATCGAATCGTTGATGTCCTTGAAATGGTCGAGATCCATGGCGATGACGGCGAAACGTTTTGTGCGCGATTCGTCGTCGTCGTTGGCGGCGCGCGTCTGTTCGGTCAGGCGCTGCAGAAACAGCGTGCGATTCGGCAGGCCGGTGAGCGTGTCGTAATAGGCCAGCTTGTGGATCTTGTCCTCGGCCGCCGATTTTATTTGCCTGATATTGTCGGCGTTCTGCTGGATCAGGCTCTGCACCATATGGATGGCGCCGCCGATTTCATCCTGCGGATCGAAGGGGGATTCCTTGATGTCGGGGCTTTCCGGATTCTCCGCGGCGGCGATCAGGTTGTCGCGCATGAACAGCATGGGTTCCAGCAGCCATTTGGAAAGCGAAATCATCAAAACCACCGTCACGAAGGCGGACATCAAAAGCATGATGGCCACAGTCTGGTTGACGTAATCGAGAAGGGCGGGGCTGACTTTCCGGGAATCGAGGCGCGCCACGATCGTATAAGGGCGGCGCAGATCGTTCGAACGGTAGACGACTTCGTAACTGTCGCCACTGCCGGAACGATATGTGCGGCCCAAACTGTCATTGTCGAGCATAACCATAGAGACCGGCTCGCCGTAGGTGCCGAGCAGGCGTAAATCCAGGGAATAAACGGACAGGCCCTTGACGATGGTCGTGGAGGTCATGCGCTCGGCCTGTTCACCGGAGATAGGGGATGCGAGCATGTCCGCGACGTTGACGATGGCGGGGGCAATAATGGACCGGCCCAGTTCGCGGATGTCGTTGAGAATAATGGTTTCCTGCTGCTTGAAGGTGGCGAACAAAATGCCGCCCTGAACCACCAGAATGGTCAAGAACACAGAGAGCGCGATCCGCCAGCTGATCTTCGAGTTCCAGATCTTCGTAGGGGAGCCGGCCACCATCGCCAGAGAACCGCTACCTTTGTTCGCTTTGTTCGTTTTTCGCTGTATCACAGTATCAGACCAATCAGAGATGCCCCGCACGGCAGACCAATTCATATTCGTTCCATTAATTTTCTGTTCAGATTTACTCGAATCCCGACTGGGAAGCGCGTCTCCATGGCTTTAAGTTTAGAGCAGGATACTTAAGAAGAGATTACTAGAACGGCTTGAAACGCCTTGCGGATAAGCTGAGTCTAATACTACAACCCCCTCTTTTGAAAGGAGTTTTTACGAGCGTTTTAAATAATCGTAAAATTTCGCCAAAATTTTATTCAAATTTGAGCTTTCGGCTTTTACGAAGCGGAGTTTCTGATCCGCTCCTGCCCCGACAATCCTGTAAAAACAACTCGCGCGCCCGGTATGGCAGGCGCCGCCCTGCTGATCGACGAACAGGAGGACGGCGTCCTGATCGCAATCGATCCGGATTTCCCGGACGTGCTGGACGTTGCCGCTGGTTGCGCCTTTTCGCCAAAGCTCGCCGCGTGAACGGCTCCAGTAATGCGCCTGACCGGTGTCCCGGGTTTTACGCAGAGCTTCCTCATTCATCCAGGCGAGCATCAGCACGTTCCCGCTCACCGCGTCCTGCGCAATGGCGGCGATAAGCCCGTTCTGGTCGTAATTCGGGGACAGTATGCCCGTTTCATCCAGCTTTGAAGTCATGCGGCGATCTTCCACGGCAGGGAATTCCGGCCCAATCCAAGCGGCAGCGGCGTCACCGTTCCGTCTTCGGTTTGCAACGCCGTCATAGGCTGCTCTTCGCGAACCAAGGTAAAGTTTTTCTCGGGGACGGGAAGATTGTAAAATTTCGGGCCATTGAGGCAAAGGAAGCTTTTAAACTCTTCGTGTCCCTTGTTTAAATCAAACGCTTCCGCATAAAGCTGCGGCGCGATCCCGCCGGTAAAGCAACCGGCGGCGCAACCGCATTCTGTGGCTTTGGCCGTGTGGGGCGCGCTGTCCGTCCCGGCAAAAAACTGCGTATTTCCGGGATTCCGCACGGCATTGAGCAAGGTGGCGCGGTCTTCCTCAAATTTGACGAGCGGCAGACAATAAAGGTGATATTTGAATCCTTGTACGAGGTCGCCCATAGTATACAAAAGATGCTGCGGAGTGATGGTTGCCCCCGTCCTGCCGCCCGCCTGCGCCACGAAACCGGCGGCTGTTCCGGTGGTGATATGCTCGCAGACAATCTTCAAATCCGGGAATTTCTCACGCAAGGACGGCATGCGTTCACGGTAGAAAAAATCCTCGGCGTTGGAGTTTTTACCGAAATAGGCTTCACCGGACAAAGCGTGCTCTTCGCCATGAATATTAAGGATAGCGCCGTTTTCTTCCATAGCGCGGAAGACGCCGTTGTCGATGAAGCTCTGGAGGGGGCGGCCATGGTCGGAATTGGTCGTGCCATGCGGCGGGTAATATTTGCATGACGTCAGAAGGCCGGCCCGTACCCCGTCCTCGATCATCTTCGGGGTCGTATCTTTGGTCAGATATAGCGGTACGATGAGGGCGGAAAATTTGTCGCCGCCAGCGTCATTTATCATTTGGCGGTAATTTTCGATGCTCCAGTAAGGCAGGGAATCCGCCTCGAAAACCTTCCCGACCGGCGGCCTGGTATTGGGCATGGCCAGCACTCCGGCGCATCCCATGGCCAGATGGGCCGCCACATAGGCCTTCATCGGCCCGCCCTGACGGAGATGGACATGGAAATCATACCATTGGGGAAGGGTAATCTGCATGGCGGCACTATTCACCGGAAACCCTTCGATTTCAAGGCATCTATACGGGTTCTTAAGGGTTGCGATTTTATAATTAACCATAACACGCCCTTATGGGGAAGGGATCATCTATGAAAACCATCACGGATAGCTCCGAACATAATTTCCTGACATTTCTTGAAAGGCTCAAAACCGGCCCTGGCGGCTGGATTGCCTGCACCTTTCCTTTTTCGCGCGCGCTAAGCCACGAAGAACTGATGGGCCGCCGCGCTTTCATTGAAAGCGAGCTGTCGCGGCTGGAAAAGGAATCGTACAGTTTTGTCGAATCTTTCGCGGAATCCGCCGGCGGGCTGCCGAACGGCCATCTCTACCGATTTTCAGACAATGATGTAATCGTGCTGTGCTGTCCTCACAACGAGGGTGAACAAAAAAATGTCCGCGATATTCTGGAAAAAACTGCGGCGCAGTTTCCCAAGGGCTTTTGCGATTATGGATTCCTGACCAAAGAGTTGCATGTCTACCAGAAGATCGCAGAGCATAAATTGCTGACCCAAAAGAAGATGGGGGTTTATAAGATGCTGACCGACGACGGAGCGATCGAAAGTCTGCCGCTGCGCCGCAAAAAGCGTGAGGAACCCATTATCCTGGTCGTAGAAGACGACCGTTTCACGGCCTCGTATATTTCGGGATTTCTGAAGGAATTCGACCTAATCGTTGCCAGAAACGGGGAAGAAGCCGTGCAAAAATATATCGAATACGCACCCGATGCGGTCTTTCTGGACATCCATCTTCCCGGAATCAACGGCCATCAGACGCTTCAGGCGATTAAATGCGCCGATCCGGACGCTTTCGTGGTCATGCTCAGCGTAGACACGGCGAAATCGAGTATCCTGAGCGCAAGCGAACACGGGGCGGTCAGCTATCTCAAGAAACCGTTCACGCGGGAAAGGGTTTTGAACACGCTGCGTCTGTCGCCCTTTATCCGCGACAGCCGGGGGATCTTGCCTATCCAGCGCGCGTAGTCCGCAAAATCCCGGGGGCTGTTACCGGACAACCAGAACCTGAAAATAATTATACATCGGCCCGCTATCGTTATAGCCGCTGCAATAGGCGGATTTTCCGGTCAGCTCGGGAAGCTCGCCCACAGCATTGCTGCAGCTTGTATACGCACCTTGAAAGATAGTGCCGTCACAATCAAAATCGTCTACCGGGGGAGCATCCGACGGGTTGGTCACGCCGAGCAGGTCGTTGATGGCCATGCAGACTTCCGGCTGCAGCCTGCCGAGCCATATGATGAGATCGGTTCCTTCCGCCCCGGAATCCTGTCCAAGCCCCGCCATCCGCGTCGCGGTAACGACGAAACTGCGGACGTCCATGAACGCAGGGTTGACTGATCCCGAATCCACATAGCCTGACGAAAGGAACTGTGGCGTGACTTTCCCTCCGCTCATCGAAAACACATCGCATGAATCGTCGTCCGGGCTGTTCGGGTTTGTATAGTCATAGGCGCCTCCGTTTCCGCGCCTGGATTTTCCGCCGTTCGTAAAATCCAGCTGGGTATCGGAACAGCCGCGCAGCCGTAAGGTCGCGACGGCCTTCTGGATTGCGTTACCGTAGGAGATGGCTTCCTGAGCCGCCGTCCTCACCTGTTCCCTCGTCAGCGACGACGCGCTGCTGCGGCTGCCTTGGGACACGGCATAGCTCAGCATCCCGAACATGGCCACAGCAAGCAGGATGACGAAAAAGATGGAGCCTTTCTGGGAATCGCGTAAGCGTGTCATGGGTCTATTTTACCCCAAAAGCGGCTCAGCCGCTGACGAATTGTTTGAAATCTTTCAGGTTGGACACGGGAATATGGACTTCGATGTCCTGCGCGCCTTTTGCCGCGAGGGTCAGAAATATGTCGCGTCCGGCCCCGATCTCCACATTGTCGAGGAGGCCGATGCCCAGTACCGGCCTTTCGAGGCGGCCGCCCGCCGCCAGCGTCTTTTCGATTTTGACGCGCTTGTCGCGCTCGTGCACGGAAAGCTCGTCGATCGTGCGGATCGAGCCGTCGGGATTAAGCCATTCGAAACTGAAAAGGGACAATCGCCAGTTTTTCAATATGGCGCTCACGCTTACGCGCGCCATCGTATAGCGATCTTCGCGCCCTTTGATCGCCGTGCTGTCCGTAAAACGCAGATCGAGCGTGGCCATGGCCGTAAATTCCTTTGGTATCAGGGGGATTGCCTAAATTACCCGCACATGCCAATTTAAGGCGAAACTGGATAACAAACGGTTAAAACGATGCCCCAGGAAGCAAGCCCGCAAGCCCCTGAAATCATTGAAGTTCCTGCCGATGCCGACCAAGTCAGGTGCGATGGCGGCGGTGGAGCTCTGGGCCATCCCGTTGTCTGGTACAGTTTCGATGGCACGGACCGGGTCGAATGCGGCTATTGCGACCGTCTCTTCTTGAAAAAACCGGCTTAAATCCTATATTCTGATTGTAGGCGGGGGCGCTGCATGGTGCGGGCCCTCATTGAATGATTTAGCTCGCTCACAGAGGAGTTATTACGATGACTACACGGCTTTCCGTTTTTGATTCTCCCCTTTTCCTGGGGTTCGACCAATTTGAAAAAACCATAGACCGGATGAGCAAGACAGCAAGCGAAGGCTATCCGCCCTATAACATCGAACAGATCGGAGAAGACGGTCTGCGAATTACGCTCGCGGTCGCCGGATTCACGATGGACGATCTGGATATCGAACAGGATCAAAACCAACTGGCCATTCGCGGCAAGCAAGCAGACGATGTAGAGCGGATTTACCTGCATCGCGGCATCGCCGCGCGCCAGTTCCAGCGCAGCTTCGTGCTGGCAGACGGCATAGAAATCCTTGGCGCCTATCTGGACAGCGGCCTGCTTCACATCGACATGAAGCGCGTGGAGCCCGAGAGCAAGGCGCGCAAGATACCGATCAAAGCTCCTGAAATTTCCGGCAACGGAAAACCGCGCCAGAAAGCGATTGAAATCGACAAAAAAGACGTTTGATCGTCTTTTTTCGCTGATTCACTTTTTCTGTGCTATAGTAAAGGAAGGCAGATTATGAACGACTCGCAAGAAAATATTGTCCGCAACCTGCTCGCCGGTTTATCGCCGCGCGATTTCCTGAAGATCGGGATGGACGAAATCGCCTATGTGCGCCCGATTCTCGTCAAAGGCGTGGCAAAGCCTGTGTACGGCGTCTATGCCGCGGACGGCACGCAGTTATCGGTTCTCGATTCCATGGATATGGCGATCGCCACGATGCGCCACAACGATCTGCTGCCTGTCACTCTGCACTGACGCTTCCAGATTTTTCGCAGTAAATATTTTTGCGGGCGGCCTTCCGGGCTGCCCGGCAGCCACCGAAGTTCGATCGCCTGCTCAGCGCCATTGCTAGTTTGCCCGCATGCGGTCGTAAGATTTCATGGGCGCGTGCCGCGGCGTCCGGATTTCGACCTCGTCGAAGTCGGCAAAGTCGTTGACCGCGATATGCTCCAAATAATCGTGGAGTGCGAGCAGCTTGTCGTTTTCCTCGATACGGCCGGACGAAGGCATCACGAGATCCGTGTCGATCACGAGGCGGCGGCGCAACTGATTCCGTTCATAGATTTCACTAACGCGGATAGTTTTAATATTCGGGTGTCCTGAAAGCATGGAGCCTCCTGATGGTTTGTTAAATCAACAACACCACATCTCTCGTAATAACGGCCGTATGAGTTTTTTGTTTTTTAAATATACGCAGGGCTAAACGGATTACGCGGCCATGAGCAGCGTCGAAGATTGATCGAGGATCATACGGATCGTCTTTTCATCCGGAGCCGCTCTTAGTCTCTCACAAATAGCTGCATTGCGCAATAATCTCGACAGGCGCGCCATTGTCCGCAGATATACGGGCCCTTCGCGCTCCGGAGTCATAAGAACGCAGACTATATCGACGGGTTTGCTGTCGGGCGCGGTCATATCGACCGGCTTCTTTAATTTTATAAAGACCGTCAACGCGTTTTGAAGGCCGCTCATCGGCAGGTGGAGCAAAGAGATACCATCTCCCATCGCCGTCGTGCTCTGTTTTTTATTGTCGCTCAAACGGTCGGACAGGATACGTTCGTTGATGCCGATCAGCTTGGCGATCTCATGCGCGATCATGCGCGTCAGCTGCTTGCGGTTTGGCACCACAAGCGAGGGTATGACGAGGTCAAATGTAATGACAGAGTCGGAAGAAACTGGATGTTGTGACATAACGATGGAAGCTCCTCTTTTCGACGTACCTAGATAACCTCATCCGAACGCACGGCAAAGCGAATTTGTTGCAGCGCTGCGTCAAAAAATTTTTTATGAACTGGATCGCTGGAGTTTTAACAAAATCTTTCTTAATTTTTGATTAAGGGGAATTTTCTTGCTCCACGGAAAATGGCGGATCTCTGCGAAAAATTACCGTAAAAAATATTTCGCTCAGTTTTCTTTTTGCACCCGTGCCGCTGTCATTAGGATCTGCATTCCATCGCTTCGGGCGGCATCCGCTATCGTGACAAAAACCACGATCGGTATTGCGCCTATATCCGCGCGATAATCCCGCCGCGTTTGTTTTTCGCCTTCGTCTCGCGTTTCGCGGACAAGCCTGAACGGGCTCTGCGGCCCCAGCCATTTGTCCAGGGCACCGCGATACCGGGTAGCGTTCGCCTTGCGTACGGCGACGCTGCAAACCCCGCTGAAATTCCTGTTGGTGATGAAAACCGCATTGCCTTTCTCGGCCGGTATGGTGAAAACGCGCCCGCCTTCGCGGGCGAACTTCACGGCCTGTTCAGGGGCGAATTCGGGAAGCCCCAGATCCGTTGCCATGTCGGCCGGGCTGTTCCCCGTTATCAGGCCCGGAAGGCAATGCGTTAGCAGGATACCGATAGGCGGTGGCATTTCCACTTTTAAGCCGTCCGCCTGCGCGGGTGCGGCCGTCGCCAGCGCGAGCGTGAGTAAGCGTATAAGAAGGGTGCGCCTCAATAAACTACTGGAGCTTGATGACGTTATAGAAGTAATAACCGTCATCGGCCGTCGCCGCTCCGCTGAGGCTCGCTGCATAGATGCAGGCAGCGGCTTGGCCATGGAGGATGCCGTCGGCGTCTTCAATATCGGACGATCCCATCGCCGCGATATCGCCGCCTGCGAAACCCACGATGTCCAAGGTGTTTGTGTCTTCGGGCGGGGCTTCGTATTCCCGGTTTATCGCCTTGTTGAATGCGCGACAGACTTCTAGGCTTACATACGGCATGATGATCATCAAATCTTTTGAATCCGCGGTGCCTGTGCCAAGATTGTCTGTGCCGACGCCCGGCACCTGGTGCGAAAGGTTATAATAATATTCCTGCATATCCGCCGTTTTTCCGGGCGGGATGTCTTGCGCCTCCGCCGGGGGGATTTGATAAGGAACAGCGCCGCCCTGGGCATGAAAAACATGACAGGAAAAATCGTCCGGCGAATTGGGGTTTAGATATTTGGGATCGCTGCCGTCGAAAGGCTCGTGTTCGAAATTGATCTCGTCCAGCCTGCAGCCTCGGGCAATCAGCCTGTTCAGGCCTGTGGTGACGGAAATGGAATAATTCAGGATCTGCGATGCGACCAGCCTCGGTTTTTCTTCGGATGTCGAACCGGCCCCGCTGCGAGTAGAATAAACGATGACGAAGGACAGGGCCGCGAACAGGGCGACCGCGACCAGGATCAGGAAAAGAGCATTTCCTTCTTCGGAATGTCCGGGTTTTCTGTAGGGCAAGGCAGGAATGGAGGCACCTTTGATCGCTATCACTCTAGGGTTATCAAGATAACATTTTTTAAAACGGCATACTATGGCCAAGCAGCCTGCTGTAAACAGAGATAAAGGGACAGGGCCTCCGCGCGGAGGCCCTGTCCCTACCGAT
This sequence comes from Micavibrio sp., assembly GCA_035759665.1. GTDB lineage: Bacteria > Pseudomonadota > Alphaproteobacteria > Micavibrionales > Micavibrionaceae > Micavibrio_A. Next base: position 26,379 of record DASTUM010000057.1, read on the forward strand.
TTTTAAAAAAACGGCTATTTTCCGAGCTTTGTCGATTTCCCGTCCGGGTCGATCCAGCCAATATTCCCGTCGCAACGCTTATAAACCACGTTTAGTCCGCCATGGGACGCATTACGGAACATTAGCGCGTTGTTGCCCGACAGTTCCAGGCGCATGGCCGCGTCGCTGGCCGTCATGGTAACGATATTCGTGGCCATTTCAGCGATGACGAGGTGGTCCGTCTGCTCGTCGTTATCCTGTTCGGAGGACAGCGTGTAGTCCAGCGCCTGGACCGTCTGGTCCGCCGGCGCTTCATCCATCTTCTGGTGATGGTCGCGCAGGCGGCGCTTGTAACGGCGAAGCTGCTTGGCAACCTTGTCGGCGGCCTGGTCGAAGGCGATATACGGGTCGATTTCGGTCGCGTCCGAAATCACCATGATGTCCTTGCCGACGCGGATGGAAATAAGTGTTTTCGTAAAGGCCTGTCCCTCGGGCGAAAATGTCACAGTCGCGTCAATGGCGCGGTTGAAATATTTGGCGTTGATGTCCTCCAGCTTTTCGGAGACGTGCGATTTCAGCGCGTCGCCAAGATCCATTTGTTTGCCTTGTACGGTTAGTTGCATGGTTCCACCTTTTTTGTTTTTGTGATTATCGTCAAAAGGGAAGGGAGCAGGAATTTACCCGCGAATGCAGTAAAAACGCTGTTCTCTTGCATAAATAATAATATAGTCCCTTTTGGTTAATAAAAAAAGACGAAGGCCGTTAAAAGATGAAAAACCTGAAAAAAATAGGGGTCTTCGATTCCGGGCTTGGCGGTCTTTTTATAGCGGATTCAATCCGAAAGCGGCTGCCCGCCTATGATTATCTGTATCTTGGCGATACATTACATTTGCCTTATGGACGGCGCTCCGACGAGGCAATTCACGATCTATCCGAAAAAGCCATGCGTTATCTTTTTGAACATGGCTGCGATCTGGTCATTATGGCCTGCAATACGGCGTCTGCCGCCGCGTTGCGGAAACTGCAGCAAGGCTTCCTGGCAAGGGAATTTCCGGACAAGCGGATTCTCGGCGTGGTCGTGCCGACGCTGGAGGTCGCGATCGAACAGGGGGCGCATAAAATCGGCCTTCTCGCAACGCAAAGAACGGTGCATTCGGGCATCTATGAAATCGAATTGAAGAAGATCAATCCCGCTGTCGAACTTGTGGCAGTGGCGAGCCCGCTTCTCGTCCCCTTGATCGAGGACGGCGGCGAAAAATATCTCGACACCGTCCTGGGCGATTATCTGGAGCCGATGAAGAAGGCGAAGGCGTCGGCGCTTATCCTTGGCTGCACACATTATGTCGCGTTGAAGGGCCGCGCAAAAAAACTGCTGGGCGATGTCGCGCTGATCTCGCAGGACGAGATCATTCCGGAAAAGCTGGAGGATTATCTGGGCCGTCACCCCGAAATGGAAACGCGCCTGTCCAAAGGCGGGACGTTTGAAATCCACGCGACCGATACGAACGAAAACTTCCGGAAAAACGCCCGCGACCTGATGGGTGCGGCGGTCACCCTTAAAAAAGCGGAATACTAGCGCTTTTGTTTTCTGCGCTGGACGGAGGAGGGGATGTTCATCGTCTCGCGGTATTTGGCGACCGTACGCCGTGCGATGTCGATTCCGTCTTTTTGCAGGGTTTCGACGATGGCGTCGTCGGAGAGGATATCCTCCGGCTTCTCGGCGTCGATCATCGTCCTGATGCGCGCCTTGATGGATTCGGCGGAATGCGCCGTGCCGTCGGCGGAGACAAGCGCCGTCGAAAAGAAATATTTCAGTTCGAAAATGCCGCGCGGCGTGCCGATATATTTGTTGTTGGTGACGCGGCTGACAGTGCTTTCATGCATGCCGATCGCCTCGGCTATGTCTTTCAGCGTCAGCGGCCTTAAAAATTCGATGCCGAAATTGAAGAAGGCATCCTGCTGCTCGACGATTTCCGAGGCGACCTTCAAAATAGTCTGCGCCCGCTGGTCGAGCGATTTGACGAGCCAGTTGGCATTGTTAAGCTGGGTCGAAATATATTCGCGGTCTTTCTTGTCTTTCGACGCGCTGGAGACTTGCGTGTAATATTCGTTGTTCACGAGGACGCGAGGAAGCGTTTCGGTGTTGAGTTCTACGCGCCACCCGCCGCCAAGGCTCTTGGGCAGCTTTTTCATCAGCACGTCCGGAATGGCCGTCTGCACGACCAGATGGTCGAAATTCGCGGCGGGCTTGGGGTTCAGCGCCTTGATGTCCCCAATCATGTCGAGGAGGTAGAGTCGGTTCACATCACATTTTTTGGCCAGCGCCTCCATATCGTTTTCGGCCAGAAGACTGAGATTGTCGAGCAGCGCTCTCATAGGTTGATCGAGCTTGCCCTGCTCTTCCAGTTGCATGGACAGGCACTCTTTCAGGTCACGCGCGAAAATGCCCGATGGTGAGAATTTCTTCATCGTGGCGAGAAGCTCTTCGATGCGCTCGACCTTTGTCCCAAGCTTGGCCGCAACCTCCTCATCGCCTTCACGCAAATAGCCCGCCTCATCCACCAGATCGACCAGCATTGCACCGATCAGGCGGTCGCGCGGATCGTCGAACGCCATGTTGAGCTGTTCGATCAGATGCTCGCGCAGCGTTTCCGGCCGCGCCATCGAATTCTCGAAGGCTTCGTCGAGCGAATCAAAATTGCGGCTGCCGCCGGCGCCCATCTGCGCCGCCCCGGCGTCGAAATCGGACGAGGCGGAGGCGGGAGTTTCCGCTTCGTTGCCCGTCCAGTTGGAATCGAAATCCTCCTGCACATTGTCGGTTTCCAATGCGGGCGGCGATGAATCGATGCTTTCGGTTTCGCCCTCGCCCGGCATTTTTTCAAGCAGCGGATTTTGCGCGATCTCGCTTTCGATATATTCGGCGAGTTCGACATTGCTCAGCTGCAGCAGCTTGATCGCCTGCTGCAGTTGCGGTGTCATGACGAGATTCTGAGACTGGCGGAGATCGAGCCGCTGGGAGATGTTACTCATGCTCCTGATTGTACCATGGAATCAGGCATTTCCCTAGACAGGATGGCGAGGTAAGCGAATGATTTAACGCGAAAAAGATTCGCCCAGATAGACCTTGCGGACTTCCTCGCTCGCAACGATCTGGTCGGGCGTGCCTTCCATCAGGACTTTGCCGTCGTGGAGGATATAGGCGCGGTCGACGATTTCAAGGCAATCGCGCACATTATGGTCGGTAATAAGAACGCCGATCCCCTTGGTTTTGAGGTAGCGGATCAGGTTGCGGATTTCACCGACTGCAATCGGGTCGATTCCCGCCAGCGGCTCGTCCAGCAACATGAAATGCGGGCGGCAGGCCAGCGCGCGGGCGATCTCGACGCGTCGCCGTTCCCCACCAGAGAGGGCTAGCGAGGGTGTGCGGCGCAGGTGCGAAATATGGAATTCCGAAAGAAGTTCTTCGAGCAGATTCTCCTGCTCCTCGCCCTCCAGGTTTTGGGCTTGCAGCACGGCGCGGATATTGTCCTCGACCGTTAAGCCCCGGAAGATCGAGCTTTCCTGCGGCAGATAGCCTATGCCGAGCCGCGCGCGGCGGTACATCGGCAGGGTGGTGATATCCTGCCCGTCGAGCAGGATTTCACCCGCGTCGGCGGGAATCAGGCCGGTCATAATGTAGAAGGACGTCGTCTTCCCGGCGCCGTTCGGGCCGAGCAGTGCAACGGCTTCGCCGCGTTTGACGTTCATGCTGACATCGCGCAGCACGGGGCGCTTTTTATAGCTTTTGGCCAGGTGGCTGGCCGTTAGGCCTTTGGGTACTTCTTTCAGATAGGGCACGACAGGGTCCTTAGTATTCCATACGCGGGCTGACCTTAGCAGGTGCGGGCGCTTCCGGGGTAGCGGAAACTGCAGGAGCCGCCGCAGGGGGAACGTCCGCCGCTTCCGGCGCGGGAGCAACCCGTGTGGGCGAATCCGCGGCGGGCGCGCTAGGTGCCGTGGCCTTTTTATCCCGTCCCTTTTTGTCCGGGAGCGATTCCGATCCGGGGAAGAAAACGCCGCGTACACGCCCGCTTTCGGTTTTCGATCCGAACATCTTGCTGACGTTGGTTTTGAGGTTCACTTCCGCGCGCTCGCCTTCGAGAATATTTTCCCCGCGCACCAGCTTAACCTTGCCCGTGATTTCGGCGGTGTTGGTCGCGGCGCGGTAGACTGCCTTCCTGCCCGTGATCTTTTCGGTGGGCGTCGTGATGACGACATTACCATCGGCCTCGAGCCGGTCAATGTTGCCGCCGCCGCCCAGCGGGCCGCCTGCCGATTTCTCCTTGGCTTTGGCGGCGGCAGGCTGCGTCGATTCGTCTTTGAAATAGGCCGTCAAAACATCCGCCTGCAATTTGTCTTCGGCGCGCACCACGGTGGCGTTGCCGATGGCTTTGGCCATGCGTTCGTTGGCGTAGTATTCCATGCGCTCGGTCGCGGTCACGGTCTGGTCGGGCGAAACGAGGCGCAGATTGCCGCCCGTCAGAATGGCGACGCCTTTAGGAACGTCATAGACGCCCTTGTCGCCGTAGGCTGTCGTGGTTTCGTCTTTCACCTGCACATTTCCCTCGGCGGTGAGCTGCCAGATTTCCATCGACGATTCCGCGCCCTCGCGATAATCGGCGGTCAGGAGGTCGGAATGAATCTCCATCGGGCCCTGTTTGACGATGACATCTTTCCTCGCAATATACTGGTTCTGGTTGCGCAGCCATTCGACGGTTTCCGTCGCCGTGATTTCAATCGGCTGGCTGCTGCTCGCCGGTGCCGGAGCAGAGGCGGTTTGCCCAAAGGCCGCCGTCGAAGCCAGCATCATGGCAGCAAGCAGGGGGAAGTATTTCATGGCGTTTTCGCTTTCGGTGTCAGGAGATTTCCGTTGCTATTCAGAATGACCTTGGCCGGGCCCGTAAAGATCAGGGTGCCGGTTTCCGTGTCGCCCTCCAGCCCCGTGGCGTCGATCGTGCCTTCCGGCCCTTCGACGCGCACGTCGCGGCCCGAATAGGCTTTTTGCGTGGCGAGATCGACGCGCAGCTCTTGGGTGGACAGCGTGAATCCATCGCTGTGCTTCAGATGCACATCGCCGGAAAGGTTTAGTTTTTGGCTTTTTTGTTCATAGAGGCCGACGGCGGCGTCGCCCTCGATCTTGCTGCCGTCCGCCTGCGACAGGGCGGCCACGGGTTTTTCGAGCTCCACGATATCGGGATTGTCCCGGCCCTGCGTCGCCTTGTCGGCGGTGACGGTAAAGGGCTGGTTCTTGTCGTCGACGCTGTTGTAGACGGGCTTGAGAAGCTCATTCTGGATGTTCGCCGCCGTATCGACGACTTCCGCCTTTTTCAACGGCTCCACGCGCTGTCCGGCCTCGTTCCATGTCAAAACGATGACGGTCATGACCAGCGCGACGATCGGCAGGATAAAGCGCAGAGAGCGCACGAAGCGCGAATAGAAATGGTTGACCTGCGTGCTGCGGCCCTCGTCGACCGTCAGGCGGCCCAGGCGCTGGTAATCATGCGGTTCTTGCTGGAAGTCGTCCATGCATAAGGGTTACCCGAAAAGCGCTATGCGGGCAATGCCCGCAGACCCTTATCTTCAGGCAACGCCGCGCTGCAGGCAGTCCTGGAGCCGGATCAGGCCCTTGAGCGTCCCGTCCTCGCCGGTGACGATCAGGGAAGTGATGTACTGGCCAGGCGTCTTGGTCATGATGTTGAGCGCCTCGACCGCCAGCGCCTTTTCGGCGATGGATCTGGGCGTTTTGCTCATGATCATGGAGGCGGGCTTTTGCAGGAGATCGGGGCCCATATGGCGCTTGAGGTCGCCGTCGGTCACGATCCCCTTCAGCTCATCGCCATCCATAATGACGACGCAGCCGAGGTTTTTCTCTGTGAGCTGGACGATAACCTGGTCCATCGTGGCGGTTTCAGGCAAAACGGGCAGCGCCGCTTTCTTGTGCATGATGTCGCCGACGGTCAGCAATTTCTGGCCGAGCTTGCCGCCCGGGTGGAAGACGCGGAAATCCTCGGCCGTAAGGCCCATGCGTTCCAGAAGCGCGATCGCGATCGCATCGCCGAGCGCCATCATCATCGTCGTCGAGGTGGTGGGGGCCAGGCCGTTCGGGCAGGCCTCCGGCGCGCGCGGAAGCTGCAGCAAAATATCGGCATGCCTGGCGAGTGTGCTCTCGGGCTTGCTTGTGATCGCGATCAGGGTGATGCCGAAACGGCGGGTATAATGAATGAGGTCGGAAAGCTCCGCATTCTCCCCGGAATAGGAGAGCATCAGGACGACGTCGCCTTCCATGATCATGCCCAGATCGCCGTGGCTTGCCTCGCCCGGATGCACGAAGTGGGACGGTGTCCCGGTGGAGGCGAGCGTCGCGGTCAGCTTCTTGCCGACATGCCCGCTCTTGCCGATCCCGGCGACGATCAGGCGCGCGCGGCGTGCGGTTTTCATCGTGTGGATCGCGTCCACGGCCTTGGTGAAATTCGTATCGAGCGAATCGGCGAGTTGCCTTAGCCCTTCCATCTCGGTGAGGATGGCTTTCTTGCCGGTGGCGAGGTCGTCGGAGTTTCCGGCCATGGTTTTAGTGAGCGAAGATATCGACATCGGCCCATCCTCCAATATCCAGCGCGGAGCGGGACGGCAGGAAATCAAAGCAGGCTTGTGCAAGCGCGGTGCGGTCTTCCCGCTCCAGCATGGCTTCCAGCCTATCCTTGATTTTGTGCAGGTAGAGGACGTCGCTTGCGGCATAGGTCAGCTGTTCGTTAGAGAGCTTGTCGGCGCCCCAGTCCGATGTTTGCTGCTGCTTGCTTAGCTCGGCGCCCACCAGTTCGCGGCACAACTCTTTCAGCGAATGCTTGTCGGTGAAGGTGCGGGCGAGGCGCGAGGCGATTTTTGTGCAGTAAATCGGCGTCGTGTCGACATCCAGATAAGCCTTCAGGGAGGTGATGTCGAAGCGCGCGAAATGGAAAATTTTGAGGACCGTCTTATCTGTGAGCAGCGCCTTGAGATTCGGGGCTTCGTACTGGCCGGCGGCAAACTGCACAAGATGAGCGTTGCCGTCGCCCGCCGAGAGCTGCACGAGGCACAAGCGGTCGCGCGCGGGGTTCAATCCCATCGTTTCCGTGTCGATCGCGACAGATTTTCCGAAAGAAAGGCCGGAGGGTATATCGCCTTTATGGAGGGTTATGGCCATCAAATTTACCGTTATCTACGCCCCGCTCCGCCTAAGCGTTACAGGGCATTCTGCATAGCTCGCTCCGCGAGCGGAGCAGAATGGTGCCCATGAGAGGACTCGAACCTCCACATCCTTGCGGATACCAGCACCTGAAGCTGGCGCGTCTACCAATTCCACCACATGGGCCAAAACGTTGATGGGTTTTATCGTAAGGCTCTATCCTTGTCAAACTCCATCTTGGCCATGGAAGGCTCCGATTTTTCGAGGATTTTTAATGGCTTCCCGGAGATCTCCGCCGCTTCGGGCGGTGACTGAGTGCGGACAAAGTCATTCCATTCCCTCTATTTTCTCCGCCAGAAGCGCCGCTTCCGGATTTTTTCGCTTTTCTTACAGTATTTTATTTATTTTTTACCATTCTGCCCCCACAATGAGGGTTAAGGAATAATCCGCGCTTTTGCGGGGTTCCGACTGAATGTCGCATGAAAATTCTGATTATCGACCGGGATCAAATGTTTTCGAACCTGCTCGCCTCCAAGATGAGGGCGGCGGGACACGATGTTTTCGAAAGCTCGATCAAGAACGACGCGATCGACCAGATCGACGAAAAGAAAATCGACGCTGTCTATTTCGATCCCTCGCCAATGACCGATCCGCGCCCTATTCTGCTGCAGATCCGCCGGTTGGTTCACAGCTACCCTTATATGGCCCTTCTTTCGCAGGAAACCGAAATGATGGCCGCCATAGCGGCGGGATGCCACGGCGCGCTTAGAAAACCTCTCGATCCGGCGGCGCTGACAGCCAGTCTGGAGAGCGCGACGCGCATGGTCGATCTGATGCACCGGATTGGCGATGAATCCTACGACTTTCCTTCCGGCGGCGGCGTGATTTCCAAATCCGCCTTCAACCAGCTTTTCCGTTCCGCCTTCGACCGCGTCGGCCGATATGGCGAGACATCGCAAATCTTGTTCATCAGCATCCCGAATTACGAGGATATCAAACTCGACGACGGCAAATATGCCGCCGACTATGCGGTGTCCAAGCTCGCGCAAAACCTCGTCCGTCTGCGCCGTCAGTCGGATATTCTGGGGCAGACAGGCGTAAATGAATATGCGCTGCTGCTACAGCGGCCGCAGAACGAAAGCGAATCGCTCGAGGCCGCGCGCCGTTTTTCCGCCGCGCTCGACGAACTCGAAGACATCACTTCAAACGGCGTGACGGATCTGCATATCGACATCAATCTTGTCAATATCCCGACAGGCCTTCTGGAATTTCACCATCATCACCACATCCAGGCGCAGGGCAAGCGAAACGCCGGCTGACGCCGCCTCCCAAAATCATCCACAATTTCAAAATGAGGATTCGCAAGGCTTTGCCCTGTGGATATTTTTTGGCCTCTGGCGCCAGCCCGATTCTTCCGTTCTAGTGATCGCATCATCCAATATCCCGCCGTGCAAAACGGCGCACGGAACAAGCGTTCCGTCAGAAGAAACGACAATGCGACAAGACACAACCATGTCCCCCGGACGGCGGGCGAAGAAAAGACAGGCGAGGATTTTCCAGGCATTTTTGCTGGCCTCGCTGTCTTGCGCCCTCGGCGTCGTTTTTTGCGTGGTGAAGAGTCCGCAGGCCCGCTCCGAAGCCTATCGCGGCCTTGCCGCGCAGGCGATGTTCGAGCGGCGCGTCGAGGATGCCGCCGCCGCCGCGATGGAGGCCGTGCGCCTCAACCCCGCCGCGCCGGAAGGCTGGACGCTTTTATCGGAATTGCTGCGCCGGAACGGGCAGGGCCAGGCGGCCCAGCAGGCGCTTGCCATCGCTTCCCGTCTGCAAAATAATCCTGAAACGGCTGCCCCGGTCTACGCTCTGCCTGCCGAACTGCGACTCAGCCTTCTGGCTCTGGCGGAGACGGGCGGCCCGTGATGGAGCGCGCAGGCTTTTTCCTGTCCCTGGCGGCGGGATTTTTCACCGTTTTCCTGCTGGGTTGGCGCGGCTATCACGGCGTATCCGCCGATTGGGTCTACGGCTTCCTAGCCGCGTTCTGGAGCCTGATCATGATGCTCCGCCTGATGACCCTGACTGCGCCTGCGGAAGAAGTGGAGGGACGACCCGGCCTTGCACAAAAAATCCTCGGAAATTTTCGCGAGCGGCAGGAAGAAAATCGTCAGGTAATTCTTGAAAACGCCTTCGGAGGCTCGTTCATTTTATTCCTGATCGCGGGCTTTGTTTTTGCAGTATGGCAGGCTTTCTGTGCAGCATTCCCGGCGCAGCAACCGGTTTATGACTTATTCGGCATGATGGTGCGAGATTTCTTCGGCGCGGGCGCCACGCGGCCGCTGGTAACGGAAGGCCGCATTTTCGACTGGGGGCAGGGATTCCTGCTGCTCCTGTCTTTGTCGATGATGGGGTTCGTCCTGCGTAGCCATGCGGCGCGGCGCGTTTATACCCGCCCCGCGCTGATCGTTTTGTGTGCCTATGCAGTTGCCGGTTATGTGGCTTTTACAGGCCTCGAATCCGATGCGGCGGCTGCTCTGACGCCGGCGGATTTCACCGGCAACGGGGCGGGGGCCGCAGCTTTCTTCATAGG
>DASTUM010000058.1:0-3923 GCA_035759665.1 Micavibrio sp.
GTTTCGGCGCCAAGAATGATCAAAAGCGCACGAAGGCTGTTGCCGTGCGCGGCGACGAGTACGTTCTCGCCCTCTTCCAGCAATTTTTTGATGTTGGCCTCGTAATAAGGCCGTACGCGCTTCTCCACAACATCTTCCAGGCATTCCCCGCCCGGCGGGCGCACGTCGTAAGAACGACGCCAGATATGCACCTGCTCGTCGCCGTATTTGGCGCGCGTTTCATCCTTGTTGAGACCCGTCAGGTCGCCGTAGTCGCGCTCCCGCAGATCGTCATGGCGCACGAGCTCCGGAATCAGATCCTCCTGCCCCGCATTTTTGAGCGCGATCTCCGCCGTATTGCCCGCGCGCTTGAGCGTGCTCGTAAACGCCGCATCGAACTTTACGCCGAGCGCCTTCAGCCTTTTCCCGGCTCCCGCAGCTTCTTCGCGGCCCTGATTCGATAGATCGATATCGTGAAAGCCTGTAAAGCGATTTTCGAGATTCCACTGCGATTGGCCGTGGCGTAGAAGAACGAGATAATTCATATGGTTTCCTTATAAACAAAACGACAAAGTTAAAACAAACGCGCCTGTTATCAGCGCTTGGCCAGTGCGGCCTTCACTTCGTCCCGGATGTTGCCCTTGGTGACGACGCGCCCGCCCTGCCAGCTGTTATAGCCCGTCCAGACGAGCACCGCCTGCGCCGCGCCTATAATGGCCGTGACCAAATAACCGAGCGCATAGGCGATCGCGTAAAAAGCGCCGCCGACGATATTGATGACGAAAAATACGATAAACAGCAACGCGATATATTTGAAATGCGCATGGTCGGTTACGCTGAAATCAGCCTTGTGTTTCGTCAGGCCGACAACGGCGAGTCCGAGCGAGAGAAGGCCAAGGGCGATCAAACCGTAGGTCGCGCTGACCGGCTCTATACCGACGATGCCGAGCAGGGAAAAAAACACGCCGCCAGCCGCCGAAACCAGCAGGAACATATAAGTGAAATGCACATATTTTTCCTTCGGAACGATGCCGAGGATTTTATCGCCGGATGTATCGGACATGATCAGCCTCTCTTCAATGCCTGTTGCACTTCGCTTTTTACGTTGCTTTTGGTGATGCTGCGCCCGTGGCTCCAACTGTTATACCCCGTCCAGACCATAATCAGCTGCGCCACGAAAACGAGCAGCGACACCAGCAGCATCAGATAAGTAACCAGGGCAAACGCCTGACCGAGGATCAGACCCGCCAAGAAAAACACGGCGATAATGATGCATATATATAGCAGGTGCGATTGATCGAGCGCCGAAAACTCTTCCTTGAAAATGAAAAAGCCGATCAAAGCGAGGATCAGACCGGCGATCCCGGCAAGGCCGAAGAGCTGCATCAGGGGAATATGAATGCCGATCAGGCCGAGCAACGTCAAAACCGCCGCGCCGATCGAGGACGCCAGCAGCAAATAATAAGTGTATTTTACATACTGGTCTTTAGGAATGAACCCCATGATCTTGTCGGCATCTGACATTTCTTTCCCCTTTGGAATCGCTTGTAAATCTTAACATCAGGAGTATCGCATATCCTTGGTTCCTGTAAACGGGGGGTATAAGAAAAACCCCGCCTCGGCCGGCGGGGGTCTTATGTCTTATAGAACATTGAAAAGATACAAAAGAATGATAATCGGGATCGGAATCCCCACCAGCCATAAAAGAATACCTTTCATCTCCATCACTCCTGTCATAAGCGGTTGTTTCTGCAGGAACATACGCATGGCGATGGCTTTGGTTCCGTGCCAAGAACCTTTTGACAAACCAAGGGTTTACAGGTATGAAAGACCCCGGAATAAGGGCGTTTGCTTGTATTCTGGCTGTATAATCCGGTCGACTGTTAAATGCTCCGAAGGGCCGATCCCTAGAGTCTTTACCCGTCCACCGAATTATCCGAAAACGATCAAACGTCCTTTTCCATGACATTAACCTGTCATCCTGAGGCCGCATGGCCGAAAGATCTCTGGCACAAGCCGACGAGATTCTTCGCTGCGCTCAGAATGATATTATTAGAAAAGAAAAAGGACTAAAGATGTTTAACGTATTCCGCAAAGAAATCGACTTTGCAGGCAAAAAACTCGTATTCGAAACCGGCAAGATCGCCCGTCAGGCTGATGGCGCGGTTATGGTTACGCTCGGCGGCACAAGCGTGCTGTGTTGCGTAACGGCTGCAAAATCCGTAAAGCCGGGTCAGGACTTCTTCCCTCTGACAGTGCACTACCAGGAAAAAGCATACGCCGCCGGTAAAATTCCGGGCGGCTTCTTCAAACGCGAAGGCCGTCCTTCTGAAAAAGAAACACTTACGGCTCGCCTGATCGACCGTCCGATACGCCCGCTCTTTCCGAACGGCTTCATCAATGAAGTCCTCGTTATGTGTACGGTTGTCGCGCACGACATGGAAAACGACCCGGACATCGTTGCTATGATCGGCACGTCCGCCGCGCTTTGCATTTCCGGCGTTCCCTTCATGGGCCCGCTCGGCGCCGCACGCGTCGGCTATAAAAATGGTCAGTATTTGCTGAACCCGACTCTCCAGGATATGGAAGGCAGCGAACTTGATCTGGTTGCCGCCGGCACCACCGAAGGCGTTCTGATGGTTGAATCCGAAGCGCATGAACTTCCGGAAGACGTAATGCTTGGCGCTGTCATGCATGCGTGGAAGGGCTTCCAGCCCGTTATCGCGGCCATCATCGAACTGGCCGAAATGGCGGCGAAAGATCCTTGGGACATGCCACAGGAAAACCCTGTTCTGACCAAGCTTGCCAAAGACCTCAAAGCGAAATACGAAGACGATGTTCGCAAGGCATACGGCAATACAGACAAAGGCGAACGCTATGCCGCCAAAGACGCAATCAAAGCGGCTGCGGTCGAGGCTTTCGTAAGTGAAGAAAACGACATCACCAAGGAAATGGTCGCCGGCGAGTTCAAACAACTGGAAGCAGATGTCGTGCGCGGCAACATCATCAAAACCGGTAGCCGTATCGACGGACGCGACACGAAAACCGTGCGCCCGATCGTTGCCGAAGTTGGTGTTCTTCCACGTGCACACGGTTCCGCCCTGTTCACACGCGGCGAAACACAGGCTTTGGTCGTCACAACGCTCGGTACGGGCTCTGATGAGCAGATCATGGACGCGCTGGAAGGTGAATACCGCTCCCGCTTCATGTTGCACTACAACTTCCCTCCCTACTCGGTGGGCGAAGCTGGCCGCGTAGGACCTCCGGGCCGCCGCGAAATCGGCCACGGCAAGCTGGCATGGCGCGCCATCAACCCGCTGCTCCCCGATGCCGAGAAATTCCCGTACACGATACGCACCGTGTCTGAAATCACGGAATCGAACGGCTCCTCCTCGATGGCGACCGTTTGCGGCACGTCCCTTTCGATGATGGATGCCGGTGTTCCCCTAGAACGCCCGATTGCTGGTATCGCCATGGGTCTGATCAAGGAAGGCAAAGACTACGCCGTTCTCTCCGACATCCTCGGCGACGAAGACCATCTCGGCGACATGGACTTCAAAGTGGCCGGTACGGAAAAAGGCGTCACCTCCCTCCAGATGGATCTGAAGATCACTTCCATTACGGAAGAAATCATGAAGATCGCTCTGGCGCAGGCGAAAGACGGCCGTATCCACATCCTCGGCGAAATGTCCAAGGCCCTGACGGATGCCCGCTCTGGCGTATCGCAATACGCGCCGCAGATGGTGTCCTTCAAGATCCCGACCGACAAGATTCGTGAAGTCATCGGCACCGGCGGTAAAATCATCCGCCAGATCGTCGAAGAAACCGGCGCGAAGGTCGATATCGATGATGACGGCTCCGTCAAGGTATCCTCCGTCAATCAGGAATCGATCGACAAGGCCGTTGCCTGGATCAAAGGCATCACGGAAGAACCCGAAGTGAAC
>DASTUM010000059.1:0-7406 GCA_035759665.1 Micavibrio sp.
CAAGATCATGCAGGCGCCGATCAGCGAGGCCGAACTCAACCGCGCCAAGGCGCAGATCAGGGCCGGAATCCTGATGAGCCGCGAATCGATGCTCTCACGCGCCAACCGCCAGGCAAAATATCTGATCAATTTTCACCGGGCGCCGGATGTCGCGCGCCTGATCGCGCAGGTCGACGCGGTGACTGTCTACACGGTTCAGAAAATTGCCCAGAAAATCTTCGCAGGCAAGCCGACTCTGGCAGCCCTCGGTCCTGTAACGGGGCTGGAAAGCTACGATACGGTATGGGAAAGGCTGGCGGCATAAAATGATCTGGGGGCTCCGCTACCGCAGGGCCGAAAGTCCGCCTGCCGCCACTCTGCAAAGTCCGCGCCTTATCCTGCGCCCCGCCGTCATGGGTGATTACCCGCAATGGAAGGCCGTGCGGCAGGCCAATTACACCTATCTGAAACCGTTCGAACCTGCATGGCCGGACGGTTGCCTGACGGCCGATTTTTTTGCACGGCGCCTCAGGCGGCTCTGGCGGGAATGGGAAGGCGACCGCACCTATGCCTTCCTGATTTTCCTGAAAGACGGAACTCTCATCGGCGCGCTCAATGTCAACAACGTCACGCGCGGCGCGGCGAATTACGCGTCGCTGGGCTACTGGCTGGACGATGGATCGCAGGGGCAGGGCTATATGACGGAAGCGGGGTTTTCCGTTCTGGATTTTGCGTTCGAGGCGCTGCGTCTGTCGCGCATGAACGCGGCGACCTTGCCGCTCAACCGTAAAAGCCAGGCCATGTTGCTCAGGCTCGGTTTTTCCGAAGAGGGCTTCGCGAGGAAATATATCCAGATCGACGGGCGGCGGCAGGATCACATCCTGTACGGGCTGGACGCCGCCGATTTTTCAGGCGCGGCCGGAAAAGCCGGATAGCATCCCCGGATTGACGCCGATCAGGGCGAAGGCATTTTCCCACATTTCATCGGGGCGCGACATAAAGACGATTTCGTGGCTCGCAGGAGCCGTCAGCCAGACATTGTCCTGCAATTCCTTTTCAAGTTGCCCCGCGCCCCAGCCCGCATAGCCGAGCGTGAAGAGCATGAGTTCGGGACGGTAGCCGTTCACGATCGAGCGCAGCGCATCGACCGTGCCGCTGATCGAAAACAGATCGTCGACATGGATCGTGTTTTTCTGGTCGAAATCGCTGGAATGGAGCAGGAAGCCGTGAACGCTCTGAACCGGCCCGCCTGAAAGGACGGGCATGGCGAGAACCTTTTCATCAAGCGGCTTTTCGCTGGAGACGCCGACCTGGCGCAGAACTTCGGCGAAATCCGGCGAAGGCAGCGGGTTGTTGATGACCATGCCCATCGCGCCTTTTTCGTCGTGCACGGCCATGAAAATTACGGCGCGGTGGAAGCGCGGATCGTTCATCTGCGGCATAGCGAGGAGGAGGTGGCCCTTGAGGGAGGTAAATTCAGAAGAATTGTCTTTTGCGCTCATGATTCTTATACTTGCCCAAAAGCGGAGTCCCCGCAACCAAGGCAGGCTTGTATGAAAAAGACTTTCACCATCTTTCTTTTCGCTTTCGTTTTTTCGTTTCCTGCCGCCGCGCAAAACGGCGCAAGCGGTAATTATGCCTCCGCGCGCTTTGTTTCAGGGGATCGAAATGTGGATAAAAAATCATCCACGGATTTGGGGCTCGACATCATTCTGCAGGATGGATGGTACACCTACTGGCGTATGGCGGGCGACAGCGGCCTGCCACCGAAGCTCGACTGGTCGGACTCGGTCAACGTCAAGCGCGTGGATATTGCATGGCCTGCGCCGGCGCGATTTACGCTGAGGGATATGCACAGCTTTGGGTACAGCGATCATGTCCTTCTGCCCTTGACGGTCACGCCTGAAAATCCGGCGCAGCCCATGAAGCTCGACGTCAAACTCGATATGGTCGTCTGTCATGAAATCTGTGTGCCCGAACATCTGCATGTGACGGGCGGGGATATGGCGACGGAGGCGGAGGCTTTGAAGGCCGCGCGCGCCGCTTTGCCGGCCACGGAAAATTCCTCCGAACTGGGTATGAATGCCGCCGTTCTCAGCAAGGATGCGCTGGTCATCACGGCCTACGCCAAAGGCGGCTTTCACAAGGATGCGGATGTGGTGATAGAAACGCCGGTGCCGCTTTTGACCGTTCCGCCGCAAGTTTTTATCGACGAAAAAAACGCCGACCAGGCGGTTTTGAAAGTCGTCGCTCCTGCCGGCATGGATTTGACGAAGGAATTGTTCGGCAAGAAAGCGACCATCGTCCTGCTTCACGGCGGAAAATCGCTGGAAAAAGAATTTACTTTTTAAGGGCCGGTTGGAGCGTTGCCACCCGGCTTGTTTTCGAAAAGATGCGGAAAGGCGATACTCACACGTTTGCGCGCGTTTGGATGAAAGAGGGCTTCGTGCGTCGCCGGGGTTACATGACAATAGTGTGCCGCCTGGAGTTTCCCGATCTCGGCTTTTTCTAAAACCGTTTCGCCAAAAGTCAAAAGAAACGGCTCCGGATTTTTTTTAGTCTGGGCCCATTTTGCGACGTTGTCTACGCTTCTGGGATTCTCGGGAAAATACAGGGCGAACGCGCCGAATTCATGAAGCCCGGCTTGCTTGGGAAGATTTGCCGATTTGCTGATCAGCATGCTGACAATGCTCCAGTCCTCGACGCCGAACCGCCCGACGCTGCCACGCCAGATCGGCAGGAACCGGTTTTGCGTGTGACAGGCATGGTTGAAATCCTGCAACAACTGGCCGAATTTTATGCGCATGGGGATATTGATGGCTTGCCCGGTGATGAAACTTTCCGCTTCCGATACTTCCGAATGGGTCAGCATCAGCACATTGTTCAGAACGGCGTATTCCGACGTTTCGGGAATACCGGTGAAATATAAAAGCGAGGCAACAGGGATGTGCGGTGCGGCGATATTGTCGTTGCGCGCTCGTGGGTCTCCCGTTTTAGAAAAAAGCCTCTTAATCATGTCTGTCACTATCTCAATATTTTCATAATATATCAAGAAAGAAAACAGGTTAAAAATCGCAGATTTTTGAAGCGATTAGCCCGTTTGTCAGGACGGCATGGCCTCTCCTGTTCAGGTGATTGAAATCGATCTTGTCGCCGCGGTTATAAACGAAATAGGTGCCGGGTGGGCTGTCCGGCAAGTCTTTAAATGCGTCGCGCCCATCATAGACATGCGGCAGATCGAGATATTTTTTAAAAAGCGTCTGCGTCGAACCTTCCTCGAAACCGTTTTCCCATCCTATGCCTTTATCGCGGTAGGCGGCGGCGGCCTCTTTCGATATCTGCATTTCGTAGGGAAAAACGATCAGGCATAGTTCGATATTTTTTTCCGAAAGCCGCCGCGCCGCCGCATTGAAGCGCTCCGCCGTATCGCGGATCAATTCTTCATGCTCACGCGGGAATAATTCGGCCGATTTGAAGCCCGTGTGGCCGAACCCGAACTGCTGAAGGATATTCTTCGCGCCTGTGCGAAGCACGGTATAAAGATATGATTTTCCGCGCAACCCATCCACGTTTCTGCTAACGAAGCGCTCCACCGCATGAACGATGCGTTCCAATGCGGATTGCTTCGGCCCCGCTATCGGCTGTCCATTTTTTCTTAAAGGCGGCAGAAAATCGTTTAAATTGAATCCGTATATGATTTTGTCAAGTTTGTATTTGTCCACTAGCTCAAACATCTCGTCTTCACGCAGGCCGTTTCCCATGACGCCAAAAGTCCAGTGGTCGTCGTTTGGGTAGCGGGATTGCAGGAGGTCGCTGATGCGGTATCCATCCCCCGCGCCGACGCCCATGATGATGGAATCGCCCAGATAACCGATGCGGGTTTTCGTTCCCGATAGGTCGAAATCGTCATCGGGGTATCCATCGCGGTTGATCTTAATATCGCCGTACGGGTAGCGGTAGGCACCCTCCTTCAAAACGGCGGTGTAATAGCCGATATTATAAGGGGTGACGTAGCGCAGGCCGATTTCAGCCATGATCGCCAGAAGCCCCACAACCGCGAAAATAAATCCCAGCAGGACGAGGCGCGGATGTTTTTCAAAAACGCTTTGGGCCATCAGTCCGCCTCGAAACTGTTTTTGTGATCGTGGCGCAGCGCAGGGTCTTGCTGCTCTTTGTAGAGAATATAGTTGCCGATGGCGAGCACATCGAGATCGCATCCCATGAAGCATCGGAAGGCGTCTTCGGGGGTGCAGACGATAGGCTCTCCGCGCACGTTGAAAGAGGTATTGAGGATGAGAGGACATCCTGTCATCGCCTCAAATTTCTTCAAAAGCGCATGGTAGAGCGGGTTCGCCGCGGATGACACCGTCTGGATGCGGGCGGAAAAATCGACATGGGTGACGGCGGGGATGGCGCCGCGACGGCCTTCCGCCACAGGCGCGGTAAACATCATGTAGGGGCTGGCGGTCTTTAAATCGAACCATTCACCCGCCTTTTCTTCCAGAACGGACGGGGCGAAGGGGCGGAAGGATTCGCGGAATTTGATCTTGAGGTTCAGATTCTTCTGCATGTCCGGTGCGCGGGCGTCGGCAAGGATGGAGCGTGCGCCGAGAGCGCGGGGTCCGTATTCCATCGCGCCCTGAAACCAGCCGACGGCTTTTTGCGATATAAGGGCTTCGACGGCCGCGGAAAGGATATCGCCACATTTTTCGAATCTCGCGCCGAGCGGAGCAAGGCGCGCCGCGATTTCCTCATCGGTGAAGGTGGGGCCGAGCAGGCCGCCTTTCATATCGTCGCCACCAAAGAAAACATCGCGCTCTTTTTTATGATGCAGATAATAGCCTGCCAGCGCCGCGCCGAGCGCACCGCCGGAATCGCCCGCCGCCGGCTGCACCCATATATTCTTGAAATATCCTTCGCGCAGCAGGCGGCCATTGGAGACGCAGTTAAGCGCGACGCCCCCGGCAAGGCAAAGATTGTCGATTCCGCGATAGTCGCGGGCGAGAGCGCGCATGATCTTGCTTACGATCTCTTCAATGACGCGCTGGATGGAGGCCGCCATGTCCATGTGGAATTGTTCGAGTGCGTCCTCGGCTTCGCGCGGCGGACGACCGAACAGGTCGCAGAATTTTTGCGAAAACATGGAAAAACCGCCCATGTAATCAAAATAGGATTGGTCGAGTCGGAAAGAGCCGTCTTCCTTCACATCCACCATGTGTTTGAAGATGGTTTGGGCGAAGCGCGGCTGGCCGTAGGGTGCCAGGCCCATGACCTTGTATTCGCCGGAATTGACCTTGAATCCCAGATAGGCGGTAAAGGCGGAATAGAGGAGCCCGAGCGAATGCGGGAAAGCGATTTCACGCTCGATTTTTATATCGTTGCCACGGCCAGTGCCGATTGTGCTGGAGGCCCATTCGCCTATGCCGTCGAGCGTCAGGATTACAGCCGCTTCGAAAGGCGAGGGGAAGAAGGCGCTGGCCGCGTGGCTGAGATGGTGGTCGGAAAAGAGGAGCTTTTTGCGGATCGCGTCTTTCGCCTGTTTTCCCGCGCCGTTCGCCAATTTTTCGACTAGAAGCCGTTTTTGAAAAAACTTTTCGTGCAGCCAGAGCGGCATCGCCTCCCTGAACGAGCGGAAACCTTTGGGGGCGAGGGCGAGATAGGTTTCGACGAGCCGTTCGAATTTGACGAGCGGCTTTTCGAAGAAAACGATGGAATCGACATCGTCCAGGGAAACAGCCGCTTTGCGCAGGCAGAATTCTATGGCTTTCGCCGGAAAAGCGCTGTCGTGCTTGATGCGGGTGAAGCGTTCTTCCTGCGCGGCGGCGACGATATCCCCGTCCTTGATAAGGGCGGCGGCGCTGTCGTGGTAAAAGGCGGATATGCCAAGGACGATCATGACGCCATCTCTAGAAAATAGTGTAGATGAAAACGCCCATAGACGATCCTTTGGCGGCCAGAACCAGCAGGCCGAAGAGAAGCAGGACGGCGAAAATCGGGATCATCCAGAATTTTTTTCTGACCTTGAGGAACAGCCATAATTCTTTGAAGAAATCCATGGCATTCCCCCTAGAACTGGTATTTCATCGGGTCGGGAAGGCCGCTGTCTTCGCGCTTTTGCCAATAGCTGACGGCGTAGGGATCGTAGGCGCGCTTCAATGGGTCATGGCGGAGAAGCCGCATGATAAGCCCGCCCGGGATAAAGCAAAGGGTATAAAGAATCGCCATCAGAACCGGGTTGAGAAAGCGTGCAATCACCGGCGCGATTTTGAGAAAGCCGTGCTTGATATTGCCGACGATGTCCGTGCGGTAAAGCGTAAGCGCGAGGATAATGGCGGACAGGCCTATGAAGAAACCGCCAATCCACCAACTCCACAAAATCGTTTTGAGAGCGCCTATAGCGAAAAGAATTGCGGACAACGTCGAACCGAACGCGCGGTCGGATGGAGTCTTGATCGTTTCCAGGCTTTTATATGTCTCGTGAAAATTCCCCATCCCTGCGGCGCTCCCTAATAAATGCCGCCGGTGCCGTCAAACCCCGCCGCGGGCTTCTGCGGCTCGGGTACGGGATAAACGGGGGTCGGAACGTCCGATGTATCGCGTTCGCGGCTGAAGCTTGTGAAGGAATCGTCGGCGGGCGGATAGGCGTCTGTCGGCGCGGCGTCGGGGTTTATTTCCACGGAAGCCGGCACTTCGTTGTAGCCGTAGCCTTCGTTGGAATTTTCCGCGTATGGATCGACGATTTGATCGCCGCCGACGACATTGGCGTCGAGGACGTAATCGTCGAGGTTGGGTTCGGTTCCTGTAACGAACGCTTCCCAGATCACATGCTTGTCCCCGGGCTGCGCCGCGCGGCCCGTATCAGCGTTGATGCGCACGTTCTTAATGCCGGGCGGAACGCGGAAGGGCGTCGGCGGGGTGTCCTTCAAGGCATCTTCCATGAATTCGCCGAAGACGGGCGCGGCAGTGGAGCTGCCTGTTTCGCGTTTGCCGAGAGAGCGCGGCTCGTCGAAGCCGACGAAAACGCCGACGACGAGGTCGGGAGAAAAGCCGATAAACCATGTATCTTTCGATTTGTTGGTCGTGCCCGTCTTACCGGCGAGCGGGCGGCCGAGTTTGGCAAGCCGTGCCGCCGTCCCGCGCTGGACGACGCCTTCGAGAATGGAAACCATCTGATAGGCCGTGCGCTCATCCGCGATCTGTTCGCGCGTGTCGGGCACGATGGGTGTCGATTGTCCGTCCCAGCGGATTAGGTCGCCGCAATTCGGGCATGGGCGGTTGTCGTAAGTGAAGATCGTCTCTCCGCGGCGGTCCTGAATCCGGTCGATCAGGGTTGGCGTGATTTTCTTGCCGCCGTTGACCAGCATCGCATAGGCGTTGGTGAGTTTCAGGAGCGTCGTTTCCCCCGCGCCAAGGGCGTAGGAAAGATA
>DASTUM010000060.1:0-6583 GCA_035759665.1 Micavibrio sp.
GCCTTCGCTTCGGTGCCGCTTTACCGGCTGTTTTGTCAGGTGACGGGGTTTGGCGGCACGACGATGGTGTCGGACAAATTGCCGGACAAGGTTCTGGAGCGCACCGTCACCATCAAGTTCGACGCCAACACGTCCCGCAACATCAATTGGGATTTCAGGCCGGAAAAGCATCAGGAAACGGTCAAGCTGGGCCAGCAGGGGCTGATCTCCTTCCTGGCGAAGAACAAAGACCGCGTCCCCACGGCCGGAACCGCCATTTACAACGTCACGCCGGACAAGGTCGGGAAATATTTCCACAAAACCCAGTGCTTTTGCTTCGGCGACCAGACCCTGCAGCCGGGGCAGGAAATGCCCATGCCGGTCGTTTTCTATATCGACCCCGCCATGAACGACGATCCGACCATGGAGGACGTGAAGTCGATAACCCTGTCCTACACCTTCTTTCCGGCGGAATCGGAAGAGCTTGATAAGGCCATGGAAGCCTTTTACAATTCAGGCAAAGACTGATAAAACACCCCTCGAAATACACCATCCCCAAGGACTGTCATGGCAGAGCATATCGAATACGGCACAACCGGCAAACCGCACCCCTATCACCTCGTCCGCCCGAGCATCTGGCCGCTGGCGGGGGCGTTCGCGGGGGGGCTCGCCGCGCTGGGCATGGTTCTTTACATGCACGATGTGAAAATCATGAGCATGAGCATCGGCCTTCTCGGCCCGATTGTCGGCCTCCTGTGCGTCATCGCCGTGATGTTCGGCTGGTGGAAAGACATTCTGTTCGAAACCGTGAAGGAAAACGTCCATAACGGCATCACCGAAGTCGGTCTGCGGTTCGGCATGGCGCTGTTCATAGCAAGCGAAGTCATGTTCTTCGTCGCCTTCTTCTGGGCCTTCTTCGATGTCAGCCTCTATCCGCACGACCTGAACCAGCCGCTGCGCCTCGAATATACGGGCAGCCAGTGGCCCCCCGTCGGCGTCGAACCCATCGCGGCCTTCGACCTGCCGTTCATGATGACGATGATCCTGCTGCTCTCGGGCTGTACGGTCACATGGGCGCACCATGCGATCCTCGAGGGCAAGAACAAGGATGTAATTCTGGGCCTTGGCCTGTCCGCCGGACTTGGGGCGATCTTCCTGTGCTTCCAGATGTTCGAATACGCGCACGCGACCTTCGCCTTCAAGCAGGGCTCCTTCGCCTCTACCTTCTACATGGCGACGGGCTTCCACGGCTTCCACGTCTTCGTCGGCACGGTTTTCCTGATCGTCTGCTGGCTGCGCTCGAAAAAGGGCGAACTTACGCAGACCCGCCATTTCGGCTTCGAAGCCGCCGCCTGGTACTGGCACTTCGTCGATGTTGTGTGGCTGTTCCTGTTCATCGCAATCTACTGGTGGGGCGGCAACGTCACGATGCATGGCTAAGCCGTGGGCGGGACGCCGGGAGTGTGAATGAAACTGCCGCTCGGCCCCACCGTCATGACGATCTCCTGCATAGCGATCCTCGCTTCGCTCGGCACGTGGCAGGTCAAGCGCCTCGAGTGGAAAAACGCCGTTATCGCGAAACTCAATGACAGCTATGCCCATGCCGCGCCGCTTAGCGAAGCGCAATTGGCTGAATGGAGCCTCGTAGAGGAGCCTTTGGGCTATGGCAGCGTCCATGGCCGCCTGCAGCGCGACAAAGCGGTTCTGCTCGGCCCCAGAACCGAGGAGGGGCGCGTCGGCTATCATTTGTTGCTGCCACTGGCGCTGGACGGCGGCGGAACGCTGATCGTCAATACGGGATGGGTCAGCGATCTTTGGAAAGACAATCCGGACGAACGCCTGGCGGTGCTGCCCGCCGGCCCCGTTACCGTGAAAGGCGGCGTTCACAAACCCGACTGGTCGTCCTTCGCGTCGAAAAATTCGCCGGTAAACGATATGTGGTTCCGCGCCGACATCGGCGAGATCGCGGAGGCCAGAGGCATCGAGGATCCCTATCCTTTCATTCTCTATGCCGACAAGATCGCGCCGGAGCTTCCCGACGTCGAAGTGCACGAGGAACACTGGCTTCCCCGCAACAAGCACTTGCAGTACGCGATATTCTGGTACGCGCTGGCAGTCGCCATGCTGGGCGTTTACGGATTTTACATTGTCGATCTGAACAAGAAAAAAGGCGCCTGAACGGCGCCTCCTTCGTCTTATGAAAGACGATTTCCCTAGTTGATATCCTCGTCATCCCTGACCTGGCGCTGAGCGACCTTGACCGCGCCGGTGGAGATGGCCGCATACTGGTTGTTGACGTCCGCAACATGCGATTTGAATTTCTTCAAGTCGCGCCCGGCCAGAGCGTGACCGACAGGCAGGTTCACCCCGCGCGGATTGACCTGCTTGTTCGCCACGAGGATTTCATAGTGGAGGTGCGGCCCTGTTGAACGGCCCGTCGTTCCGACATAACCGATAATCTGGCCCTGCCTGACGCGCGCGCCGGGCTTCAGGCCGTTGGCAATCTTGCTCATATGGGCATAAGCAGTGTCGAGATCGCCCCGGTGACGGATACGGACATAATTTCCGTACGAGCTAAAACGCCCTGCCTTGACAATTCTGCCTTCCCCTGCCGCGTAGATCGGCGTGCCGGTCGGCGCGGCGAAGTCGATACCCTTGTGCATTTTGCCATAGCCCAGAACCGGGTGGCGGCGCATCCCGAAGCCGGAGGACATGCGCGCACCGTCGATCGGCGTCTTCATAAGGGTCTTTTTCGTCGACTGCCCGTCGGGGCCGAAGAAGTCGACGGCGCCGTCGGCGGTTTCATAACGATAGAGAGGGATATTGCGGCCGCCGAGCGTCAGCTGCGCGTACAGGACATTGCCTGTTTTAGCGATATAGCCGTCTTCCGTCTGGTGGGTTTCGTACATGACTTCCAGAGTATCGCCGGCATGAACGTCGCGCTGGAAGTCCACGTTTTGCGAATAGATGCGGATGGCTTCGGAAACGACCGTTTTGGGGATGCCAGCTTTGGCGGCGGAACCGTACAGAGAATTTTTAATGACGGCCTTCTGGGCCTGAACGACTTGCTTGACTTCTTTTTCCTGCAGAGTGGATTGAAATCCCTTGTCCGTTCGGGAAACCGTCACCGTCTTAAGAGGGTTCAACTCGATCTTGAGATCGGTGAGCTTGTAGCCGCCCTCTTCCTCGTGCGGCTCGAAATGCATATGCACGTCCTGCCCGACCTTGAGATCGCGCGGGTTGAAATTCTTTCCCATCGCCTCGATGATCTCATGCACTTCGGAAGCACCCACGCCTTCTTTTTGCATGACCTTGCCGAGAGCGTCGCCCTTGTCGATCGTCACGATGCGGTCGGAGGGCACGGCAGGTTCTTCGAACTGCGGAATGGAGGCAAGCGTCACGCCGCCGAAGAGGCTGCTTTCGGCCATGCCTTCGTCGCCCTGCATGCCGTCAACGCCAGTGGATGGTTCCATGCGGCTATAGGCCTGTGCGGCGGAGGCGATCTCAAAATGGACGGGGAAAGCGGAAAGAGGGGAAAAAGCGATAGCGGTCGGAAGTCCGGCGGCGCAGGCAGCCGTCATGCCGGCGACATAGCGCAATCGGAGACGATTGTTTTTTGTAAAAACGTAGCGATGACGTAAGCCCAAATGCTTAGCAACGAACGCACAGGAGTTACCCAGGACATTCTTCAGCGGCATTTCACACCCTTGTTATACTGTTTCATCTTTTTTGTGCCGCACACCGGATGATGCGTATTCCTATTTGAAGTCATCTGACTTTTAGCAGGTTGAACGATTCACTTAACGATTCGTAATCAGTTTCTTGGTTCAGGTCCGGTTTAGGTCGGAATAGTTAGCATAGGGGTTTGGGGATGGGAAGTCATGGAATCGATTATTAGCATAGATATTGACAGATTCGTTTGTTTTCCGTAACGATAGACTATAATCCGCAAGCCGTTGTAATTGCTTCATAGGCTTTCGTGGAACCTTTTAACGAGAATGTATCCTTGGTTTCCGTCCCTTTTCCAGAAACACCCTTTACGATCATCTTCGATCCTTTTTTGATAGCTTCAGCAATGGCCGCGTCAGCCGGAGCGTCCGCTGCCCAGGCCATGTCGTTTTGAGTGAAGAGCGTGAATTTCTTGGCATCGACCATCAAAGTGACGTCGCTGCCCTTCTTGTATCCATAGCCGGCCATATAGCTAAAGACGTTTTTCGTGCCTTCGGCGGGGCGGTGCGTGATCATGGCGGCGATTTCCCCGCGCTTGCTGTACTTGCCTTCGGCCTTATCGGGCTTGGCGGCCATATAGCAGACCTTGCTGCCGTTTTCATCGAACACATAGGCCGACCAAACGCCGTAGCGCCCGATTTCCTTTTGTTCCGAAGCATGGGCGGGGGCGGAAAAGGCCAGCACGGCCAGAAGGGAAAGGGTGATTTTTTTCATGACATCGATATCGTTGAAAGGGGGCCCGTAAACGGCACCCTCACAGAGTAGCCTTTTTCGGGCGGCACGACAACCCGCGCCGCCGTCAAAAGTTAACGCGGCCTGACGACCTGTTCGAGGCGGTCGAGAGCCTCAATCATCCGTTGCTCCGATACGGCGAAACACATGCGCACCCATCCGGCGCAGCATTTTCCGAAGGCGCAGCCGGGCGCGAGCGAGAGCAGGCTCTCGTCGATCAGGCGCTTGACGAGCGACATGCAGTCCGGCTCCCCCTCCACCTTGAAGAAGGCATAGAAAGTCGCCGGCGGACGCGGCATGATGATGCGGCCATTGCTTTCGAAGCGATCCATCATGATGTCGAGATTGGATTTCCAGGCCGCTACCTGTTCGGCGATGAACGGCTCGCCGTGGCGAAGCGCGGCGATGGCGCCGTACTGAGCGTAAGTAGGCGGGCCCATATTGTCGTAGAGGGCGAGGTCGCGCAGAGGCGTTTCGGAATCCGCTGGGCCTATGAGCCAGCCAAGGCGCCAGCCCGTCATCGCGTATGATTTCGAAAAGGAATTAACGATAAAGAGCTTATCGTCCGGGCGCGCATGGTCGAGGAAGGAGGGAGAGCGCGTGCCGTCGAACACGATGCGCGAATAAACCTCGTCCGCGATGATCCAGATGCCGCGGGCGCGGGCGAATTCGAGAACCTGCTTAATCTCGTGCGATTTCATCGTCCATCCCGTCGGATTCGAGGGCGTGACGATCAGCATCGCCTTGGTTTTGGACGTAACGGCGTCGAACAGGCGGTCGAGATCAAGCGTCCAGCCCTCCCCCTCTTTATACTCCAGCGGAACCTGCACGCCCTGCGCCTGAGTCAGTTCGATGGCGCCCAGCAGGTTTTTCCAGATCGGTGTCACCGCGATAATCTCATCGCCTTCATCGAGAACGGCGGTCAGCGCAAGATGCATCGCCGTGGTGCCCGAAGATGTCACGAAAATCCGGCCGGTCGGTATGGTTTCTTTAAAGACATTTGAATAGTAATTCGAAATTTCCTGGCGAAGCTCGGAAATGCCGAGGACGGGGGCGTAGAACGTCTTGCCGTCCTGCATGGCCTTGTAGGTCGCGTCGGCGATAAAGTCCGGCGTTTTCATGCTGCCCTCGCCCTGCGCCAGCGAAATGATGCCGGGTTTCGTCCAGCCGTAGCGAAGCATTTCCGCCCCTTGATTGGGAGAAAGAGCCGAAAGAACGGAACGGAACTGAGGAGGGTTGGTGTCTGTCATACGTTTGTCATTCAACGTTATAATTGTAGAGTCTGATGTACTCATGATGCAATTTACCTGCAAGAATATTTATATTTTAAGGAATTTTCTGATTTCAGGTGCGCGGGCCAGATCGCGCCGTCGGCCGATATATCGCGGGCTAACCCGCGGCGGCGGCCGCTGCGGCGATGGCGGCGCAAGCACAGGCGGCAGCGAGAAGGGCTGCTTGGGAGGTCTTTGCCTTGGCTTGGACATACGTCATGAGAGCAATCAAAACACAGGTTCGGGGAAAAGATCAAGGCATATATGAAGCCAGGGGGAGGATCGTGATGTCTTTCATCTCCGTCGCCACGAAGCTGTCCTTGCTTTCGTCCCAGCGGCTGGTTTGCGAAAGCTCCTCAAAGAACGAACGGGCCGTGGCCAGATTTTCATGCGCCACGATCATATGACCCGATATGTTATGCGAATGTTCCTCGATCCTGCCGTGCTCATACGCATTCGCCGGGAGGATGCCTTCGTCGATCGCCTTGCGGAGAACCGCGACGAAATCGATTTCGGCATAAAGGTGAAATAGTTTCAATTCATTGTTTTCTATGAGCAAACAGCCGCATTTTGCCCGGAGGTCGTGAATGCGCTGTTCGAGAACATGGAGAGGCAGCCCCGCCCCCTTCGAGGGAATATTCTCATGGGCGGCGTCCTCGAAAGTTTTGGCCAGCATATCATAGCGCGTTTCCAGCCCGCCCTTGTCGAGAAAGATGTTCTCATCGAAAAGAATGTTCATGAAATAGCGGGTTTTTTCCTTCAGGTTTGTAAAACAGCCCCGATCGGAATCGACCATGGTCATTCTCGGCGCCGAGGGCAGCACACCGGATTCATTGCGGTGGGCCCTATGAGTCTCAATTAGTTCGAGCGAC
>DASTUM010000061.1:0-2279 GCA_035759665.1 Micavibrio sp.
TCTTCTTACAGTTCCGGCGGCGTTAACGCAAGACGGGGTTTCGCCAAAAACCCCCGAAAAAACGCAGATTCCGGCCTTTACGGCGGCGGTTTTCGGTGCATAATCGGGTCATGACCGACACGCAACTTTTGATCGCCGACATCGGCCTCGACATTTTTCACCTCGTCATCGTGCTGTTCCTGACCTTCGGATGGATATGGGCGACGACGCGCCCCCTCCACCGCATCGCCGTCGGCGTCACCTCGTTCCTGTGGATCGTCGTCGGCGCCATCGTCGGCAAGATCGGCTATTGCCCCGTCACCGACTGGCACTGGCAGGTCAAAAAACTGCGCGGCGAAGACGATCTGCCCGTCTCCTATATCGACTACCAGCTCCAGAGAATGGGCATCCATCTGCCGACCGAACGTGCCGACCAGATCGTTATGGCCGCGTTCGCCGCCATCGTTGTGATTACGGTCGTCCTGGGCGTGCGCGATTACAGGCGCCAAAAGGCGCAAGCCTAAGTGTTCGCTGCCTTTTTCTGACGCTCCCCGAACCTGATCCGCGCCTCCGGCACACCTTTGCTGTGATGGGCGAACACCCAATGTTCGAGGAAATGCCCGGTCATCGCCAGCCCCTTGGCGATCTCTTCGTCGTCCAGCGGCCCGCCGTTCGGTTTCAGGAAGGACGGGAGTTCGAGCAATCTCTCTTTATAAGGCTGCCCCGCCGCGTAGGACACGGCGCATCCTGATTTCGGGGAAACATAGGCGAGCGTCTGCGGGTCGCCGCCGCCCGCGCATTTCGTTAGATCCAGCCCGAAGCCGAGCTCCTTGAGCAGCGCGATTTCCCAATAAACATAAGCGGCAGCCCAGACTTCGCCCGACATCATCTCGATAAGGGTCTGAAAGCCGCGATACAATCCCGGATGCCCTTCGCGTTCCGGCAAAGCCGCGTCGCACAGGGAGCAGGCCGACAAAAGCGCCGACAATTTCAGCGGATCGTTGAAGACGCCGTGCGGCAAGCCCGCTTCCTGCTCCAGCGCCACGGTGCCGAGATTGTCCGACACGCGGCCCTTCCAATCGATCTGGACGCGCGTTCCCGGCTCCAGCATCGCGCGCTTTTTGGTCGATTGCGCGCCGTGAAGGTAACCTGCATGGCGGCCATGGTTTTCGGTGAGCAGGGACACGACCGCCCCGCCTTCGCCGTGAGGGCGGACGGAGAGCACAAAACCTTGATCGCGCCATTGTTCCATGGAATATGTGTAGCCGAAATCACCCCGTCCTGTAAGGAGCGTTATGTTACCCGCCATTCCCTTTTACATGATCCGCCACGGCGAAAGCGTCGCCAATCTGGGCCAGTATGCGTCGGGTCATGTCGATGTCGCCCTGACCGAAAAGGGCATCGCGCAGGCCCAGGCCGCGCAGAAGATCGTCGAGACGCTGGAACTGAAACCCTCCGTCATCATTCACAGCCACCTGCAACGGGCGCGGAACACCGCGAAAATCATCAACGAAAACCTGAATTTGCCGATGTTCGAAGACCCGGACATCGCCGAGCAATGCTACGGCGACTGGGAAGGCCAGCCATGGGAGCTGACCCGCCAGCCGACCCGCGACGGGATCGACCCGCCGAACGGCGAACGCCATGTCAATTTCCACGAGCGCGTACGCGTCGCCATCAGCAAATTCGTGAAGGCCCATCCCGGCCCCGTCATGATCGTCTGCCACGGCGGCGTGTTCCGCGCGTTCGGGGCGCTGTATCAAAACAAGATCGTGGGGATCGAGAACTGCACGCTCCACCATTTCGAGCCATGCGCCGAAAATGCGGCCTTCCCGTGGAATATCCGCAAATTCTGATCGGTAGCGATCCGATTAAAGAATAGTCCGGAAGACCGCCAGCGCCTGCGCCGTTTCCGCGACATCGTGCACCCGGAAATGGCGGATTCCCTTGGCATAGGCGGAGGTGCAGGCGGACAGCGATCCGGGCAGCCTGTCCTGCGGCCCCGCGCCGGGGCAAAGGGATTCAATAAACCGCTTCCGTGACGCTCCCAATAGAACCGGAACATCCAGCGCACGGAAATAATCTATATTTTTCAATATGGTAATGTTGTGATCCTGAGTCTTGCCAAAGCCTATGCCCGGGTCAACGAACAGGCGGGATCGGTCCACCCCCGCCTTCTCGCAAGACTCGATCCGGCCCATCAGATAGTCATAAATTTCCTTCAAAACATCCTTATAGCGGGGGGCGTCCTGCATCGTTTTCGGGCCGCCCTGCATATGCATAAGACACACAAGACAATC
>DASTUM010000062.1:0-3900 GCA_035759665.1 Micavibrio sp.
TGAAGGACGTGTCGATGAAGCTCAGCCTCGGCGAATGCATCTCCCTCTCTTCCGACAGCGCCCCGTCCCTGAACGCGCTGCTGGATATGATCGCGGGCGTCTACGCCCCGCGCATCGGCGAAATCGCCATCGACGGCAAGAACGTCCTGCAATATTCCTCAAAAGACCTGATAAAGCATATCGGCTATGTCCAGAGCGAAGGCATGATCTTCCGCGGCACGATCCGCGACAACCTCACTTGCTTCGGCCAGATCGAGGGCGACAAGGTGCAGGAAATGGCGGCTCTGTTCCAGGTAGACCGCGACATTGCGAGCCTTCCCTCCGGCTTCGACACCTTCCTCAACGGCAACGCCACCGACACCATCCCGCCAGGCCTGAAACAGCGCATCGCCATGGTGCGCGTCCTCTCCCCGAAACCGCGCCTCATTATCTTCGACAATGCCGACCGCTCGCTCGACCGCGACGGCTATAACCTCGTCTACAATCTTCTCGCCCGCCTTAAAGGCAAAGCCACGATCATCCTGTCCTCGGACGATCACAACCTCACCGCCCAGGCCTCCCGATTCTTCTCCTTGCAAGACGGCCGTCTTGTCGAAACCCCCCGCACCGATTCCAGAAAAGACATCTTTTACCGGGAGCTCAAACTGTGAAGCAATTCCTCAATCCCAAAGACACCTCGCCCGAAAAACTCGAACCCGTCGAGCGTATGATCGCGATCATGCAGCAATCGGGCGTCAAAGCTTTCGAAAACTGCGACGTATGGGAAAGCGCGCTCTGCGCCCTCGTCCTTGCACTAGAGCCGCGCTGCAAGACCTACCGCTTCCTCGAAGCCCTTCCCTTCGGGCGCGACGGCTATTCGGAAGAAGACGTTTTGAACACGCTGGCGCGCCTGGGTTATTTCTCTCGTAAAATCCCGGTCAAGATCAACGAGCTGGATGTGCGCCTCTTTCCCTCCCTCTTCGTCCAAGAGAACGGGAACCCCGTCATCCTGATCCGGCACGAAGACGGCCGCGTCAAGGTTTTCAAGAACCACAACATCTCCTATCTCTACGAACACCAGCTGTCGGACGATAAAGGCCACGCCATCGTTTTCGAACGCTATGACGAAAACAAGCCGGCAACTTCCAAATTCGTCCGATCCGGCACGAATTACGGCTGGTTCCGCGCCCTGCTAGGCCGTTTCCACGGCACTTTTGCGCAGATATTGAGCGCGGGCCTCGTCATCAACCTCATTTCCCTGACGACGCCCCTCATGATCATGCTGGTCTACAACCGCGTGATCGCGACGGGGACGATGGATGTCCTGCCCATGATCCTGATCGGCATGGGCATCGCCGCGATCTTCGAAGTGTTCCTGCGTGGCGTGCGGTCGCGCGGCCTGTCATGGATCGCCGCGCGCATGGACAATATCGTCGGGAACAGGATTTTCGCCCATATGATCGGCCTGCCCCCGGCCCTGATAGAACGGGCGTCCGTATCGGCCCAGATTGCCCGCATCAAAACCTTCGAATCCATCCGCGATTTTTTCTGCGGCTCCGTCTTCCTGTCCATGATCGAAATGCCATTTGTCGTGCTGGCCGCGCTCGCGATCTACTTTATCGCTGGCCCGCTGGTTTTTGTACCGCTCGGCATGACCGTCCTTTATGCCGCGCTTTTTTACCTGATTTACAAACAGGTCAAAACCTCCATCCGCATCGCCGCCAAGACCAGTTCCGCCCGCCAGCAATTCGCCATCGAATCCTTCGATAAAATCCGCGGCGTGCGCGCCTACGGCCTTACTAGCCTTTGGGAACAGAAATTCCGCGACCTTTCGGGCAAGGAAATGGTAGCGCATTTCCGCCTCAATTTCCTCGGCATGGCGGGGGAAACGCTCGGCAACGCCTTGACCATCCTTTCCGCCGTCGCCGCCACGGGATTCGGCGCACACATGATCTGGGCCGGGACGCTGACGACCGGCGGGCTGGTCGCCACAATGATCCTCGTCTGGCGCGTTATAACGCCTTTCTACAGTCTTTGCACCATGATCCCGCGCCTCGAACAACTGCGCCAGTCGATCATTCAGGTCAACAACCTCATGGATATCGACACGGAAGAACAGCAATCGAAATTCGCCTCCGTCCTCTCCGCGATCAAGGGCAATATCACCTTCAACAATGTCGGCCTTCATTACAATGAGGACGGCGACGATATCATTTCAGGCGTATCTTTCACCGCCAATGCCGGCGACCTGATCGCCATCACCGGTGAAAACGGCGCCGGGAAATCGAGCCTTCTCAAAATGGTCAAGGGCCTCTACCGCCCGACCTCCGGCTCCGTCCAGATCGACGGGTTTGACATTCGCCAACTCGACGCGGCCTCGCTTCGCAAACAGATCGCTTATATCCCTCAGCAATATGATTATTTCGATGGAAGCATCCTCGACAATATGCGCCTGTGCAACCCCATCGCCGCGCGCGCGGACGTCGAGGCCGCCCTCGACCTCGCCGACGCGATGGATGAGATACAAATGCTTCCCGATGGCCTCGATACCCGCATCAACCGCTACAACATTGCCGCTCTTCCGGGCAATCTCGGCCTGCGCCTCTCGCTCGCGCGGCTCTATCTGCACACCGCGCCTATTCTACTAATCGACGAGATTCCCAACACCATCCTCTCCGGCAAGGCGGGCCGCAATCTGCGCGACTATCTCGCCCGCTGCAAGGGCAAGCGCACCTGCATGATGATTACCTACCGCGAGGATTTTCTGAAAATGGCCGACACGCTGATCTACCTGCGGCGCGGCGAAGCGCCCGTGATAGGCCCCGCGGATAAATTGATGAACATCGTTATGGAGGCAGCATGAGACGCACATCCGAAAACCAGATTCGCCATCTTTCCCAAGCCGTCCAGCTCGAAGAAGCGGTCAGCCCGACCATCATCCGCACCACGATGATGACCATCGGCGTCACCATCATCGCCTTTACGATATGGGCCGGCTTCACCAACATCAACGAAGTCGCCCGCGCCCCCGGCGAAATCGTGCCCAGCGGATATCAACAGGTCGTCCAGCATCTCGAAGGCGGCCTCGTCCGCAAGATCGACGTGGCCGAAGGCGATATGGTCGAGAAAGGCCAGGAACTCGTGCTGCTCGACGGCGCCGGTTTTGCAGAAGACCTTGAGCTCGCCCGCGGCAAGCAGCTCGCCCTTTCGTTGCAGGAAGAGCGCCTGCGCGCTTATCTCGAAAGACGCGATCCCGATTTCTCCCAATTCAAGGTTTCCGATGAAGCGGCCCTGCGCGACCAGCAGAATTTTTTTAAAAGCATGGAAGTTTCCAACGCCGAGGAACGTAAGATCGTGCAGGAGCAGATCGTGCAAAAGCGCCGTGTGATCGGCAGCCTGCAAAGCGAACTCAAAACCGCCGAAGGCAACCGCGAAATCTCGCAAAAGCTTTTCAATTCCCGCCGGGAGCTTTACGGCAAGGGTTTCCTCTCCGAAACCAAGTTCCTTGAAGCGCAGCAGGCCCTCAACAGCATCAACGGCGAAATCAGCCAGATCAAGAGCCGCCTTTCGGTGTCGCAGGCCGAAATCAGCGAATATCAGAACCGCTTGAATTCGCTTGGCCTTACCCAGAACGATGAAATCAACATGCGCCTCGATTCCATCCTCGTCGAAAAGGCGCAGAACGAGGAAGTCCTGCGCAAGCTCGAAGAACGTTTCGCCCGCCTCTCCATCCGCGCGCCGGTGTCGGGCATCGTCAAGGGCCTCGCCGTCAATACGATCGGCGCGATCGTGCGGCCCGGCGAAACGCTGATGGAAATTGTTCCGGTCGATCATGAAATGGTCGTTCAGGTGAAAATAGAACCCCAGCATGTCGGCCACATCAAAATCGGCCAGCCGGTGAAGGTCAAGCTCAGCAGCTTC
>DASTUM010000063.1:0-12827 GCA_035759665.1 Micavibrio sp.
ATGTGTCGTTCTGTATCTGATCAAGGAAATCCTTGGGCGAGAAGAGGGGACGAACCACGTAAGGCTGATTCTATCAGAGATTTTACTTCTGCGGTTAAAAATTTTCTTGCCGCCGCGAAAAATCGCTCCAGATTGAAGCTGGGCGGGTCGCACCCGTTATTTTTCAAAGACATGATTCAAAACGGGAGAGATACGCATGGATACCGTCACATTATCAAAAAGAAGCTTTCTGGGGTTTCTGGCCGCCGCGCCGGTCGGACTCGCCGCTTTGAAATCGCTCGGCGGGGATCTGGGCTTTCTTTCCCCCGCTTACGCCGCCGCCCCGTCCGATGCGCCTTCGGGGCCTTTCACGCTTCCCGCTCTCCCTTACGCCACGGGCGCGCTTGCAAAGGTTATCGACAAGAAGACGATGGAACTCCATCACGGAAAACACCACAAAGCCTATATCGACAACCTGAACAAGGAAGTCTCGAAAAATTCCTCCTTGAACGGCAAGACTATCGAAGACATCGTTGCGAATATTTCGAAATATCCGGCGGCCGTGCGCAACAACGGCGGCGGCCACTGGAACCATTCCTTCTTCTGGACGATCATGACGCCGGAAAAAACCGAACCCTCTTCTGAACTTTCCACCGCCATAAATTCCGCTTTTGGTTCGATGGACGCCTTCAAAAAGAAATTCGAAGAGGCGGGATCAAAACAATTCGGCTCCGGCTGGGCCTGGCTAATTGTGGGCAAGGACGGCAAACTCGACGTCACCGCAACGCCCAATCAGGACAACCCCCTGATGGACGATGCGAAGGTCAAAGGCACGCCGATCCTCGGCAACGATGTGTGGGAACACGCCTATTATCTGCGCTACCAGAACAAGCGCGCCGATTACCTCAAGTCATGTTGGGACGTCGTAAACTGGACGAAAGTCTCCGAACTTTACAAACAGGCGAAATAGATTCTCAGGACTCCAAATAAACCAACTGTCAATGTGCAACTTTTAGCCTGTTGAATTTAAGTCATTGTGCACAAGATTCATCAGAATCATTGACTCATGCCATCAATCTATTAGAGTCGGAGTCGACAAATGGAAAAGCCCAAGGTGGCAAGACCCTGGGCTTCAAATTCCATCCTGTAAACCGTTGAGCGATCACATGGAGAACTTAGTGGTGGGTTCTTTATGAATCCAAATAAGTATTCAGTCAAGATCGCTTTTTTTAAACTCTTTTTTTAAAAGAAAGGAACGATCGACTATGACTGCAAGACATAAAGTTAGATTCGTTAAAAAAGAAGACCGTTACAACCCTTACGAAAGAATTCTTTCTATCGGAGGGCAAAACGCGGATGGAACCAATTGGGAAGTAACCCAACCACAGGCAATCGCTGGTATCGAAAAAGGCGAATGGCAGTTCTACGTTGAAAAACAAGGTGAATCGGCAAATGTGGTTGTTAGAATAAGCCCTTATGGCAATAAATATATTAAAACGGAAGCTGATGGAGCAGAGCCAAACAATCTTCTGAGTTTGCCGGAATGCTATTCTTAGCGTGTAATTGACACTCCAAAGCCTTCTTGCAATAACCGCCGTGATGTCTCTGGCGGTTATTGCCTTTTTAACCTGCGTCGTTTTTCTGACCTCCATGATCTCCGGCACGTTCGGCATGGCGGGCGGGATGATTTTGATGGCGGTGATGCTTACGCTTCTGCCTGTCGGGCGGCGGTGACGCTGCAATTCACGGTGCAACTCGTCTCCAACGGCTGGCGCTGTTTTCTCTGGCGCAAACATATCGTCTGGCATGTGCTGCCGTGGTATCTCTCCGGAATCGGTTTGGGCTTTGCGCTGGTGCTGGCCACGCAATTCGTGCCGGATAAAAATCTCGCCTTCATCATGATCGGCATCGTGCCGCTTCTCACCATGGCGGGCGGGAAATATGCGGCTGCACATCGAAAATCCGTATCATTCCCTTCCCGTCGCTGCGGTTCTGACCTTCGTGCATATGACGGCGGGCGTCGTCGGCCCGCTGCTCGATCTTCTCTATGTGAATGCGGGTTTGACGCGTCACCAGATCATCTCGACCAAGGCTTTCACCCAAACCGTGATGCATATCGTCCGCCTGTCCTATTTCGGCGCACTGGTGCCGCTGCTGACGGGGCAGGGCGGCTGGCCGGAAGAAGTGCCGCCGCTCTGGCTGCCGCTTCTGCTCGGCGCGTCCGTTGCGGGGACGACCGCGGCGGCGTGGTTCCTGCGCCGCATGCACGACCGCCATTTCAGATTTATCAGCCGCGCCCTAATCGCCTGTATCGGCGCCTATTCTCTTTTTAGGGGCATTTGCGGGTATTTCGTGTTATACTGAAAAGCATAAAGGGAGCGCTGCCGCTCCCTTATTTGTTGACCAACATTTTTGCCTTTAAACGCTGTTGGTCAACATGGTCATCATAGTCAACATTAAGACTTTCATTTCCTTTGTCGCGCTTTGCGACAAAATGAATGTTGGTCAACTTCGCCCTTACGCGGCTTTGCCGATGCCCTCCGCGTTCTTGACGTTTTTCTGGATCAGCCACCACGCGACCTTGGAAATCATTTTTCCCGCCGCGCCTTTCGGGTCGAACCCGCACGCCTTGAATACCATCGCGACCGCGCGGTCCACCTGCGGTTCCTGATAATATGAATAGGCCCGCTTCATATATTCGCGGCTCCACACTTTACGGTCGTACTGCTCGTTGTCGTTGGCGTTGGCGGCGAAGAACGCATAGGAAAGCTCGTCGTCTTCGCTCTCGGCGATGCGGCCCAGCGCGACTTTCAGGCGCTTGAACCGGCCGAGATTTTCTTTTTTCACGTAACGGTTCAGCGTGTCGTAGAACAGCTTGTAATGGCGGAACTCGTCGCCCGCGATTTTCGCGCAAATCTCTTTCAGCACGGGCTCTTCTATGCTCGTGCCGATGGCGGAATAATAGCTTGACGTGCCGGTTTCCACCATGCAGCGGGCCACCATCTCGCTGGCCCGCGATCCGCGCACGGACGTCGCATCGTTGATATGCTCGATCTTGTAGCCTTCGCGAAATCTGGCCATCGCCTCTTCCAGCTTCCAGTCAGGATCGACCGTTTCCGCCCATTTCCCAAGGCTCTTGCCGTGCTGGACTTCTTCCGTCGCCCAGCAGCGCGACATCGCCTGAAACGCCGGATCGTCGGCGAAGACGCGCTCCAGATAGGCGGAATAGGCGATGGCGTTATATTCGACGAGCGCTGCCGCTTTAACCACTTTGATCAGGTCGGGCGTAACCTTCGAGCGGTCGATTTTCGAATAGTCGATCTCGTTCATATCCCAGTGCGGAAGGCTCATAAGCGGCTCCATTCAGGCTTGATAAATAAGGCTCGGAGGTCTTTGTACGCTCATTTACCAACTGTTGCAAGAATGTCACTTCGCATAGGTGAATGACCTGCTTGTAAAATAGTTATTGAATCGCGGGAAAATAATGCTACATACTCGTCTTAACGCACGTGTCTATGGCCCTTCCCACATGGAAGTTATGGTTATGCTACGACGGAAAACTAGCTGTTAACCGGAGCCGAAAGCTCCTTTTAATTTAGGGTTTTAACCGATGTACCACAACCAGCCGGACGGGGCGTTAGCCTCGTCGCACATCCAGTATCCCGCAAAAATCGACAACCTCGATGCCTATATCAGGCAAACGCGCCCGCGTTTTCCGGTTGCGGTTCTGCGCCCGGAAAAGCTGACGGCGAGAGCGGCGGAATTCACCGCGCTGTTCCCGGGCCGTATCCTCTACGCGGTCAAATGCAACCCGGATGAGCGCGTCCTGCGCGCCCTGATCGCAGGCGGCGTCGACAGCTTTGATTGCGCCTCGATCGGCGAAATCCGCCTGATCAAGGGCATCAAGCCGGACGCCACGATTTACTTCATGCACCCGATCAAGGCGCGCGAGGCGATCCGCGAAGCGTATTTCGACCACGGCATCCGCGCCTTCGTCCTCGATTCCGCCGACGAGCTGAAAAAGATCGTCGAGGAAACCAGACGCGCGAAAGACCTCACTTTGTTCGTGCGCATGGCGGTTCCCAAGCAAAAAGTCGCCACCGACTTCTCCGCGAAGTTCGGCGCCGCGCCGATGCTGGCCGGTGAGTTGCTGCGCCTTGCGCGCCGCCACGCTGCGAAGCTCGGCGTTTCGTTCCATGTCGGCACGCATTGCACCGACACGGCGGCCTACAGTCACGCGGTCAAGGTCGCGGCGGGCGTCATCAATGCCTGCGGCGTCGAGGTCGACGCGCTGGACATCGGCGGCGGTTTCCCCGCCGACCTCGATCCGGCAAACCCGCCGCCGCCGCTTTTGCAATATTTCGACGCCGTGACGACCGCGCTGGCGGGCGCGCGCATGGAAGACATCGAGCTTCTCTGCGAACCGGGCCGCGGCATGGTCGCATCCGGCGGGCAGCTCGTCGTGCGCGTCGAAGGCCGCAAGGGCGATCTGCTGTACCTAAACGACGGCACCTATGGCGGCATTTTCGAAGGCGGTTCGTCCTGCGACCTGCCTTACCCGACGCGCCTCGTCCGCGCGAAAGGCGGCAAGGCATCGGACATGATGGAGCCGTTCCGCTTCGCCGGCCCGACCTGCGATTCCGTCGATATGCTCAAGGGCCCGTTCATGCTGCCTGCCGACACGAAGGAAGGCGATTTCATCGTGCTCGACCAGCTCGGCGCCTACGGCGAAGTCTCCCGCACGCCTTTCAACGGCTTCGACCAGGTCGTTAAGGTCGAATTGTTCGACAAAAAGCCGAAAGCGAAGCTCGCGAAGGCGGCTTAGTTTTTGAAAGACAATAAAAACCCACCCTTCAAGCGGTGGGTTTTTTTATGCTACCGAAAACAAGCTGGCATTTTTGAATTTTCAAAAGGATGATGTTGAAGTCACGATCATGCACCAGCCGGAGTTTGCGCAGGGCTATCGCACGCTTTTCAAGATAGCCTGGGATTGTTTTGCCAAAGATCCATAGGGATTCTCTAAAGGTTTAATGAAAATATCGAGCGATCCGATATAGGAAAGATATTTATCCTCTTACAGAGGCCGCGGCGCTTCACCGTAAGAGATTGACGGTTTTTGTTTGCATTCTCCAAGAGTCCAGATGGCCTCCGGCGAGATATCAACGATGCTTCCTTCCAGGCGACTATATCCGCCCTTGGGAAAATCGGGGCGATAGGGGTTGCGCTGATTTTCTTCCGGGCGCTGCGGAGATAGCCGCGTCTGGATTGCTTCGTTGGTAATGCCTCCTCGCAATGACAGTCTAACGGGTAAGGATGAAGCGAGGCAGCGGATTCATTATATCGGGCAATAAAAAAGCCCGCGGATAAGCGGGCTTTTTGTTTTTGGTTGGCAGGGTTATTCCGCCGCGAGGACGTCGCCGCCTTCGTCGGTGCCGCCGATTTTCTTGCCGTAGGCGCCGTTGAAGATGTCTTGAGCGAAGACCTCTTCCCAAGAGCCTTGCGTCGAGGCCTTGGAATATTCCGTCGCGCGGTTTTCGAAGAAGTTCGTGTGCTCGGCGCCGTTCAGCATCTGATCCATCCACGGCAGCGGGTTTTTCTCGATGCCGAAAACGGGGTCGAGGTTGAGCTGTTGCAGGCGGCGGTCGCCGATATAGCGGATGTAATCTTTCACTTCCTGCGGCGTCAGGCCCTGCACCTCGCCTTGCGCGAAGGCGAGGTCGATGAACGCGTCTTCGAAGCCGACGATGGTTTTGCAGCTATCGGTGATTTCATCGCGGAGCGATTGATCCCAGATATCCGGGTTTTCCGCGATGAAGCTGTTGAACAGGCGGATCATCGACAGGCAGTGGAGCGTTTCATCGCGCACCGACCAGGTGATGATCTGGCCCATGCCCTTCATTTTGTTGAAGCGCGGGAAGTTCATCAGGATGGCGAAGGAGGCGAAGAGCTGCAGCCCTTCGGTGAACGCGCCGAACATGGCCATCGTCTTGGCGATGTCGCGGCGGGATTTCATCGACGCGTTTTGCATGTAATCGAATTTGTCCTTCATTTCCTTGTAGTTCATGAAGGCGGAGTATTCGATTTCCGGCATGCCGAGCGTGTCGAGCAGGTGCGAATAGGCGGCGATGTGCACGGTTTCGATGTTCGAGAAGGCGGCGAGCATCATCTGCACTTCGACGGGGCCGAAGACCTGGGAATAATGCTTCATGTAGCAGTTGTTCACTTCCACGTCGGATTGCGTGAAGAAACGGAAAATCTGCGTCATCAGGTTGCGCTCGGATTCCGTCATGTTCTTTTTCCAGTCGCGCACGTCCTCGGCGAGCGGCACTTCCTCGGGCAGCCAGTGGATTCGCTGCTGCGTCAGCCACGCCTCGTAGCACCACGGATAAAGGAAGGGCTTGTAAACGTGCCGTTCCTGCAAAAGCGGTGATCCGGATTTTTCGACGTCGTCGATCTGCGTGGCTTTGGCCATTTTTCTAACTCCTGTTTTTCGATAATTGTGAGTCCGACTTTAGTGCGCCCCCCTATGAATCCGAGTCATTTCGGCGTTTCGTCCACAGATTCCGGTTCCATGTTCGGGCTGACGATTGCGCCGGGAAGGTAGGTCTTTGAAATCGTTCAAAAATCTATATTTAGCGTAGTCGTTGAATATATCATACTAAATATAGGGGTTTTGTCCAGCCCGAAGCGGAGTAATTTTCTGTCTGTTCCGAAATTTTTTTTTCATCGATCTCTTTCATGCTGCGGCGCGATTGTGTAGAGAAAAAGGCATAACAACGAACAGAGGGTCAAAATGAGCTTTCTATCGAAGCTGCTGCCGCGTGAAGACAAGTTCTACGTGTTGATGAGGGCGCTTTCCGATCAGGCGCAGACGGGCACGAAACTGCTCAAGGATTTCATCGAATCCGACGGCGCGGCGCGCGAAGAAGCGGGCCGCAAAATCGCCGAGTGCAAGGCGGAAGCGAAACGCCTGACAGAAAAGATCACCCGCGAGGTTTCCCTTTCCTTCATTACCCCGTTCGACCGCGAGGACATCCAGGAATTTTCGGTACATCTTTACAAAATCCCCAAGACGATCGATAAAATCCGCGAACGCCTCGACCTGCACAACATCAAGAGCGACGGCGCGGAGTTCTGCCGCCAGGTCGACCTAATCGTGCAGGAAGCCGCCGCCATGTCCGCCATCGTCGAGGCGCTGACCAAGAAGGGCTGCGAGAAGACGGTCATCGCCAAGGTCGACGTTCTGCACGATCTGGAGACATGCGGCGACGAGGTGCTCGGCGAACTTCTGAAAAAGCTGTTTCAGGAAACCGAAGACGCGCGCCGCCTCATCCTGCTCAAAGACATTTACGATATGCTGGAAAAGGTTTTGGACCGTTACCGGGACGCGTCCGCCGTCGCCCTGCAGATCGTCCTCAAACATAGCTAGGGTTTTAGATTTTGGATCCGTTTCTCCTGCTTTGCGTTGTTGTTGCCCTGACGCTGGTGTTCGATTATATCAACGGCTTCCACGACGCGGCCAACGCGATCGCGACCGTCGTATCGACGCGCGTGATGCGGCCGACCACGGCAGTGGCATATGGCGCAATCCTCAATTTCATCGGCGCGCTTTTGGGGACGGAAGTGGCGGCGACGATCGGCAAGGGCCTCGTCGATCCCGCAAGCATCGGCATGATCACGGTTTTGTGCACGGTTCTGGCCGCGATCATCTGGAATCTCATCACCTGGTGGAAGGGGCTTC
The DNA here is from genome assembly GCA_035759665.1 of Micavibrio sp. Taxonomy (GTDB): domain Bacteria; phylum Pseudomonadota; class Alphaproteobacteria; order Micavibrionales; family Micavibrionaceae; genus Micavibrio_A. Next base: position 7,721 of record DASTUM010000063.1, read on the forward strand.
CGACAAGCTCTTCGCACGCCATCATCGGCTCGCTTCTGGGCGCGACGTTCTTTTCGGGCGATGGGGGGCTGGACAAGATCGATATCGGCGCGGTGTTCGACAAGGTCGTGGTGCCGATGGTGACGTCGCCGCTGCTGGGGTTCCTGCTCGGCTTCGGGCTGATGACAGGACTGATCTGGGCGGTCTGGCGCACGAAGCTTCCCAAGACCAACCGCCGCTTCGGTAGGCTTCAGATCGTTTCCGCAGGATTCATGGCGCTCTCCCACGGCCACAACGACGCGCAGAAATCCATGGGGATCATCGCGCTGGCCCTGGTCCTCGCCAATCCGGGGGAAGAATTCCACGTACCGCTCTGGGTAATTCTGTCATGTGCGATCGCGATGGCGCTCGGCACCATGTCCGGTGGCTGGCGCATCATCCGCACGCTGGGGTCGAAGATGATCAAGCTGCAGCCGATTCACGGTTTCGCGGCGGAAACGACGGCCTCGATCATCATCACCGGCGCCTCGCAGCTCGGCATTCCGATTTCGACGACGCAGATAATTTCGAGTTCCATTCTCGGCGTCGGCGCGACGAGGCGCCTGTCTGCCGTGCGCTGGGGGATCGTTGGCAATATCCTCTGGGCGTGGGTTCTGACGCTGCCTCTGACCTTTTTGTTCGCGGGCGTGCTTATGACGGTGATGAAGGCCCTTATTCGTTAGTTGACTGAAAATCGGAAATGGCCCGGTTTGACGCCGCTCAATCTAACACGAGTACTCCTCCTATGGCTGTGAAGCGCCTTAAAAAGCGGGCCCCGCTGCCATACGCGTTGCGCGGCGAGCGGGGTCCTTGTGATGGAATACTTCCTAAACGCCGGCATGATCCGGATCAGGTTCGAGGGATATGATCTCAGCCATTTTGCCGCTAAGGCCAAAAGGCACTCCCGTCCATCTTTCTTTCCAACGGGCGAATTTTTGAAACGTTCCGCCCGCGTCGCGCGAAATCAATGTTTGGCGATCACATAGACCGCATGGACGACGCCGGGAATGAAACCGAGCAGCGTCAGCAAAACGTTGATCCAGAATGGCTTCGTCAGGCCCACCTCCAGCGCCACGCCGAGCGGAGGCAGAAGAATAGCGAACAGGATTTTGGCAAAGTCGCCCGCCGTCGAGTCCGACGGCATGATGCTTGTCTTATGATTCATGACACACTCCTTTTTTCTTTGGTTCAGAGTGCAAACGCACGAAGCGGCCAATCGGTTCGAAAAATCAGAAACCCCGTGCTGCAGGCAGACGGGGTTCCTATGACACATTCACACCGGAAAAACCGGCTGAACAACTGAGTGGGCGGATTTATTTCGCCCCGTCCATTCATACTGTCATCCTGCCAACGGAGCAGGGCGGACGATCGTTCCGGAAGGGTATAAAAATGTATTTATTCACTGGATGCCGCGTCGCCTGCGCTTCCTCGCAATGACGGATGCCTAAATTTTTAGATTAATTACAGGCTCCGAATGTAAAAAAATCCCCGCTGATGCGGGGATTTTCGAGTGTACATATTGCACGGTTTTATTGGCAGGCGAGGCATTCCTCGTATTTCTTTTCGCCCTGATCGGAGAGTTCAGGCTCGCGGCCCTTGCTTTCGCGGGTGCGCATCCAAGAAGCGTTCGATTCCGCGCGCTGGATCGATTTCGAGCGGCAGTAATAGAGCGATTTGACGCCTTTCTTCCAGGCCTCCCAGTGGATGCGGTGAAGGTCCGCCTTGTGCACGTTGGCGGGCAGGAAGACGTTGAGCGATTGCGCCTGGCAGACGAAGGGCGTGCGATCGGCGGCATGTTCGATCAGCCAGCGCTGGTCGATTTCGAAGGCGGTCTTGAACACGTCTTTTTCTTCCTGGCTCAGGAAGTCCAGATGCTGGACGGAGCCTTCGTTCGTGAAGATCGACGACCAGATGTCTTCGTTGTTCTGGCCGTGCTGCTCCAGAATTTTTTCAAAGTAGGGGTTCTTCACGGCGAACGAGCCGGAAAGGGTTTTGTGCGTATAGGCATTGGCCGCGATCGGTTCAATGCCCGGCGAGGCGCCGCCGCAGATGATGGAGATGGAGGCCGTCGGCGCAATCGCCATCTTGTTCGAGAAGCGCTCCATGACGCCGTAGTCGGCGGCATCGGGGCAGGCGCCGCGTTCATGGGCGAGCTTGATCGACGCATCGTCGACCTGACGCTTGATATGCTGGAACATGCGGCGGTTCCAGACTTTCGCCATCACGCCTTCCATCGGGATCATTTTCGATTGCAGGAAGGAATGGAAGCCCATCACGCCAAGGCCGACCGAACGCTCGCGCATCGCGGCATATTTGGCGCGTTTCATGGAATCCGGCGCCTTTTCGATGAAGTCGCTGAGGACGTTGTCGAGGAAGCGCATGCAGTCTTCGATCATCGTTGGATGACCCTGCCATTCCTCGAAATTTTCGAGGTTCAGCGACGAGAGGCAACATACAGCCGTGCGGTCGTTGCCGAGATGGTCGCGGCCCGTCGGCAGCGTGATTTCCGAGCAGAGGTTCGACATCTTCACGCTGAGGCCGGCCATCTTGTGGTGATCCGGAATCTTGTCGTTTACGTGGTCGATATAGACGATGTAGGGCTCGCCCTGTTCGATCCGCGCCGTGAGCAGACGAATCCAGAGTTCGCGGGCTTTCACCTTCGCGACGACGGAATTGTCTTTGGGCGATTTCAGGCCCCATTCCTCGTCGTTTTCGACGGCGAGCATGAAGGCGTTGCTGACGAGGACGCCGTGGTGGAGGTTGAGCGCCTTGCGGTTCGGGTCGCCCCCCGTCGGGCGGCGGATGTCGATGAATTCCTCGATTTCCGGGTGCCAGATCGGCAGGTAGATCGCGGCGGAGCCGCGGCGCAGGCTGCCCTGGGAAATAGCGAGGGTGAGCGAGTCCATCACGCGGATGAACGGAACGATACCGGACGTCTTGCCGTTGCGGCCGACTTTCTCGCCGATGGAACGGACGTTGCCCCAGTAGGAGCCGATGCCGCCGCCGAGCGAGGCAAGCCAGACGTTTTCATTCCAGAGGGAGACTATGTCTTCGAGGCTGTCCTGTGTTTCGTTGAGGAAGCAGGAGATCGGCAGGCCGCGGGACGTGCCGCCGTTCGAGAGGACGGGCGTCGCCGGCATGAACCAGAGTTTGGAGATATAGTCGTACATGCGCTGGGCGTGGGCGGAATCGTCGCCGTAATACATGGCGACGCGCGCGAACAAATCCTGCGGCCCTTCTTCCGGCAAAAGATAACGGTCATACAGCGTCTCGATGCCGAATTTTGTCAGCTTCGAATCGCGGCTGCGATCGATCTGGACGCGGTTGCCCCCTTGAATTTGCGCGTAGTCAAACATGCCCTTACTCCCCAAATCAGGTAAAAGTTATTCACAAACTGTGGATTTCTTATGTGGATAGCTTGTGCGTAAAAACACAAGCCCTAGTGCTTAGTTCTTATTGATCATACTACATCTCGGGGGGCTGTCCATACAAAAACAGAGAGATTCACAGCCCCGGATATATGGTACATGCCACCGGAAATCATGCCCAAGGCCTTGGATTTGGCCGACATTTTTCCGCCACATTCCAAATCGTTAATTTAAAAGACGCAAAATTACAAAGTTACCGCTAATCAAAATAGGGCGTTCGCAGGACATAAAAACCCCTTCGAATCAGAATCATTTTCGGTAAGCAGGAAATTTGACGCGATACGAAAAAGATTCGCCCGAATCAGCCGCGAATCGAAAAAAGGCCGAAAGGCCGGTCAGTAAAGATTACAGGCTGGCCGTCGAAGGCCGGCGTTGCCGGTATGCCGGATGAAAGGGAGTTCACTTCGCGCGCGTTGAGAAGCACATATCGGGTCCGTGCATTCGGCTATCGTCCTATAGCGTTTTTCGAGCGAAGTGGATCGGTTCGCATGAAGAAAAGTAAAGAATACGCGTTAAAACATAAGGGACCTATATACATACCTAGCCGATAGGTCAAAAAAAGAGGGGCTATTGCCCCTCCACCTCAATATATCCTGCAATGTCGCTATAGTTCGGCAACGCCAATAAGTTTTGTATGTAGGGCAACGCTTCGGGGTCACGGGGTTTAAAATACCCGACTGCTTTTTTCTGCATCCATTCTTCTACAAAATAACGCTCGAATTTATGCCGCAGGGTTTTGGGGTATGCGCGGGCATCCACTACCCTACCATCTTCGTAATGGTGCTGGTATCTAGGCATATTGTCAGGGTCGTATCCGTTGTCTCTAAGCCAGCCGGAGAACATACGACCCAAGGAAATATCAGGGACCATGCTCTGCGGCAATGTATAACCCATCTGTTCAAGTGGGGCTATGAGTGCCAGCGTTACCTCGTTAAGAATTGAGAAATATCCGTTCGGAACGTTAGTAAGGTTTGCCATATATCTACGCAGATGGTAGGGCATATTACCGCCCGGCACTTTCCCGGACATCCAGTCAAACACCCATTGCGTCACCTTTACGGCAAATTTCGGCGACAGCCATTGAGCCAAATGGATAGCCACCTGTGGATGGACCCATGTACCCTGTAACTTAGGATTTCCACCCGTAACTGATTGAATTAGTTCCGTTGCGGGAATTCCCGTCACGGAAGAAAGTTCAGCTACAAACGGCCCCGTAGTTGTTAATCGAGAATAATCGTTAAACTTTTTCCCCGCTGCCTTACACATGGCAGTTGCATTAACATAACCATCCTTCACCCTTTGACAGATAACTTCTCTTTCAAATTCATATTCCACTAGCGGAAGCGGCAGGGGCAGCTGCACCGCCGCAACGCTGGCGGTTTTAACTGGTTGTGGTCTTGGTATGCCAACTACTTTTTCAGTTACGTCTTCAAAATCGGCATCGATAGGCTCTATCACTTGGTCTTTGTTAGGCATTTATCAAATCCCTGTATGTTAAACGGCGATTTTCCATCTTTTCAACGGTCATTGCAATAAAGTCCATTGTCCCGACATTCGCCGTATTGTGCCGGAAAGAAAATTCATTCAAATAGCGGTGCAAGTTCTGTTCGCTCATGTGGTGATAGATGCCGTAGTAACCGCGTTTCAGCAACGCCCAGAAG
>DASTUM010000064.1:0-7064 GCA_035759665.1 Micavibrio sp.
AAGAAAAGGTCGATGACCTTCTCGACACGGCCATCCGCGCCATCGGCAACGTAAACCGCGAGGAAGATTTTCTGGACCGCCTGACCAAGGGCGGGGCGCAGCTGTTTCGCCACGGAGCGGTTTTCGTGCGGCCTAATGCGCTGGGCGGCAAAGGTGTGAATAACGGAGAGGGCGATTATACGCCGCCGGTGCACGAGCCGCGCCTGCGTGAAGTCGTGATGGCGCTTCAAGGCAAAGGCATTTTCTTTGACGATTTGGTCGTCGATGTTGGGCGCGTGTCGAACGGGCAGATGCGCAAATGGCCGTATGTTATCGTCACCATACCGCGCCTGAACGCGCAGATCGCTGTCGCCGATGAGAAAAACGAAGCGCTGTTCGCGGCAAATCCGGCGATACCGTTTATGAACTGGGCGCTGTTCGAAAAGAAAATGGCGGGCGAAAAAGATACGCCGTTCGAAAACGTCAAGCGCATCGTTCATGCGGGAGGGTGGGAAGACCGCCTGATGAACATCCTGTTCGGCGAAGGCCCGTCGACAGGCCCGAAAATCAATCTTGCCGGCTATATCAGGACGCACAGGAAATCAAAATACCCGCTGACCGAAGAGGCGGTTGTTGCGATGGCGCGGCTATACCGTGAACATCACCCAAAAAAGCAATGGCCTACCGGACGTTCCGGCCAGATCGATCCGTGGATCGTAGAGACTGTAACGGGCGATCCGCACTGGCAGGAAGAAACATGGATAGCGATCGATGCAGCAGGGAGACAAAAAAGCCGCAACCTGACACAGAGCCTGCGGCAAATTCTCTATGCGCATGGGTGCCATTATAATCTAAGCGAAGAGATGGTTGTCGCGATGGCGCGGCTGTATCGTGAAGAAGATGCGGATAACCAATGGCCAACTCAGGAGTCCGGCCCGATTAATCCCCGGATCATAGAGGCTGTGACGCGCGATCCACACTGGCAGGCAGAAACTTGGAAGGCGATCGACGACGCGGGGAAACATGATGGCCGCAATCTGACGCGCAGCCTGCCGCAAATTCTCGACGCGCATTGCCCGGAGAGGGGGAAGGTGCAGGGGCCGGTTATTCCGCTGGGCGGGCCTGCCCCGTCGCTCTGATTTATGTCTATTGTCCGGAGCAGGAAAAAGCGTCGTTTATAGGGTGACTTTTCGGGCCTTCTGCCTTACATATTTGCTCATGACAAATACTCAAAAACGCGTGGTTATTACGGGCATCGGCATCGTTTCCTGCATCGGCAACGACAAGGATACGGTGCTCGCCTCCCTCAAGGCCGGGAAGTCCGGCATTTCGTTTTCGCCGAGCATGTCGGAGCATGGATTCAGATCGCAGGTGGAAGGCCGCCCGCAGATCGACCTCGCCGCCGCTATCGACAAGCGCGTGCTGCGCTTTATGGGCGAAGGTTCCGCTTACAATCATCTAGCGATGGAACAGGCGATCAAGGATGCGGGCCTCGAAGAGAGCGACGTTTCGAACGAGCGCACGGGCGTTATCATGGGATCGGGCGGGCCGTCGACGAGCAACCAGGTGGAAGCCGCCGATATCGTCCGTGAAAAAGGCGCGACGAAATGGGTGGGGCCGTTCCGCGTGCCGCGCTGCATGTCGTCCACCGCTTCGGCGACGATCGCCACCAACTTCAAGATCAAGGGCGTGAATTATTCCATCAGTTCCGCTTGCTCGACAAGCGCGCACTGCATCGGCAACGCGGCGGAGCAGATTCTGCTCGGCAAGCAGGATATTGTGTTCGCGGGCGGTTCGGAAGAATTGCACTGGACGCTGTCATGCCTGTTCGACGCGATGGGCGCGATGTCGGCGAAATACAACGACACGCCGGGCAAGGCTTCGCGGGCGTATGACGCGAACCGCGACGGATTTGTGATTTCCGGCGGCGCGGGCGTTGTGGTGGTCGAGGAGCTGGGCCATGCGCTGGCGCGCGGCGCGAAGATTTACGGCGAGATCGTCGGCTACGGCGCGACGAGCGACGGGGCGGACATGGTCGCGCCGAGCGGCGAGGGCGCGGTGCGCTGCATGCGTCAGGCGCTGTCCACGGTGAAGGTTCCGGTCACGTATATCAACACGCACGGCACATCGACGCCGGCGGGCGATATCACCGAGCTGGACGCGATCCGCTCGGTGTTCGGCAAGCTCGATCAGGATATGCCGTATATCGGTTCCACCAAGTCGATGACGGGGCATTCCCTCGGCGCGACGGGGGCGCAGGAGGCGATCTATTCGCTGCTGATGCTCCAGAACGATTTCGTGGCCCCGAGCATCAACATCGAAACGCTGGACGAGGGGGCGGGCAACCTGCCTCTCGCGCGCCAGCGGATCGACAACATCAAACACAACACCATTTTGTCCAATTCCTTCGGCTTCGGCGGGACGAACGCGACACTGGCCCTTTCGAAGTACGAGGCATAGATCATGAGCGTTCCAGCGTCCGGCATTATGAAGGGCAAGCGCGGCCTCGTTATGGGAGTCGCCAACGAAAAATCAATCGCATGGGGTATGGCGAGCGAATTGCACAAGCACGGTGCCGAAATGGCCTTCACCTATCAGGGCGATGCGTTTGGCAAGCGGGTCAAGCCGCTCGCGGAGAGTATCGGCGCGAAGCTCCTGCTCGATTGCGACGTGTCGAAGGAAGACGATCTCGACACGACGTTTGAGACGCTCAAGCAAGAATGGGGCGGGTTGGATTTCCTGATCCATGCGATCGCCTATTCGGACAAGGAAGAACTGAAGGGGCGGTATGTCGATACGAGTTTGCAGAACTTCCTGACGTCGATGCATATTTCCTGCTATTCCTTCACCTCCGTCATGCGCCGCGCGGCGCCGATGATGAAGCCGGGCGCAAGCGCGGTGACGCTCACCTATTACGGCGCGGAAAAGGCGATGCCGAATTACAACGTCATGGGCGTGGCGAAAGCGGCTCTGGAAGCGTCGGTGCGTTATCTGGCGGCAGACTTAGGCCCCGAGGGAATACGCGTCAACGCGATCTCCGCAGGGCCGATGAGGACGCTGGCCGGCGCGGTGATCGGTTCCGCCCGCACGACGTTCAAATACAATGTCATGACCGCGCCGCTGCGCCGTTCGGTCGAGCTGGAAGAACTTGGCGGCACGGGGCTATACCTGCTTTCGAACCTGTCGGGAGCGGTGACGGGTGAAGTCCATTATGTCGATTGTGGCTTCAACGCCGTGGGAATGCCGATGCCGGATCAGGTGCAGGCGCTTTTCAAAAACGGCGATTAAAAAAACGGGGCCTGAAACGGCCCCGCCTTCTTTTCAAGCGATGATGCTTATTCCTGGTTTCTGCGACCGCCGCCTTGAGAGCGTTGTCCGCCTTTGCGGCCAGCTTCGGCGGCCCGGTCCGGGTCGTTCTTGAAGTTTCCCGGCGAATTTTTACCGCCCTTGCTTCGGGCTTCGCGGGACAGATTGTTTTGCGGGTTTTGATTGGCCATGAGTACCTCCTTAGTTTGTCATGGATGTATGCAGCTAATCCCGGCTCCCGTTTGATGGTTCCAAAATCCTCGTGTAAGAGACAAAGGGGGAAATAAAAAAAGCGGAGCCCATAAGCTCCGCTTTTTTTGCGATCAACGCTATTCCTGAGATTGTCCACTGCCGCTACGGCCGCCGCGGCGAGAATTCTCGCCGCCTTTTTTTCCGGCTTCGGAAGCGCGTTCAGGATCATTCTTGAAGTTGCCTGGGGAATTCTGGCCGCCTTTGCTGCGAGCTTCGTCGGACAGGTTGTTTTGTGGGTTTTGATTTGCCATTATTTCTCCTTTTCTTTCGTATGCTTAGCCAATCAGAAAAGGCGCTTGTTCGTTCCCGAGATTTTTTAGAGAAATCATTCGACCACGCAAAAGAAAAAAATCAGTTCAGCCCGCCTGCAAGATTTTCGAGGATGATGTCGGGATTGTCGGAAAAGAAAGCGTCGACGCCGAGTTTTTGTAAGGCGCGCGCCTGCATCGGGTCGTTCACCGTATAAACGAGCAAAGGCAGTTCTATATCCATTACCTCATCGGCGACGGCGCGCGTCACGAGCCGCGATCCGAGATTGATGGTTTTGACGTCGAGATAATCGGCGAGGTCTTTCCAGTTTTCCGGCATCTCTTCTCCGCCGATCAGGAGGCCGCGGGCGTAATCGGGGGCAAGATCCATGGCGGCTTCCAGACTCACATGCTGAAACGAGGAAATGAGCAGCTTGTCCGGTTCGTCCCATATCTGCGACAGGTGATCCAGCGCGATTTCGGCGGTTTCCTTTTCGCGGCCCGGGCAGGGCTTGATTTCGAGATTCAGGCCGAGATTGTGTTTGAGAAGGATATCAACGGCCTCTTCCAGCGTCGGGATTTTAATGCCGGCGAAGGAATCCCCGAACCAGCTTCCGGCTTCGAGATTGGCGATGTCCGCGTAATCCGTCTGCGCGACGAGGCCGGAGCCGTTCGTCGTGCGATCCAGTTCTTCGTCGTGGAAAATGATCGGCACGCCGTCACGCGTGAGCTTGACATCCAGCTCCACCCATTCCACGCCGAGGCTCGCGGCCGTTGCGATGCTTTCGAGGGTATTTTCGGGGGCGTAGGCCTTGGCGCCGCGATGGCCGATGACTTTGGGAATTTTAAGGGACATGGAACCGTTAACCGTTTTCATTCGTAGATCGGCACAGAGTACGGAATTTCCTGGCCTTTTGTAAGGGGGTTGTGTACGAAGGCCGTGTTCGAAAACGACGGGGGCACTTCATGAAAAACAATACGGCAAAAAATATGATGGACTGGCAGGCGAAAAGCGCCGCCAACCGCGTGGAAACCATGGTGGGCGCCCAGATCGCCTGGATGGAGATCGACGAGGAAAAGGGCCGCGGCATGTTCGCCCTGCGCGACTTCAAAAAAGGCGAAATCCTTGAAACCGCGCCGGTCATCCCCGTGGCCAAGGAAAACGTGGTCGAGAGCGGCGAAGCGCCCGACGGCTATCTGCTGGACTGGGATGGCCATTACGAGAATGAAGAATACTGTATGCCGCTCGGCTACATCATGATGTACAACCACTCGAAAGAGCCGAACATCATGCTCGATCAGGACTACGATAAATACACGATGCAGGCCATCGCCATCCGCGATATCAGGAAGGGCGAGGAGCTTTGCTGGGACTACAATGTCGATGAGCTCTGGTTCGACGAGGCATAAAAGGATAGAATGGGCGCCTTAGGAGGCGCCTATGCTTTTACTGGCCGATATCGCGTACTGGATCGTAATCCTTCTCCATGTTTATTTTGCCGTGCTGGAAATGGCCCTTTGGAAGAGCAGGGGGCCGAAGCTGTTCGGCATGACGCAGGACTTCGCCAACGAGTCGGCGCGGCTCGCCTCCAATCAGGGGCTTTATAATCTTTTTCTGGTGGCGGCGCTGCTCGTGGGGTTTTTCAGCAACACCGTGGATATCGGCGCGTCGTTTATGACTTACGGGCTTGGCTGCGTCATCGTGGCCGGTATATGGGGCGGGTTTACCGTGGGGCGGAAAATTTTCTACGTTCAGGCGGCGCCGGCTATCGTTGCCGTGAGCTTGCGGCTACTGCTGATTTCCTGAAAGTTTAATTTTATCGGGGTTGTGAAGGCATCTGTTGACGCAGGGCAACAAAATGTGCAACCCTGCTTTTATGGTCAGTAATCAGCAAATCGCTGCCACTTCCTGCTTCGCACGCGCGATATGCGCTTGCACGACCATTTGTATGCGCTTCTAGCAGCGCATCGTAATTATTTCTCACCCATATCTATTTGTATTCCCATGTGCTGCCTTAACGGCGGGCGCGTAAAGTTCATTTTTGTATCCATAAGGAACACTAAAATGTCTGAAGAAACCTGGAGAGCAGGAAAATTAAAACATGTCTTTTTGAAAGCCAGCGACAAAAAACTGATACCCAACAATTTCGGTAAATGCCTGTTGGATGCGACGACGACCGGGTTGTGCAGCAAAGAATATGTGGCAAGGCTGCTCGAGACCGATGTGCCGTCCATCAAGAAAGTGGGTGATAGCCTAAAGCCCCGCAAGATTTCTAGTGTTTCAAGGGCATTGGTAGACAGTATTGGCGCCCATCTCGTCTGATGAATAAAAAGCCCCCTTGTATTGAACAAGGGGGCTTTTCGATAAAGAGGAATTACGCGGCGTCTTCGTCGCGGGGTTTTCTCTCGCGCGAGGCGGGTTCACGGGGTTCGCCCGTGGCCTGATCGACGCGCTTCATCGAGAGCTTGATCTTGCCGCGATCGTCGAAGCCGACGACCATGACTTTCACTTCCTGACCTTCGGAGACAACATCCGTCGTTTTGGCGACGCGTGAATCGGCGAGTTCGGAGATGTGGACGAGACCGTCCTTGGAGCCCATGAAGTTTACGAAGGCGCCGAAATCGACGATTTTGACGACCTTGCCTTTGTAGACTTTGTTCACTTCGGGTTCTTCCGTGATGCCTTTGATCCAGGCAACGGCCTTGTCGATCGATTCCTGATTGACGGAGGATACCTTGACGGAGCCGTCATCATCGATATCGACCTTCGCGCCCGTTTCTTCGACAATCTGGCGGATGATTTTACCGCCGGTGCCGATGACTTCACGAATCTTGTCGGTCGGGATCTTGAAGGACACCATCTGCGGCGCGTATTGCGATACGCCGGAGCGGGCATCCGTCAGGGCCTTGGACATTTCGCCGAGGATGTGGATACGGCCGTCTTTCGCCTGCGCCAGAGCGATCTTCATGATTTCTTCCGTAATGGAAGTGATCTTGAGATCCATCTGGAGGGAGGTGACGCCTTTTTCCGTACCGGCAACCTTGAAGTCCATGTCGCCGAGATGGTCTTCGTCGCCGAGGATGTCGGAAAGAACGGCGTAGTCTTTGCCCTCCTTGATCAGACCCATGGCGATACCGGCAATCGGGCGTTCCAGGGGAACACCGGCATCCATCATCGAAAGGGACGTGCCGCAAACGGTCGCCATCGAGGAGGAGCCGTTCGATTCCGTGATTTCAGACACGGTGCGTATCGTGTACGGGAATTTCTCGGCATCGGGG
>DASTUM010000065.1:0-4872 GCA_035759665.1 Micavibrio sp.
TGGGCCCGTGTTTTTTTTCATTGAAATCAAACCCCTGACAGGTTCTTTCGCCGCTGAATGACAGTATGTAAGAAAGGATATTGGCGACATGTCAGTATATCAACACGAGTTGACATGTTAGTAGCTGATTATATTTCAAATTTAGGACGGAAAATTGTCCGGAAATGGAGTGTGTGCCATGACCGTTTTTCACCCTACAATTGTTTCGAGCAAGTTGATTGCGACCGTCAATTTCTACGAGGATTATTTCGACTTCGTTCCCGTTGTCGAAGAGGATGGTTATACGTTACTGTGTACCCCTGATCTGCACGGCGGACGCATTGCGATTTTCGATACCCGCCACCGCAGGGTCAAGGATGTCCAGCCGGTGCGGGGCCTGATCCTGAACATCCCCGTCGAGGATGTGCGCGGAAAATACGACCTGCTTTATATGGAAGGGCTGGAGTTTTTGAAAGAGCCGGGAACGGATATTCACGGGCGAAAGCATTTCTGGGTCCGTGATCCGAACGGGGTTATCGTCAATGTTCACGAGGCTGTGGAAGTGTCCGCGCTCGAACCCACATAAATGTTCGGGAAGAAAGCTCTCTTCTTCTCTTGAACGGGCCGGATGATTTCCCCTTCATCCGGTTCCTTTTTTAAATAAGCTTTTTCGCCGCGAGTTCGTCCTTGAGATAGGCGTAATAAATCGGCGCGGCGACGAGGCCCGCGATACCGAACGCGGCGTCCATCACAAGAAGCGCCAGCAATATCTCCCACGCCCTGGCGCGGATCTGCCCGCCGATGATGCGGGCGTTGACGAAATATTCCAGCTTGTGGATGACGATGAGATAGATTAGCGCCATCACCGCCGCGAAGGGCGCCACGCTGAGCGCGATCAGGAAGATGATCGTGTTGGAGATCAGGTTGCCGATGATCGGCATCAGGCCGACGATGAATGTCACCGCGATCATGGTTTTGACGAGCGGCAGCTCATAGCCCATGACCGGCATGATAAAGGCCAGGAAGATGCCCGTCAGGATTGTGTTCAGTCCCGAAATGCGGATTTGCGAAAAGACGATGCGGCGGAAGGCGAGGCCGAGATATTCGACGCGTTCGCTCATCGCGTGGGCGAGGGGAGCGCGGCGCGAAGACGGCATGGCCGGATGCATCGCCACCATGCCGCCGATGATCATGCCGACAAGAAGATGGATGAACATGACCACGGCGTCCGCGCCGATCACGCTGAAATACCGCGCGTTGCCGCGCAGCCATTCCGCCGCCGCGACCTGCCATTCCTCGATATTGGCGGGAAGATACACGTGAATCCATCCGGGCATGTAGCTGGTGCCTGTGATCACGACGTCCGCCATCTTCTGGAAGAGTTGCGCCAGGCTTTCGCGCCCCTCGGTTATATAAGAGGCGAACATGATACCGCCCACGGTCATTCCCGAGACGATCAGCAGCGTGATGAGCACGAGCAGGATGATCTTCGCCGCGTAGGGCAGGATGCCGACATCGGCGAGCCGCCGCGCGCCGAAAATAACGAGATTGTAAATCAGAAGCCCGCCGAGCAGAGCAGGCAGCAGCCCCAGCCACAGCACGACGAACAGCGCGGCTGCGGCGAGAACATAGGAAGCTATTGAAATGCGTTGTGTTTCTTCTTCGGTCAACATGCGGCAAAGCATGACAGGTTGGCCGCTTATTCTCAAGCCGTTCTGGGTGGGAACAAAAGTAGAACATTTAATCAAAATCCTGTAAGATGCGCCGATGGAACAGGATTCGAAGGCACGAAATTTCATCACGACCCGAAGAGGGCGCGGCACCGGCGAAAACCCCACGGGGCGTTTTGAAAAGCAGGGCGGCGAGCGCGCGCCCGATTACTGGACGGAATTGTATGAGGACGCGGAGGAGGGGATGCGGGTTGAAACGCAGACCTTCATCGATCCTTCCCGCTCGATCGTTTCCACCAACGATTCCCCCGATGTCGGCATGGAGGCGTCGGTCAATCCGTATCGCGGGTGCGAGCATGGCTGCATTTATTGCTTTGCGCGGCCCACACACGAATATCTGGGCCTGTCCGCAGGCCTCGATTTCGAAACGAAGATTTATATGAAACCGCGCGCGCCGGAACTTCTCGCCGAAAAACTTTCCTCGAAATCATGGGAGCCGAAAGTGCTGATGCTCTCCGGCGTCACCGATTGCTACCAGCCTCTGGAAAAGAAGATGCAGATCACGCGCGGCTGTTTCCAAGTGCTGCGCGATTTCCGCAACCCCGCCGCCATCGTCACCAAGAACGCGCTCGTCGCGCGCGATGGTGATATTTTTGAGGAGATGGCGGCGTATGACTGCATTTCCGTCAACCTGTCCGTCACCACGCTCGACGGGCATCTCTCGCGCATCATGGAGCCGCGCGCGTCACAGCCGCACCTGCGCCTGCGCGCGATCGAGGCGCTTTCGAAGCGCGGCGTGCCGGTCGGTGTGATGATCGGCCCCGTCGTGCCGGGCCTGACCGACTACGAAATCCCCGCGATCTTAAAGGCATGTGCCGATGCGGGCGCGGTGGGTGCGAATTATACGATGCTGCGCCTGCCTTACGGTGTGAAGGATTTGTTTTCGACCTGGCTCGAACAGCATTTCCCCGAAAAGAAGGACAAGGTTTTAGGTTATGTGCGCGGCGTGCGGGACGGCAAACTTAACAGCGCCGCCTTCGGCGAACGCATGCGCGGCACCGGCGTTTACGCGGCCCAGATCGCCGGCATCTTCGCGCTCTATAAAAAGAAATACGGCCTCAACAGGCGCAAAGCCCTGACCACGGAACACTTCCGCCGCAACGCCCGTGATGAGCAGATGAGTTTGTTTTGAGGTGTAAAAAGATGTTCGGTTCCATAGTTTCTATCGCTTGGTATACTTGGGTTTCAGGCATTGAATCTGTGTAAATCTGTTCAAGCCTTTTCAAATTAATTCGCCGCAGCTTATGTTTCCTGAAGCTACCTCATAGCCAAAGGTTGCGGAGCTGGATATGTTTCAGGAATGGCTTTGGATGGCGACCCTGTATTGAATTGCTCGCTAGCGGTTATGCGAGCCGGTGAGCGCATCAACGTTCCTTCGCCCTTTTCATATAAAATTTCTTTCAGAATAGAGAATTTATCATTCCCGTTCAGGATAACCACGCCGCCGGATGTCATTTGGTTGGCGCATTCGGCGGCCGCCCGCAATTTGGTTATCATCCCGCCAGTCACTGTGCCATTGTTTATAAGTTCTTCGACCTCTGCCGTGGAAAGGGATGGGATCTTGTTGCTATCTTTGTCCAGAACGCCATTCTTGTCCGTGAGCATAGCGAGGCGAATGGCCTTCAGATTCTCCCCCAGAAACCCCGCGAATTCATCTGCGTTCACGTTCAACCTGTGCTCGGAGTTTTTGGGGCTTATATTCTGGCATGCTGTATAGAAAACGGGGATGCAGTTGTCTTGCATATGCTCAAAGAATCGCATATTGGCCCCGACGGCTTTTCCTGTGAACTCGCCAATAGATTTTGCCGTGACAGTGTCTAGATCATAGCCTGCCATACCTTGAAAATAGACATCTTGGGAGGCTGTCTGCATGGTCTGAACATTCTGTTTGTTCAGCTTTCTAAGAGTTTCGTCAAAAATCTTCAGGGTAATTTCATCCGTCAAACGTCTTCTGGTTGCCGCATCGAACGTGGAGGAAATTCCCTGTTCACTTAAAGCTTTCGATGTCTGTTCGCCCCCGCCGTGAACGATAATAACCTTTGCGCCTATGGCCGTTTTCAAAAAAGCGCATTGAACGCCAATATTGTAAACGAGCTTATCGTTGGCGGCCAAGGCACCGCCATATTTAATAATAATCCATTGACCTTTATACTTATCCCGGTATTTCAGGATATCGCTGAAAGGATCGCTTCCGTCTGTTTGTATATTCATGTCTTCTATCCTTGAATCTAAAAAAGGTTGCAGAAAGAAACTGCGCGAGGCAGTTGGCTTGGAAGGCGTCTTTTTAGAATGTTCGGATAAAGAAGTTTAAGAGATCAAACAGCGGCCGAAACCATGCCAAAAGACGCGGTTATACGTCGGCTGCGGCGGATGGTGGTGCGGGTTGCTGTCATAGGCATAGAATTAAAGAAGCATGAAGAGAGCTGTTTTGCAATGATCAAATTATGTGCCTTCCATGCCGGCCATGCCCAGAAGCCCCAAGATCGTGTTGTAAGCGGGGGATGATCCGGTCTTCTTTCAATTCGAAAAACTGCGGTATTGGAATGATGGTGGCGGCGGAGGGACTTGAACCCCCGACACAGGGATTATGATTCCCCTGCTCTACCGGCTGAGCTACGCCGCCATTTTGGATGGGGTGTTATGGCCTTTTTGGACACCTGTTGTCAAGGCCGGGGAGGGCCGTTGTAAGGGGGGCAGTCCTGGCCCGCCGGGCGGCTTCGGCGCGGCCGTGGAATTTTAGGGCGTTTCCCTTGCGGTCGGCCATGCGTTTCAAAACATTTTCCCACTCCTGATAGACGAAACCGGGAGGGTAAATATCGCAGATTGCCTTATAACGCTGGCGCGCGTAATCGTCCGCGTTGGCCAGCCGGATGGCTTTGCCGAAGCAGGCGGCGGCGAGGGGCGCTTTGTTCGACGATTGATACACGTGGCCGAGCGCGGTCAGAAGGCGCATATCGCGCGCACCGCTCACCGAGAACATGTGGGCGTAGACGTCTTCCGCCTGGTCGTATTCTTTTTTGAGAGCGAGGAAGTTCGCAAAGCCCATGACGGTGATCTGTGCCTTGGGGTGCAGCAGGAAAGCGCGCCGGAAAACACCCATCGCTTCGGCGTCGTGCCGCGCGCCGCGGTAGAGGTTGCCCAGATAAACCATCAGATAGACGTT
>DASTUM010000066.1:0-31309 GCA_035759665.1 Micavibrio sp.
TAGACGGGAAAATCCCTAAACGAAGAGGAATTCGATGACGATCGACCAGATGCTGACCTTCGGCATTATTTCCATTACCGTTGCGCTTTTTATCTGGAACCGGTGGCGGTTTGACATCGTGGCGCTGGGATCGCTGTTCGCGGCCGTGATCGCCGGGATCGTTCCTGCCGAAAAAGCCTTTTCAGGTTTTGCCGACCCCGTCGTCGTGACCGTGGCCTGCATCCTAGTCATCAGCAAGGCGATCTCGCGTTCCGGTTTCATCGATCTGGCGCTGCGCATTATGTCGCGCTTTGAAAAATCGGCAAACCTGCAGGTTTTTGTTTTGTGCTTCATGATTATGGCGCTGAGTGCCTTCATGAACAATATCGGCGCGCTCGCCATTTTCCTTCCCATCGCCATGTCATTCGCCCGCAAGATCGGGCGCAATCCGTCGGAGCTTTTGATGCCGATGGCGTTTGCCTCCCTGCTGGGCGGGCTTATCACGCTGATAGGGACGCCGCCGAACCTCGTCATCTCCACGATCCGCGAGGATTTTGTCGGCGAACCCTATGCGATGTTCGATTTCGCGCCCGTAGGTCTAGGCATCTGCGCCATCGGGCTTTTGTATTTGACCTTCAGCTGGCGGCTGCTTCCCAAGGATCGCCGCGGCCAGCCGCTCCCCGAAGACCGATTCTCCATCGAGGATTATGTAAGCGAGGTGACGGTCGAGGAAAACTCCTCCTTCATCGACAAGACCATCCGAGAAATCGAGCGCAGCATCGACGGGGACGTTTATGTCGTCGGACTCTTACGCAGCGGATACCGGACACTGGTGCCGTCGGGACGGCTGAAAATACGCGCGGGCGACGTGCTCGTCATCAAGACGGACCCGGTCACGCTTAAGGGCATGGTCGATGCCGGAAAACTGACCCTGACGGGGAGCAAGGAAACGGAAGAGGTTTCCATCACCTCGGACGATGTCGGCATAGCCGAGGCCGTCATTATGGCGGAATCGGAACTGATCGGCTCTACCCCGCGCGAGATGCAGCTGCGCCGCCGTTTCGCCGTCAATCTTCTGGCGGTCAGGCAATCGAGCTCGCGCCGCCAGACGCGTCTTCGCAATGTGAGATTCGACGAAGGCGATGTGATCGTGTTGCAGGGCAATCTGGATTCTATGTCGGAGACTTTGGGAGAGCTGGGCTGCCTGCCGCTGGCGGAGCGGAACCTGCAACTGGGCCGCCCGAAAGTTCTTTTCATGCCCGCCCTGATCATGGCGGTTGCCGTCGTGCTGTCCGTTTTGGATGTATTGCCACTGTCGATCGCGTTCCTTGGCGGGGTCATCCTGATCGCGCTTTTGCGCATCATGCGCCCGAACGAGATTTATTCGTCCATCGATATTTCGATCATCATCCTCCTGGGGGCCTTGATACCGGTGACGCAGGCGATGCAGGACACGGGCGGAGCGGAGCTGATCGCGGGCGCCATATCCGGTTTGACGGAAGGCATGTCTTTGTACGGCGTCCTGACGATCGTGATGATCGCGACCATGCTGGTGACGCCGTTCCTCAACAATGCGGCGACGGTTTTGCTGATGGCGCCGATCGCGGCGAATATGGCCAACAATATGAACGTGGGAATAGACGCGTTCCTGATGACCGTGGCGATCGGCGCGAGCTGCGATTTCCTCACCCCCGTCGGGCATCAGTCGAACACGCTGGTCATGGGGCCGGGCGGGTATAAATTCACGGATTACTGGAGGCTCGGACTGCCCTTGTCGATCCTCGTCATCCTTCTGGGCGTCCCCGCCATCATGTGGATATGGGCTTAAGGTTTGATTTCGAAGATCGCGTCGATTTCGACGGCGACTCCGAAAGGAAGGCCCGGCGCGCCGACGGCAAAGCGCGCATGTTTGCCGCGCTCGCCCAGCGCATCGACCATCAGGTCGCTTGCCCCGTTTATGACGGCGGACATCTGATCGAAATCAGGCGTGCAGTTGACGAAGCCGCCGAGCTTGACGCAGCGGACGATCCTGTCTTCATCCCCGCCGACGGCGGTGAGCGCCTGGGCCAGGATATTGAGCGCGCAGGCGCGGGCGGCATTCTGGCCGTCCTCAATTCCCATATTCTCTCCAAGCCGACCCGTATGCGCCCGCGCGCCGTTTAAGAACGGGATCTGGCCCGCGATAAACAGCATATTGCCGCTGATCACATACGGCACGTAATTGGCAGCGGGCGGGGCCGCGTGCGGCAGGCTCAGCTTCATCTGTTGCAGGCGGGCTTCTATCGCGCTCATTTTTGGCGGTTTCCTTGGATATAAACTTGATTTCAGGACATTTTTAGGCCAATTCTGGTGCGGCGAAAAGGAAAAAGGTTGCCTGCCATGGGTCTGCTGACACCGATCACGACGCTTCTGGGCGCTCTCTCGCCCGTCCATATTCACTTCGTCACGATCGTGACGGGGGCGAAGCGCGTGGGCGAGGATGCGCAGGGCAACAGATATTACCGCGCGAAACCGCGCAAAGGTTATAAGCGCGAGCGCCGCTGGGTCATCTATAACGGCGAGCCGGAAGCATCGAAAGTTCCGCCGGAATGGCACGGCTGGCTGCACCATCAGAGCGACGCCGTGCCGTCCTCGGACACCAAATCTTTCCGCCGCACATGGCAAAAGCCGCACCGGCCCAACATGACGGGCACGAATCAGGCTTACCGGCCGCCGGGCCATATATTGCAAGGCGGCGTGCGCGAAAAAGCGACGGGCGATTACGAAGCCTGGAAACCGGAATAATTTTTAAGGGGAATAGTTTATGAAACGCAATATGATTGAAACAGTTCTTGGCGCGGTCGTTCTCATCGTTGCGGTCGTCTTTCTGGGTTTTAGCTATTCCTCGGCGAATGTCGGCAGCGTCAACGGCTACACGCTGACGGCGGATTTTTCTGGCACGGGCGGACTTGGCGTGGGCGATTCCGTACAGGTGAGCGGGGTGAAGATCGGCACCGTCCAGAAGATCGAACTGAAGCCCGACGACTACCGCGCGCGCGTGACGATGGAAGTCGACAACAGCCTGAAACTACCCGACGACTCCGCGGCTTTTATCAGTAGCGAGAGCCTGCTCGGCGGCAAGTATATGGAACTGCAGCCCGGCGCGTCGGAAGAGATGCTCGGCGACGGCGGCCATATCGCATACACGCAGGCGCCGCAAAATCTCGAGCAGCTGCTCGGCAAATTCATTTTCAGCATGGACAAAGGCAAGGACGTCGGCGAAGCGTCCGCCCCCGAAACGCCGTAATTCGCGCGTTTACTCGCGCCTTGACCACGCACCGCAGACGGACGGCAACAACAGGAACCGTCTGTCCCTATAGGAGGGTTTCTTGCGCCGTCTTTTTCTGGCCCTGAGTTCGATCTGCCTTCTGGCATCTTCCCCCGCATATGCGGTGATGGAGGATTATCCGTCCGTGAAATTGCAGGGCCTCGATAAATCCGTCGGCCGCACCGTGACGTTCGAGGCGAAGGTCGGATCGACCATTCAATACGGCCCGCTTTTCATCAAGATTCACGCCTGCCGCAAGGCGCCGCCGATCGAGCAACCCGAGAGCGCCGCCTTCCTGCAAATCTGGGAAGTGCCGCCCGGCGAGGAAAAATCCGAATGGGTGTTTTCGGGATGGATGTTCGCAAGTTCCCCCGCGCTGTCCGCGATGGATCATCCCGTCTATGACGTCTGGGTTCTGGATTGCCTCGGCAAGGAGCAGCCCAACGCCGAGGCGCAGGCGGCAGAAACGAAAGAAGAGGCCGACCAGAGCGATCTTCCCGCCGCTGACGGCGCAGCCCCGGCGTCAGAACCTGCGCCGCAGGAAGTGCCGCCGGTTGTCGATTCCGAAGCCGAAGAATCCTTCCCGGCGGAAGAGCAGACCGCGCCCGAGCCTGCACCGGCGTCCGAGCCCGTGCCCGTGCCGGAAACGGAGAACCTCCCCGTCGACAGCGAAGCGGAGCCAGTCATACCGGAAGACACCGTGACGGCGCCTCAGGAAAACGAGGCGGGTTTTACGGCATACGACTTGATGCGTCCGGAGCAGCAACCGCAACAACAACAGCCCCCCGCGCAAGACAGCGCGCCTGTGCCTTTGACGCCCGGCGTGCCACCGGGTTATTAAAGCCCGCGGAAACGCAGATATTCTTCTAAAATGGATTGAAGGTCTTCGGGTACGAAGGCGGTAGCGGCGTACATTTCCGTCGTGATGCGCTCTTCATATACGTCCTGCGGTATTTCGTAAGCGCCGAATTGTAGAAGATGCGGGTTGATGAATTGCGTGTCCAGCATCGTGAATCCCGATTTCCAGAGCAGCGCGCAAAGCGCGACGAGGGCGACTTTGCTGGCGTCGGTTTCGGTTGAGAACATGCTCTCGCCGCAGAAGACGGAACCGATGGCAAGTCCGTAAAGACCGCCTGCAAGCTGCCTGTTTTCGTTCCAGCATTCGATGGAATGGGCGTGGCCTTCGCGGTGCAGGGACAGGAAAATATCGCGGATGGGGCGGTTGATCCATGTCTTTCCGCGTTTTGGCGTCGCGACGGCGCAATTGTCGATTACCTGACGGAAGGCGTAGTTGCGGGTGATCTGGAATTTTTTGTGGCGGATGGTTTTGAGAAGCTTTGCGGGAATATGGAGGTCGGCGATCGGGATCAGGCCGCGCTGATAGGGTTTGTAGAAGGCGAAATTTTCATCCTCGGCGCTTTCAGCCATCGGGAAGATGCCTTCGCGGTAGCTGTCGAGAATGATCTCTTCAATGGTCTTCATGTTTTATGTCCATGGGCCTGCATCTTCTATATTCCCATCCATGAGCGATAAAAACAACTTTGTCCGCTCATGCTTTTGCGCCGCTATGACAGCGAAAATCTCTCGATCGGGCTGATCGATATTTCCGGGCAGGCTGCGCCCGTCCGCGTCCATTGTCAGGATTTTACGATTATCGGCTGATTACCGCTCGGCCAGTTTCTTTTCCAGCCAGTGGATGTTGTATTCGCCGGAGATGAATTCCTCCTGCTGGAAAATCCAGTGATGCAGGGGCAGGGTCGTTTTCACGCCCTCGACGACGGTTTCGGCGATGGCGCGCCGCATGCGGTGGATGCATTCCTCGCGGTTTTTGCCGAACACGATCAGTTTGCCGATCATGGAATCGTAATAGGGCGGGATGGAATAGCCTCCGTAAATGGCGGAATCGAAGCGCACGCCGAAGCCGCCCGGCGCATGAAAATGCGTGATTTTTCCGGGCGACGGCACGAACGTGTCCGGATCTTCGGCGTTGATGCGGATTTCGATCGCGTGGCCGCGCAGTTTGATGCTTTCCTTGTTGAGGGAAAGGGGCAGGCCCGCCGCGACCTTGATCTGTTCGGCGATCAGGTCGATGCCGGTGATCTGTTCGGTCACGGGATGTTCCACCTGGATGCGGGTGTTCATTTCCATGAAGTAGAATTTTCCGTCTTCGTAAAGAAATTCGATCGTGCCCGCGCCGACATAGCCCATCTTGCGGATCACGTCAGCGGCAAGCGTGCCGATATAGTCGCGTTCCTTCGTCGTGAGCACGGGCGAGGGGGCTTCTTCCACCAGCTTCTGGTGGCGGCGCTGGATAGAGCAGTCGCGCTCGCCGAGATGGATGCCGTTGCCGTGCATGTCGCCGAAAATCTGGATTTCGATATGGCGCGGCTTTTCGAGGTATTTTTCGATATAGACGGTGTCGTCGCCGAAATTCGCCTTCGCTTCGGAGCGGGCGGTCGAATACATTTCCTTGAACTGGTCGTCGCTGCGCACGACCTTCATGCCTTTGCCGCCGCCGCCGGACGCCGCCTTGATGATGACGGGATAGCCGGCCTTGCGGCAGAAGGCGAGACCGTCTTCGACGGAGGTCACGGCGCCGTCCGATCCCGGAACGACAGGCAGGCCGAGCTCCATGACGGTTTGCTTGGCGCGGACTTTATCGCCCATTTTCTCGATATGCTCGGGTTTCGGGCCGATAAAGGCGAAGCCGTGTTCTTCCACCATGCGCGCGAACATTTCGCTTTCGGAAAGGAAGCCGTATCCGGGGTGAATGGCCTCCGCGCCCGTCACGGCGGCGGCGGTGAGGATGGCGGGTATGTTCAAATAGCTGTCCTTGCCCGAAGGGGGACCGATGCACACGGATTCGTCGGCGAGGCGCACGGCCATCGAGTTCGCGTCGGCGGTGGAATGGACGGCAACCGACTGGATTCCCATTTCGCGGCAGGCGCGGATAATGCGCAGCGCGATTTCACCACGGTTGGCTATCAGGATTTTTTTGAACATTTTTATGGGTTCTTACTCAATGACCATCAATACGTCGCCGTATTCGACGGGCTTGCCGTTTTCGACGAGGATTTGTGTGACGACGCCGCTTTTCGACGCCTTGATCGGGTTCATGACCTTCATGGCTTCGATGATGAGAAGCGTGTCGCCCTGATTGACGGAATCGCCTTTCTTGACGAAGGGAGGCGCCGTGGGCTCGGGCGAAAGATAGGCGGTTCCAACCATCGGCGATGTGACGGCGCCCGGATGGTCGCCCGTGATGGTGGAGGGCGATGCCGTATTGGCCTGTTGCGGTGCCGCAGGGTCGGACGGCATGTTGACGTTCGCGGGTGCGTTTTGGGCGGACGCGCCGCCGATAAAGGCGCCGCCCTTGTTCACGCGGATCATCTGATCGCCTTCGGCGACCTCGATTTCCGTCAAGCCCGTTTCATTGAGGAGGTCCGCCAGCTGGCGGATCGCTTTTGCGTCGATTTTCATGATGCTCGCTTAACGCTCAAAAGTTAATTATTCACGGGTTCCTGAATAGAGAAAAAGTTCTGAAAAGTCAAAGGAATCGGCCTAAGGCCTTAAGGAATATGTGCTAAATTTTATTGACATAATGCTGTAGTTGGCTTGGTATCGGCCCAATTCCAGGGCAAATGAGGGTTCTAATATGACAGAAGAAAATACATTGAAGCAGCTTTTCGATCTCGGTTCGAAAGCCAAAGATAAGGCCTACGCCCCGTGTTCGAACCATCCCGTGGGTGCTGCGCTTATCATGTAAAGCGGCAAATCCTACTCCGGGTGCAATGTCGAGCTTGCGAACTATAGGGGAACCTGCGCCGAAGCGGGGGCTATTGCCGCTATGATTCATGACGGCGGAAAAGAC
This sequence comes from Micavibrio sp., assembly GCA_035759665.1. GTDB lineage: Bacteria > Pseudomonadota > Alphaproteobacteria > Micavibrionales > Micavibrionaceae > Micavibrio_A. The sequence continues at coordinate 7,158 of DASTUM010000066.1, forward strand.
CTGATCAAGGATATTGCCGTTATCGGCCCCGGCCATCATCTATGCACGCCCCTGCGGCGATTGTCGCCAGCGCATTCGTGAATTCGCCGATGCGGCGACGCGGATTCATGTCTTCGACAAAGACGGCAACCGCCTGAGACGCTACACGATGGATGAGTTGCTGCCCAACAGTTTCGGCCCGGAAACCTTCAGGAAGTGAAGCCGTCCGGCCCTTAGTCTTTCATCATCTGAAATAAAGAGTCTATCGCTTCGGTATAGCCCGTCGCGCCTTTGCCCTTGATGATCTTTGCGGCGACAGGCGCGATGAAGGATTTGTGGCGGAATTCCTCGCGCGTTTCGGGGTCGGAGAGGTGGACTTCTATGATGGGGACGTCGAGGAGTTTAAGGGCGTCGTGGATGGCCAGCGAGGTGTGAGTGTAGGCGCCGGCGTTGATGATGAGGCCCGCGATTTTATCACGCTCTTCTTGAATCCAGGTGACAAGCTCGCCTTCATGGTTGCTCTGGCGGAAATCGACGGAGAAGGCGCGTTCGCCCGCCTTTTCGACACACATGATTTTGATGTCCTGCAATGTCTGGCGGCCGTAAATGTCCGGTTCCCGAACCCCAAGCATGTTGAGGTTCGGGCCGTTGAGGATAAGGATCGTCTTACTGGGCAGGTTGCTCATCCGTTGCCGGGGCATCCGTTACAGGTTCGTCCGCCGGAACGGCAGGCTCGTCTGCGGGAAGCGCGGTCGGCTCGGGTGGGGCTTCATCGACCGTGGTTTCGGAGGACGGCGTTTCCGTGCCCGGAGCATCCGCCGCCGTATCCGGCTCCGCGATGCCGCTGTCGTCATAGACAGCGCTGTTCGGCGTCGGGGCCGGTACGGTTGTCGTCGTTGCATCCGTGCCCGTTGCGCCGGGCGCCGTAACGATCACAGGGACGCTGACATCGCCGGCGTTCTGGAACTTCAGGACGACGTTAAAGGTCTGGCCTTCGACCAGAGGCTCGGCCAGGTCGATCAGCATGATGTGATAGCCGCCGGGTTTGAACTGAACCTGCTGGCTCGGCAGGATTTCGACGCTTTCGACCTTGCGCATCTGCATCGTGCCGTCGGCTTCATCGATATAGCTTTGATGGATTTCGACGATCGGGGCCTTGTCCGAAGACACGCCCAGAAGTTTTTCGACGGAAGCCTGCGGATTGAAGAGCGTGACGAAAACGGCGCCCGTGCGCGCGCCTTCCGCCGTTGCGTAGGCGCTGGCGTTGCTGGCATCGACCGTCGCGGCGACGGCGGGAGCGGGCGTCTGCTCTTCCATGGTCGTTGTCGTCGTTGTTTGTTCGGTCGCGGCGGTATCTTCCTGTTCCTTGTCGTCACAGGCGGCGAGAGTCAGGGAAAGCGCCGTGACGGCCATCAGGGGGAGAAGATAATAAGAGCGTTTCATAATCCGGTTTCCTTTTTCGTTTGTATTCTGTGTTATTTTAAAAGAGCTATTTCCCCTGCTCCTCGCGTACCATGCGGATCAGATCGTTCAACGTCAAGGGGGCTTTGGGCTGATATATCGTCCGGCCGATCATAAAGGCGGGTGTGCTTTCGATCCCTGCAGCCAGAACGGCACGGACATTGTCCTCGGCCAGTCTGCGAACCTCATCTCCTTGCGAGTCGCGAATCATGCGCTCGTAATCGATGTTATAGAGCGCGGCGCTTTCGCGATAAAATTTTTCGTCCATCGGGGCCTTATATTGCGAAAGCGCGGAATCCATTTCCCAAAATTTTCCCTGCAATCCGGCTGCGAGGGCCAGTTCCGCCGCCCGTTGCGCCTCGCCACCTTCAAAAGGGACGGCACGCGTGACGAGGCGGATTTCAGGCGTACTGCGCGCGTAATCGACAAGGACGGCATGGCTGTCCTTGCAGTACCCGCAGTCGTAATGCATGAACTCAACAATCGTTAAGGGGTTTTTGTTCCCTTCGCGTTCCAGAATGGCGAAAGAAGCGGCGGGCGTGGCCAGTTCGTCGTAGTGCCGCTGGATCGTCCATATCTGGAAGAGCGCGTAGGCGGCGGCCAATACAAGACAGGCGATAACGATCCTGAAAAACATGGGAACGGCCTTTCTGTTCCGGGAGCGCCCCGACCCGACGCTTACTCGGCGCCTTTACGGGCGTCCGCGATCGTGGATTTGATCACGTCATAGGGGATGTAGCCACGGAAGACCTTTTCCCCGATCAGGAAGCCGGGCGTGCCTTGAATGCCGAGGCCGCGCGCGGTTTCAAGATGCTTCTGGATTTCGGCTTCGATTTCAGGGGCGTCCTTGTCCTTGGCCAGCTTGTTGGCGTCGAGGCCGGCGTCGGCGGCCAGTTTCTTGAGCGCGTCTTCATCCTTGCCGCCCTGGTGGCCCATCAAAGCCTGGTGGAATTCCCAGTATTTGTTCTGCTTTTTTGCGGCGAGCGACCATTTGGCGGCTTCGTGCGAGTCGGGTCCGAGAATCGGCATGTCGTAAAACACGATCCTTACGTTCTTGTCGTCTTTGTGCAGGGCCTGGATTTCCTCAAGCGCTTTCTTGCAGTAGCCGCAATTATAATCGAAAAATTCCACGACTGTGATATCGCCATCGGGATTGCCGGTAAAAGCGAGGTTCTTGTCCCCTTTCATCGTGGCAAGAAATTCTTTGGCTTTGACCTCGGATTTCTTATTGGCTTCTTCTTCCTGCTTCTTCTGATAGTTGTTCACGCCTTCGATGAGGACGTCGCCGTGTTCGAGAATATATTGCTTCACGATCGCCTCGATTTCCGTTTTTTGCGCGGCGGACATTTCGGCATGGGCCGCGCCAGGCAGGGCGAAGGCGGCCATCATCAGGGGGAAAGCAAAACGGGTCACGGGGTTATCTCCTTTTTTAGTGCGCTTTTTAAAAACTTCGGGTGTCATACTATAATACCTTACCGGGCTTGGGCAGATCAAAAGCAGCGTTATCAACTATCCGAAGCGCGGTTTTTGGCGGTTTGTGCATAATTTATAATGTCGTTGGCGCGTATCCAGTCGGAAGAACCTTGTTTCAGGCCTTTCGAGGCCGCGGTGGCTTGTGACTTCGCGTAGTCGTATTTTCCCTGAAGCAGGGCTTCTTCAGCCAGGTGCAGCTTGGCGCGGGTTTCGTCACCCGCGCGTCCGTAGGCCGTCGCCATCAGACGATGCAGGCGCGGGGAGCGGGGTTCGCTCTTTTGCGCGATCTGAAGATTACGGATGGCTTTTTGCAGTTTGTCGGAATGGTTGCCCGCGGTTTCGATCTGGGCGTGCGCCAGCGCGATGCGGATCAATCCTGCGTCCGGCTTTTTCGCGATGGCTCTTTCATAAAAGGGAATAGCTTCCTTCACGCGGCCGAAATCCATCAGTATCTGGCCCTTGAGTTCGAGGAAGTAGGGATTTTCCGGCTCCAGCGCCACGAGTTGATCGGAAAGTTTCAGCGCCTTCGCCACATCGTTCATGCGATAGGCGGCGACGGTGCGGGCCGTCAGGGCTTCGCGCGAATTGTCGCGGTCGTCATACGTCCAGACGACCTGCTGCGGCGTAATAAAGCCCGTAAGCTTGGCGAGCATCATCTTGTGCTCCTTGTTCCACTTCTCGGGCCATGGCTGATTCTTGTAGGGCGATTGCTCTATACGCGAGGCAACAGTATCGACGCGGGATCTGGTGAGGGGGTGGGAACGCACATATTCCGATTGCTGCGATTCCGAAAGCAGTTCCTGCCCTTCGAGCTTCTTGAGGAAAGTTTCGAAACCCGTCGGATTCATATGAGCCCGGTCGAAATATTTCAGCGCGGCCTGGTCGGCGCTGGATTCGAAGGTGCGGGTATATTTCAAAAAGCCGCGTTGCGCCATTGAGCTGGCTCCTGCGCCGATGGTGGCGGCCGCGCCGCCGTCCCCGGATGCGATCGCGGCGCCGACGCCCAGAATCATGCCGAGCATGCTTTCATACGAGGCCTGCTCCATAGCCTCGCGCCCGCGGATGAGGTGGCCGCCTTCGATGTGGCCGAGTTCGTGCGCCATGACGCCGATGACTTCGCCGGGATTCGAGGTTTTCTGCAAAAGGCCGGTATAGAAAAAGATGTTCGATCCGCCCGCGACAAAGGCGTTGATCTGAGAGTCCTGCACGATGACGATCTTGACCTGGTCGGGGCTCATGCCCGCGGCGGCGTAAATCGGTGAAAACCATTCCCGCATGTATTCTTCGATTTCCGTGTCGCGGATGACGGCCTGGGCGTACGCCGGAGAAGGCGCGGCGGCCGCCAGCAGCAGGAGTCCTATGAAAAACCGTATCGTTTTCGAAATGGCCATGGCATTCTCTATGAAACCAAATTATGGTGAAAACAGGGCTGAGCGCCCAAATAGCCCGAATGAAGCCGTGATGACAATCCAAACTGTTCTTGCCTGGATCGACCTTGTCTGGATTCCCGTATCGCTGCTTGCGGCGGAGCCGGGGAAACGGCTGTTCGCGGCGGGTTTTGCGGGGGCATGCTGTCTTTTGCTGCGCCTCCAGGCCGAATTGCTGCGGGAGATCGGCTATGCGAACGGCTTCTTCGGATTCATGGAAAGCGACGTTTTGATCCGCGGACAGGTTACTTACAGCCTTTTCATCCTGGCCTTCCTGATGCTCGCCCATTTTTCGCAAGGGGTTTACAAGAGCGTCTATCTGGCGGCGTCGATCAGCATCATGATCGCCGCCTTTTGCGTTTCGTCGCTGATTATGGTTCTGTAGCCCATGAAGAAAATCAAAACCGCCAAAGGCCGCAAGATCGCCTCGATCAAATGGATCGAACGGCAACTCAACGACCCTTACGTCGCCAAGGCGAAGAGGGAGGGATACCGTTCGCGCGCGGCCTATAAGCTTCTTGAAATCGACGGGAAGATGAAAGTGCTCAAGCGCGGCCAGTCGGTCGTCGATCTCGGCGCAGCGCCGGGCGGCTGGTGCCAGGTCGCGCTGGCCAAAGGGTGCAACGTCGTCGCCATCGACCTTCTCGAAATGGATGAAATTCCCGGCGTGACGTTCTTTCAGATGGATTTCATGGAAGACGACGCACCGCAGGTTCTCGTCGACGCGCTGGGCGGCGGCGGGGCGGATGTCGTGATGTCGGACATGGCGCACAACACGGTCGGCCATCGCGGCACCGACCATACCAAGATCATGCTGCTGGTCGAGGCCGCCTATGATTTCGCGATCGAGATTCTAAAACCCAACGGTGCGTTCCTGGCCAAGGTGTTTCAGGGCGGGACGGAGGGCGAGCTTCTTACCCGCATGAAAAAGGATTTCAAAAGCGTCAAACACATCAAGCCGCCGGCAAGCCGCAAGGAATCACCCGAGACGTACGTCATTGCGACGGGCTTCCGCAGACAAGTCCAGGAATCGGCCTAAAGAGCCGGGATTTTTAGACGGGTTGTGTATCAGGAATTTCTCGGGCTTTTGAATGCAGCGGACCAGCCATTGGTTTGGCTTATTATCATGGTAGTGGTTTTCGCATAAATAACGTGAGGCGAGTCTGCGGGCCTCCCGGAAACTATTCGAGATATTGAATTTTTGATTGCTGCGCCCCAGAAGAATGTCGCTGATTCCATATTCCTTATAACGGGAAGAGGCAAGCGTATCCCCGATCAGTTTCGTCAGAGAGATCAGAACACGGCTGGTGACCGCGCTGTCTTTCGATTCCCATCCGTCGACGACCAGTTGCCCGCCTTCGCCGCGCCAGACCCAGCTATGGGCCTTGATTTCATTCCCATGCGTCAGAGTGTAAAAGCCGGATTTGCGGGTGCTGACGGCATCGATGATGGTCGGTTCGAAATCACCGCCCGTCCTTTCGCAGCAGCCGGTGTAATAGCCGAGAAAGAGGATGCGCGGATCGGTGTAAGGCATCTTCGTCAGGCGGTAGCCGGGCAGGCCGAAATCATTCCCGTTGATGTCTATATCAGGGATCGATTCCGCGATGTCCGGATCTTTTTTCGCCGCACGTTTCCAAAGCCGGATCGATTTCTTCAGAACGGCCATTTTGACTTCATGCTCGAAGCACAATTCGCCGATTGGCCCGAATTTTCTGTCATGCGGGAAAAGGTCATGGCGTATCTTCTTGTTTGTCAGGCGCAGACTGATCTGGCCTTCGTTGTTCCTGACGGGGGGAGATGAGTTTCGGCGCGAAGTGGAGGGTGTAATTCATGCGCGGCCCGTATTTGATCAGCGCATCGGCCCAGGACGGCCAGTTGACGGACTTGCTGACCGGCGCGTCGATCTTTTCCAGGAGGTCTCTGAGCGGGGTATCGGATCCGCCTTTTCCCCAGCGTGCGAAATAGCGCAGAAGGTTGTGCTTTGACTGGAAAAGCATGGCGGCTTTGAAAGCGGCCAGGTTGAGAACGCGAATATCGTCGATCTCCTCATGCAAAATGCTGCGTATTTCCAGATATGGGCGGAGTTTCAGGGGGAAATCCCGCATCGTTTCGAGACCCGTGAAGTGGCCGGCCAGCACGTGCGGAGACGATTTGCGGAAATCGGAATACATTTTTCTGAACGCCATGAATTGCTTATATATTTCATCACCAGCCGGTGTTCCGTCCTCAAGTGCGGAACGAATGACGCCTTCGGGGTCGCCCATTCCAAGAACGTTGTCTTCCAGGAACGTGTAGACAAGATGATATTGCTTATGCCGCACAGCATCGGTGAGCGCCTTGCAGAGGATGTGGGTGGGGGAAGACGTATAATTTGCCAGATACAGGCACATATCGGTGTGGCCATGTATCGCGGCGCTACGGGTGTAAGATTCGTATTGCGCGGCTGTGAACATGTAAGGGCGACGGAAGTTTTTGAAGGGTTCGAGGTCGCCTTTTTCAAGCGCGCGTTCGATGATCATTTGAAGATTTGGTTTCAGATTTTGCCGCTGTTTCAGCCGCGCGGCTATCTCCTTGTAGCTCAACTCCTTGTGCGATTGCCCACGGGCGGCATTGAATAAGGTGGGAAGCGGAACGTTTTCCTCCCGCGCCCAGGCGACGAGCTTCAGGATGCCGTTTTCGGTAAGGGGGTTGCCGGCGCGGGTGAAATGAACGGCAAGGGCGGGAAGCAGGCGGCGGTATTTCCGGCTATCCTCGGGGTATGTATCCTCGAGAACGGCAAGAGCGTTCAAAGCAACATGGATCGCGTCCTTGTCTTTATCCCTATACATGGGGTTCCAGAGCTTCAATTATCCAACCCACCAAATGACTTACCATAAAATAAATGGACGCAAAAGAAAAAATCTTTACATTTGCGGCGCGTGGCTTATATATGCCCTGCAAACGGCGCACAAAAAGAAAGCGGGTTTGCCATGGCCAAGACAATTTCCTCCCCAAAGATCCTGATCCCGGAAGCCTACACGTTCGACGACGTGCTGCTGCTTCCCGGCGCGTCCGATGTTTTGCCCGACGCCGTGGACACGGCGACCCGCCTGACCAAGACGATCCGCCTGAACATCCCGCTGCTGTCTTCGGCCATGGATACGGTGACGGAAGCCGGCATGGCGATCGCGATGGCGCAGAATGGCGGGCTTGGCATCCTCCACCGCAATATGAGCATCGAGAGCCAAGCGGAAATGGTGCGGCGCGTCAAACGTTATGAGAGCGGCATGGTGGTGAACCCGATCACGATCGACCCCGAGTCTACTCTGGGGCAGGCGCTGGCCGTGATGCGGCAGCACAATATCTCGGGCATTCCGGTCACCGAAAAATCGTCGGGCAGGCTGGTCGGCATCCTGACCAACCGCGACGTGCGTTTCGCCGAAGACATGAAGCAGCCTGTAAAGGAGCTTATGACGTCCGAGGGGCTCGTGAAAGTTTACAATAAGGTGGACAAGGACGAGGCGCGCCGCCTTTTGCACAAGAACCGCATTGAAAAGCTGCTGGTCGTCGATAACAATGAGCGCTGCATCGGCCTCGTCACTGTCAAGGACATCGAAAAGGCGCAGAAATTCCCGAACGCGTGCAAGGACGATAAAGACCGCCTGCGCGTGGGCGCCGCCATCGGCACGGGCGAGGGCAATATCGCGCGCGCCGAGGCGCTGGCGGACGCCGAACTGGATGTGCTGGTCGTCGATACGGCGCACGGCCATTCGAAGGGGGTGATCCAGATGGTGGAAAAAGTGCGCAAGCTGCGCACCAACGGCCTTCAGATCATAGCGGGCAATATCGCGACGGGCGAGGCGGCGAAGGCCTTAATCGACGCGGGCGCGGATGCGGTGAAAGTGGGCATCGGCCCCGGCTCCATCTGCACGACGCGCGTCGTGGCGGGTGTGGGCGTTCCGCAACTGACGGCGATCATGAATGTCGCCGAGGAAGCCTCGAAGTCGGGCGTCCCGGTCATCGCCGATGGCGGAATCAAATATTCGGGCGATTTCGCCAAGGCGATCGCGGCAGGCGCGGATTGCGCCATGATGGGCGGCGCGTTCGCCGGCACCGACGAGGCGCCGGGCGATGTGATCTTCTATCAGGGTCGGTCGTACAAATCCTATCGCGGCATGGGTTCCGTCGGCGCGATGGTGCAGGGCTCCGCCGACCGTTACTTCCAGGGCGGCGTCAAGCAGTCGAACAAGCTGGTGCCCGAAGGCATCGAGGGGCGCGTCCCCTATAAAGGGCCGGTCGGCAACGTCATCCACCAGATGGTGGGCGGCCTGCGCGCCTCGATGGGCTACACGGGATGCGCTACGATCGCCGAAATGAAAGAAAAGGCGCAGTTCGTGCGCATGACGGGCGCAGGCTACCGCGAAAGCCACGTCCATGACGTGACGATCACCTCCGAAGCGCCGAATTACCGAACGGAGAACTAGTTTTTGCCGCCTGAGACGGCGTTGCCGATATCCTCGACCGTCTCGCTGATGGAATCGGCGATCTTTTCTTCCGGCGTCTTTTCGATGAAGTTCTTGTAAACAAGGATGCCGAGAATGCCGATCAGGACGACGGCGATAACGGCCAGAATGGCGTTGTTGGTTTTTTGACCAGGCATGATATTTTCCTTTTGAAAGGCAAAGCATAACCATGATCCGCAAAGCCGCGCAAGGCGATATTCCCGACATCGCTGCCCTGCATCTCGAAGGGTGGAAGGGAGCCTATGGCGGCATCGTGGATCAGGCCTATCTGGACAGCCTGACCGTCGAGCAGCGGATCGTGGATTGGACGGGATGGCTGGCCTCTGGCGAGAGCGAGGTTTTTCTGGCCGAGGAGGGCGGGAAGCCCGCGGGTTTCGTTGTTATTGGCCGCACCAAGACCCCGCCGCCGGGATCGTCGCCCATCCGCCCGTCCCATTCGGGGGAGATCTACGCTCTTTATCTTCACCCGGATTTCTGGCGGAAGGGGATCGGGACGGCGCTTATCAAGCACGCCGCCCGCGAGCTTAAAGAACGCAAGCATTCCGCCGTCTGCCTGTGGGTTCTGGACGCCAATGTCCGCGCCAAATCCTTTTACGAAAAGATGGGCGGGCAAAAGATCGGCAGCAAAATGATCGAGATCGGCCCGTCCAGACTGAAAGAGGTTTGTTACGGCTGGAAAGACACGGCGGCCTTACGGTCTTAGGGCCGGTTCCGGGGATTATAGTTGGCGGCCGACATATTTTTGCGGAGACGGGCGCGCAGCAAAAAATATTTTGGCGCACAGGTTGTTTTTTCAAAAATTGGTGTCATAGTGATTGCAGTTTCATCCCATTCAACACCTATTTCGGAGAGATATTCCATGAACAAATACGTCCTTATGATGGCTGCCGCCGGCCTGATCGCCGCCGCACCTGCGTACTACGCATTCCAAGCCCAGGCCGAAGAAGTACCGGCAACGGAAGAAGCTGCCCCGGCCGATGACGCCGCAGCGGAAGCTCCCGCTACGCAGATTTCGCCTGTCGGCTCGGTGACGACGGAAGAAGCCGCCCCTGCCGCAGACGAGCATGCCGGCGAAAAAGCCCCGGCTGAAGAGGGCCACGAGGCTCACTAAGCCCCGCTCCCGCGATTGAAAGCCTGCCCCATGGACGGGGCAGGCTTTTTTCATGGCCGGATCGCTACCGCCGTCTGCAAGTGGTAGTCCCGAAGCCAAAGAATTCGCCTTGCGAGAAAAAAATTCACTTTTTGTCCCTGAAATAGGCTAAACCCCCTTCATGAAGGATTCAGCCCGTATCGCATCGTCCATCGATCTTCTGGCCCGCATCAATGCAGGGCGCATTCCCATGGACAACACGATCCGCGATTTTATGGCGCAGCGCAGGTTTATCGGCTCGAAAGACCGCACGGCGATTGTTGAGCGGGTCTACCGTATCATGCGCGCCCATGCCCGCCTTGGCTGGTGGATCGCCAGGTGCGGGATGGCCGATTTGTCGCGCACGCGCGTTCTGGCGGATCTGATGCTCAGCGAGCGCCCCGACGAAGAAAGGCTTGATGTGCTTTTCAGGGACGGGAAATACGAGGCCGGCGCGCTGGACGAGGCCGAAAGGACCTTCGCGGAAGCCCTTTACGAAAAGCAATTGAACGATCCGGAGATGCCGGAGGCTGTGCGCGCCGAATGTCCCGACTGGGCCGAGCCGAAACTGCGCGACCTGTTCGGGGACGCGTTCGAGGCGCATCTGGCGTCGATGATCGATCCCGCGCCGCTCGACCTGCGCGTCAATACGGTGAAGGGTACTGTGGACGAAGCGATGGAATCGCTGAAAGCCGATGAGGTACGCGTCGTTAAAACGCCCTATTCGCCGGTGGCGCTGCGCGTCGAAGGCAAGCCGTTCATGAGCGATACGAAGGCTTTCCGGTCCGGCCTCGTAGAAATTCAGGATGAAGGATCGCAGTTAATCGGCCTTATCTGCGGCGCGAAGCCGGGTATGCGCGTCCTCGATTTCTGCGCGGGCGGCGGCGGCAAGACGCTGGTTCTCGCGGCGCAGATGCAGAACAAGGGTAATATCGTTGCCATGGACAATGATTCCCGCCGCCTTGAAAAAGGCAAGCCGCGCTACCGCAAGGCGGGAATTCACAATGTCGAAACCCGCAGCCTCGCCGACGAGCAGAACCGCAAATGGCTGCGCCGCCAAAAAGGCACGATGGATGTCGTTTTGGTCGATGCGCCCTGTTCGTCGTCGGGCACATGGCGGCGCAATCCCGATCTGCGCTGGCGCTGGTACGGGCCCACGCTCGAGGCTATCGTTCAGATGCAGAGCGAAATTCTGGACAAGGTCGCCGACAAGGTAAAGCCCGGCGGGCGCCTTGTGTATGCGACCTGCTCGCTCTTTCCCGAGGAAAACGAACGGCAGGTCGAGGCGTTTATCGCCAAGCATCCGGATTATGAAGTCCTGTCGCTCGCGCAGGTCTGGGAGGGGGATGAATCGTCCATTCCCAACGCGGGGCTGTATCTGCGCCTTTTGCCAAAAGATCATGGAACCGACGGGTTCTTCGCTGCCGTCTTGCGGAAATCGTAATATTTATAGTTCTTGACAAAGTTGTTTTATGCCATCTAACTATTCATATAGTTGGCAATAAACACCTAAGTGGGGAAATATGATTATAAAATCGATTGACGGAAAGACGATAGTGAAAACAAACCATAGAACGATCAAAAAAACGGTCGAATGGTGCGTTTCCGAAGGGGTCGGCCTGCACAGCGCGGATTTACGCAAGTCGCGGCTCTCACAGGCGTCGCTGGACGGTCTGAAGGCGCGCGGGGCCTGCTTTTGGGGCGCGGATTTTTCAGGCGCGGATATGGGGTTTGCGGATTTGCGCGGTGCCGACCTACGTTGCGCAAATCTGGAAAAGACCAGCCTTGCCGAAAGCGACCTGACGAAAGCCGACCTGCAGGGAGCCTATTTCGCCGGCGCGCTTCTCGAAGGGGCCAGTCTGGAGAAGGCGGTTGTCTCGTGTCCAAGCATCTGGGGCTGCAATATGCCGGAAGCCTGGATGGCCTCGTCTACAGGCACCGCGGGGAGATGGATATCGTTCTTTCGCGCCCGCCGCTGATCGTGCGCGGGCTGGAAAAAAGGCTTGCGGTTTTCGACGGGGTCTGCCTGTGGGGCGCGGATTTGTACAAAGCGGGTGAAATGCCGCTTGCCGCGCAGCGCGCGCTTTTCTTCGCCAGAACCGCCATTGAAAAAGCGATGCGCCGCGATATTTCGCGCCCTGCGAATAAACCTATCCGGAAGATATCCGCCGGCGCGGGGGCATTTTAACAGTCCTTTAAATTTTCTGCGTCACAAAGGCGGCTAACAAGGAGCATCGCCAAAGTAAAATAAAGAGGAGTATGATATGTTTATGTTGTTAAGAACCCGGAAAGAAATTTCCGGGAGGTTTTACCGCCGCACCAGGCCGCAGATTCTCGATCTTCTGCAATTTTCGCGGCAGGAAATGGAACATAAGAAATTGTTCCTGAGATTGAAAAAAAGATTGCACAAAATCGATGGGAGATATGACGGGGAAAAAGATGTTCTTGTCCGTTCGCGTATATGCGGTCAGCGGGAGATTTTGCGCCGCAGGGCAGGACGCGCCGCTCTGGTCTATCGTATCGTAAAACGCGAACGCATCCGTTTGTTTCGCGATTATATTTCAAGCCTGCCGCTGCGGACGAAAGAATTTTAGCGAGCGGAGCAATAATTTTTCAAATTTCAATGTGGGGGTAAAATCATGATATTGTATGTGAAACTAGGGAGGATCCGCGCGATCACCGTGGAATGGAACCGCGAGTTCGGCGGAATGCCATTATACAAAAGAACAAGTTACCATTGCGAAACGATTGTAGATATGCCATATACTCAGCTCATATTCACAACAGGCAAATGGACACCGATAAGAAGAGCGGCCAATGACGAACAAAAAAATGACAAAACTGCAGGGAATTTTACAGGAGCTGATCGCTATTGATCCTGAATTCCCGATTCAGTGGGTAACCGTTTTTGCGGAAATCGCATCGGAAGAAGGCGTGTCGCTGAAAGACGTTTCCGACCGCACCGGCATTTCGATGTCGGTGATGTCGCGCACGATCGGCGCGCTGTCGAATGCCCGCCGCATGGGAAAACCGTACGGTCTCGTCACCGTCAAGCACGCCCGCGAGGACCGCCGCCGCAAGGAATTGTTCCTGTCCGCCAAAGGCAAGAAGCTGGTCGAAAAACTGGAAAAAGCGATATAGCGGTAATCGCCGCCGAAATAAAAAGGCCGGAAAGTTTCCGGCCTTTTGTTTTTTCTGATTTTAAGCGACGGCTTTGCCTTTGTAGCGTTCCCGCATGATTTTCGCCGCTTCCACCATGTTGGCTAGGGCGGGTTTCACTTCGGCCCAGCCCCGGGTTTTCAGGCCGCAGTCCGGGTTGACCCAAAGCTGCGCGGCGGGCAGAACCTTCGACGCCTTTTCAAGAAGGCCGACCATTTCCTGCGTCGAAGGAATGCGGGGCGAGTGGATGTCGTAGACTCCCGGCCCGATTTCGTTCGGGTACTTATAGGTGCCGAACGCACCGAGCAACTCCATTTGCGAACGCGAAGTTTCGATGGAAATGACGTCCGCGTCCAGCGCGCCGATCGATTCGATGATATCGTTGAAATCGGCGTAGCACATATGGGTGTGGATCTGTGTTGCGTCTGCAACGCCGCTGGCGGAAAGGCGGAACGCCTCGACCGACCATTTCAGATAGTCTTTCCAGTCGGATTCGCGGAGTGGCAGGCCTTCGCGCAGAGCCGGCTCGTCGATCTGGATGACCTTGATGCCGGCCTTTTCGAGATCAACGACCTCGTCGCGGATGGCGAGGGCGATTTGCCGGGCCGTTTTCTGGCGGCTCTGGTCGTTGCGCACGAAAGACCAGCACAGGATGGTGATAGGCCCCGTCAGCATTCCCTTCATCGGACGCCGTGTCAGGCTTTGCGCGTATTTCGACCATTCCACCGTCATCGGGCGGCGGCGCGAAATGTCGCCATAGATGATCGGCGGCTTGACGTAGCGGGAGCCGTAAGATTGCACCCAGCCGTTCTGGCTGAAAGCGTAGCCGTCGAGCTGTTCGCCAAAATATTCGACCATGTCGTTGCGCTCCGGCTCGCCATGGACGAGGACGTCGAGACCGGCGTCTTCCTGATAGCGGACGACGGTTTCGATTTCCTTCTTCATCGCAGCGGTGTATCCGGCCTGATCCAGGTCGCCCTTCTTGAAAGCGGCGCGGGCATTCCGAATATCCGGCGTCTGGGGGAAGGAGCCGATGGTCGTGGTCGGGAAAGCGGGGAGTTTCAAATCCGCCTGCTGCAGCTTGCGGCGTTCGGAGAACGGGCTCTTGCGACTTGCCATGGTGGGCGTGATGGACGCCATGCGCTTTTGCACCGTGTCGTTATGGATGCGCGTGGAGGTTTTGCGGGAGGCCGCGGCTTTGTCGCTCGCCTCCAGTTCGGCCTCGATTGCATCGCGGCCGTGCCATGCGCCTTTCGCAAGGGTGACGATTTCAAAAAGCTTTTGCTTCGAGAAAGCCATCCAGTTTTTCAGTTCAGCATCGAGCACGGTTTCCGCGTCGAGATCGATCGGCGTGTGGAGAAGCGAGCAGCTTCCCGAAACGGCGAAAGCATCGCCGAGAACGGCCTTGGCCTTTTCCAGTTGCGTCAATGATGCCGAAAGGTCGTTCTTCCAGACGTTGCGGCCATCGACGATTCCGATGGCGAGGAATTTCCCGGTTTCTTTCGCTTTCTTGACGCAGGGTTCGAGTTGATCCGGCGCGCGGACGACATCGATGCCGATGGCGGTAACGGGCAGGGAGAAGGCGAGGTCGGTATTGTCGCGCAGGCCGTCGAAATAGGTCGGCATGTAGATGTCGATCTCCGGCACCGCGTCTTTTAATTGTTTGTAGGCGGCTTGGTACACGGTCTTATAGCGGTCTTCGAGATCGAGGGCTAGGCAGGGTTCGTCCAGTTGAATCCATGTGACGCCCTGCGCCAGGAGTTTCCGGCAGATTTCAATGTAGACATCGACGAGGGGCTTGACGAGTGTGCAGCGGCAATCGGTGAAATTGTCCGCTTTTTTGGCCAGCATCAGGAAGGATATGGGGCCGATCAGGACAGGGTAGGCATTAAAGCCTGCGTCTTGCGCCTCTTTCGTCTCGGTAAAAATCTTGTCGGTCGATAGTTTGAAGGTCTGGTCTTTTTTGAGTTCGGGGACGATATAGTGATAGTTCGTGTCGAACCATTTCGTCATTTCCATCGCGATCACGTCGCGCCCGTTCTTCTGGCTCCCCCGCGCCATGGAGAAATACAAATCCGGATCGTCCAGGTCGTAGCGTTCGGGAATGCAGCCAAGCAGGCAGGCGGCGTCGAGGATATGATCGTAGTAGGAAAAATCATTGGTGGGTATGAAGCTGATCCCCGCATCCTTTTGAAGTTGCCAGTGGCGCAGGCGGAGTTCCTTGCCTGTCTTGAACAGATCTTCTTTTGATATGTCACCTTTCCAGTAGCTCTCCAGCGACTTTTTCAGTTCGCGTTTGAGGCCGATGCGGGGGAATCCGAGATTGAGGGCGAGGACCATGGCTTTTCCTTTGAAAATGTAATCGTTTCTAGAATGAATGCGGGCCTTATGGCTGTCAAGAAGCCGCCAGAAACAGCGTTTTCTTATTCTTTCCCAGCGCGGCATCGAGATCGCGGGTCAGATCGTCTGGCGATTCGAGCCCGATGGACAGGCGGATCAGCCCGTCGGTGATTCCGGCCTTGATCTGCGTATCCTTGTCCATGGAGACATGGGTCATTGTCGCGGGATGTGCCGCGAGGCTTTCGTAACCGCCGAGCGATTCCGCGAAGCTGAACAGCCGGAGTCCTTCGGTGAAGCTCCGCACCGCTTCGATGCCGCCTTTCACCTCCATGCTGAGCATGGCGCCGAAGCCTTTTTGCTGGCGCGCGGCGATATCGTGTCCGGGGTGATCCTCAAGGCCGGGATAATAAACTTTTTCGATGGAAGGATGAGCGGCGAGATGCTGCGCGACGATGGCCGCGCTTTCATTCTGCTGGCGGACGCGCAGATCGAGCGTGCGGATTCCGCGCAGGATGAGAAAACTGTCATAGGGTGCGCCGGTCGTGCCCGTGCAATTCGCCCATGCGGCGAATTGTTCGTGCAGCTCTTGTGTCTTCGAAACGACCGCCCCGCCGACCACATCGCCATGGCCATTGATATATTTCGTCGTCGAATGGATGACGATATCGGCGCCGAGGCCGAGCGGGTTTTGAAGAACGGGAGAGAGGAATGTATTGTCCACGGCCACGACTGTGCCCGTGCGTTTGGCGATGTCCGCAACCGCCGCGATATCCGTGATGCGAAGCAGGGGATTGCTGGGCGTTTCGATCAGGACGAGTTTAGGCTTGCAGGCGAAGACCGGGGGAAGGTTTTCGGTTTTGGTCAGATCAGCGAAAAGAACGTCGAATTGCTTTTTCGCGGCGCGGGTTTGCAGAAGGCGGTTGGTTCCGGCGTAGCAATCATGCGGCGCGACGATGACGTCCCCGGGCGACAGAAACGAGAAAACAAGATCGAGCGCCGCCATGCCGGAGGAGGTAATGACGGCGTCATGCCCGCCCTCGAGCGCGGCGATGGCGCGGCCGAGCTCGTCGCGCGTCGGGTTTCCGGTGCGGGAATAATCGTAGGGGCGCTTCTTGCCCAAAGATTCGAAGGAATAATTCGTGGAGAGATAGAGCGCCGGCGTAACCGAGCCGTGAAGCGGGTCTTTGTCCACGCCCGCGCGCGCCGTTTTTGTGCTGTTGCACCAATCGGTGCCTGTCTGTTCGCTCATATCCTTCTCCTTTTCAAAACAATAAAAAAACCGGTTCGCCTGTGGCGTTCCGGCCGATAAAAAGAGACTGTCATGGAATGACGAACCCGTTTCATCTTCCGGCTTGCGCCGCAGGATTTAGCACCTTGCCGGGCACCGGGGGTGCCTACAGGTTGCTTCAGCGTCGTCGGGCCTGTCCCTCGGCTGATCTGGATGATATTCCTTTATTTTAAACAGAAAGCCTCGGCGCTTGTCAAAATGATTCTAAAAATCTTATTTCAGGATTCGCTGAAGCATGTCGGCCTTGTTGAGCGTGTAGAAATGGAAATGGCCTATGCCGCGCCCGATCAGATCGTCGATCTGCCATAGCAGCAGTTCTTCGGCGATGGCCGGATGCCGGTCTTCCGGCGCGCTCTCGAATTTTTGACGGATGGGAGGGGGAACGCACGCGCCGCAACGCTCCGCGAACTTCAGCATGTTTTGGTAGTTGCCGATGGGAAACATGCCCGGGACGACGGGCGTCGCGATGTCGGCGTTTTCAAGATCTTTGAGGAAGGCGGCGTAGCGGTCATGGTCGAAGAAAAATTGCGTAATGGCGCGGTCTGCACCGGCGGCACATTTCTTTTTCAGGGCCAGGATGTCGGCGGCTCTGTCCGGCGCGTCGGGATGCTTGTCGGGATAGGCGCCGATGGAAATTTCAAAAGGCTTGTGCGCCTTGATGCCTTCAACGAAATCCGATGTGTACTGGTAATAGTCAAGGTCGGGATCGAGCGGCCATTGCAAATCCTGCGGCATGTCGCCGCGCAGGGCCACGATATGCCGCACGCCCATGGCCCAGAGCCGGTCGAGATAGGCTTTCAGCTCCGTCCTCGTGATCGAGATGAAGGTGAGGTGGCAGGCGAGGGGGATATCCGTCACGCCGCGGATGGCCTTGAGGGTTTCGAGCGTTCCCTCCCGCGTTGATCCGCCCGCGCCGAAAGTGACCGTCATAAAGGCCGGGTTCAGGGCGGACAGGATGCGCACGGTTTCCAGAAGCGATTCTTCCCCTTGCGGGGTTTTGGGCGGGAAAAACTCGAAGCTGAAGGTCGGCTTGCTCATCCCTCACGTTAGACAAAAAGCCCCGGAGAAGTCGAGTTTTATCTCCGGGGCCGGGGCCGGAGAGCTTGCCATTTTGTCCGGTTTTGGCTAAAAATGGCCATGACAAGCACAGCTCCCCAGACATCGCAATCTTCCTCTCCGCGGCATGACCGCATTCTGATTCTCGACTTCGGTTCGCAGGTAACGCAGCTGATCGCCCGCAGGCTTCGCGAGAGCGGCGTCTATTGCGAGATATGGCCCTTCAGCCAGGCAGATGAGGCGAAGGTAAAAGCCTACAACCCGAAGGGCATTATCTTCTCAGGCTCCCCCTGCAGTGTGAACGATCAGGGAAGCCCCCGCGCTCCGGCTTATATATATGATATGGGCTTGCCGATTTTCGGCATCTGCTACGGTCAGCAGACGATGGTGCAGCAGCTGGGCGGGGTTGTTGAAAGCGGGCATGACCGCGAGTTCGGGCGCGCCCATATCGACGTGGTCGAACAGAGCGCGATATCCGAAGACGTCTGGAAAAAGGGCGCGCACGAGCAGGTTTGGATGAGCCATGGCGACCGCGTGACGAAGCTTCCCGCAGGCTTCAAGGTGATCGCCAGATCGGAAGGCGCGCCGTTCGCCATCATCGCCAACGAGGAGCGCCGTTTCTGGGCGACGCAGTTTCACCCCGAAGTCGTGCATACGCCGCACGGCGCGCAGCTCCTCAAAAACTTCACGCACAGGATTTGCGGCTGCACGGGCGACTGGACGATGGCGGCTTTCCGCGAAGAGTCGATCGCCAGGATCAGGGAGCGGGTCGGCAAGGGCAAGGTTATTTGCGGGCTGTCGGGCGGAGTCGATTCGTCGGTCACGGCCATTCTCCTGCACGAAGCCATCGGCGATCAGCTAACCTGCATCTATGTCGATACCGGCCTGATGCGTTCGGGGGAGAGCGAGCAGGTCGTGAAGATGTTCCGGGACCATTACAATATCCCGCTGATCCATGAAGACGCCTCCGCCCTCTTCCTTGGTGCGCTCGAAGGGGTGAGCGATCCAGAGACCAAGCGCAAGACGATCGGCAAGCTGTTCATCGACGTGTTCGACGAATGCTCCCGGCGGATCGGCGGGGCGGAATTCCTCGCGCAGGGTACGCTCTATCCCGACGTCATCGAATCTGCCGCCCCGAACGGCGGCCCGTCGCAGACGATTAAGTCCCACCACAATGTCGGCGGCCTGCCCGATTACATGAAGCTGAAGCTTGTCGAACCGATGAGGGAGCTTTTCAAGGACGAGGTGCGGGCGCTGGGCCGCGAGCTTGGCATGCCCGAGGATTTCATCCGCCGCCACCCGTTCCCCGGCCCCGGCCTTGCCATCCGCGTGCCCGGAGAGATCACGAAGGAGAAGCTGGACATCCTCCGCAAGGCGGACGCCATATATATAGAAGAGATCAAGACCGCCGGTCTGTATGATGCCATCTGGCAGGCCTTCGCCGTCCTGCTCCCCGTCAAAACCGTGGGCGTCATGGGCGACGAGCGCACCTACGACCATGTCTGCGCCATCCGTGCCGTGACCTCGACCGACGGCATGACGGCGGATTACTACCATTTCGATCATGAGTTTTTGAGCCGCGTCGCCACCCGCATCATCAACGAAGTGCGCGGCATCAACCGCGTCGTCTATGACATCACATCGAAGCCGCCCGGCACGATCGAGTGGGAATAGTTGGCAGTAGTCGACCCCGCATCCTGTGTGACTTTTGAGTCACACCGACGAATATTCTGAATCACTTTTCAGAAACCCTTTTGCAAATATCGAAATTGGGATACACTGATTCGCGTGTAAGTACTTTCTTAACCTTCTCCTGAGATCATCAGGGGAACTTCCAAAACCTAAGGAGATGGAAACTATGGCTACGAAGAAGAAACCTGCCGCGAAACGCAAACCGGCAAAGAAAATGGCAACGTCTGTTGTAAAAAAGACGGCCAAGAAAAAAGTTGCTAAAAAGAAACCGGCAGCTAAGAAAAAAACCGTTAAAAAAGCTACCAAAACGGTAAAAAAAGTAGCGAAGAAAAAACCCGCCGCTAAGAAAAAAGTAGCGAAGAAAAAGAAATAAGCTTGGCCTTGCCGAGCTTTTGACTTTTCAAGCGCCCGTGCCGGACTTCCGGTGCGGGCGTTTCCTTTTCGGGGTATCATAGTCACCGGTTCCACCGACTTGCGGTCATATTATGACCATAGTTGGCAGGCAGAAAGAAACAGTCAGGCGGTTTTTTAGCAAAGGTTAACAAATGTCCTTCGGCAGCGATTACTGGAACAGGGTCAAGATGTGGGCTGCGGGGCTTCCCCTTGCCAGTCGTTTCATTAAGCTCAAGGCCCAGGCGGATGAGCTGCTCCGCCTGCCGCCGCCGCGCAAGCCGGACGATGTTCCCAACACCAAGCAATATGAAGAGCACCCGTCGCGGGCCTATATGGACCTCAAAATGGCCTTTCGCGATATCGGCAGGATGAACGCCATCATCGAAGCGCTGGGGAGGGACTTCCTGACCGCCATGCCGGAAGGGGCGTATAAGAGCCGCCTCGGCCAGATCGCTTTTCTATTCCGCCGTATGCACGAGGAGCTTGCGGACCATAAGATGGCGGCACGCATCGAGGAAGCGCATGCCCACCAGAAGAAGAACTCCGGCGCCTGGGACGAGTGGGACAAGGCGAACCTGCGTGAAATGGAAGTGTCCTACCGCCACGTCGCCCAGGTGCCGCCTGACCTGATGGAAAAAAAGGCGCGCCTCGCCTATGAAGGCCGCCGCAAGCATCGTGACGTTTTGAAATTCGACGACTGGGAGGAGGCGAAACCTTTCCTTGAGGATATGGTCGACCTGCAAAAGCGCATCGCCGACGCCAAGGTTCTTAAAGACAACGACCACGCGACCGACCCGGCCTATCAGGCGCTTATGCGCGAATATATGCCCGGCGCGCGCATCGATGATGTCGAGGCCGTGTTCACGCGGCTGGAGGTAAAGCTCAAGGAGCTGCTTCCCTGGATCATGGACGAGCAAGGCAAGCGGGCGGAGCCGATTCCTTTGACCGGCCCGTTCCCCTCGGCCCAGCAGCTGTGGCTGAACAAATCCCTGCTCAAAGTCATGGGTTTCGATTTCACCCGCGGCGGCCTGTATGAAACGGGCCATAATCCCGTCGAGGGCGGCACGCCCGACGACACCCGCCTCGTCATCAAGCTGTCCGATGCCGGCAACTTCCTCGATTCCATGAAGAGCGCGCTGCACGAGGGCGGACACGGTATCTATATTCAGGGCTTGCCGCGCGAGACGTGGCGCTACCAGCCGGTGGGGCAGGATCTCGGCGCCGCCATGCAGGAATCGCAGGCCCTGCTGATCGAGATGATCCTTGGCCGCACGAAAGAATTTTTCCGCTATCTCGCCCCGCGGGTCGAGGGCCTGTTCCAGAAGTTCGGCGACCCCGCCATGACGGCGGAAAACCTCTACCGCCTCAAGATTCACGTCAAGCCCGGCGTCGATCGCAAGAGCGCGGACGAGGTGACGTATTTCTTCCATATCCGGATGCGCATGAAGCTTGAAAAAGACCTGATCGCCGGGCGCCTGCAGGTCAAGGATCTGCCCGAGGCCTGGAACGCGGGCATGAAAGAGCATCTGGGTGTGGAGCCGCAAAGCTACGCGCAGGGCTGTTTGCAGGACGTCCACTGGTTCGTCGGCAAGTTCGGCTATTTCCCCTCCTATACGATCGGCCACATGGCGGCGGCGCAGATCCACGACAAGATGAAAAAGGACGTCCAGAATATCCCCGAGCTTCTGGCGGCGGGCGATTTCCTGCCCATCCAGCAATGGCTGGCCGATAAGATCTATGCCCAGGGCCGATTGATGCGGATGGACGACCTGCTGGAAAGTGTTACGGGGGCCCGCTTGACGCCGGGGCCGCTTATTTCCCACCTGCAGGACAGGTATCTCGAGGCCGCCTAAGGGCTTGGAGGAATTGCCGGATTATGCTTTAAAAGAGCCCATGATCCGGTTCGTATCCACCCGCGGCGACAAAACGCCGAAATCCTTTACCGACGTCCTGCTGTCCGGCATGGCGCCCGATGGCGGGCTTTATGTTCCGGCCGAATGGCCGAAGCTCGATCTGGCCGCGATGCGGGGGCTTGCTTATACCGATATCGCCTATCGGGTGATCAAGCCGTTCGTCGGCGATGACATTCCCGATGACGAATTGCAAGCGATCGTCGTCGAGACTTACGAGAATAATTTCAGTCATTCGGCAGTGGCGCCGCTTGTCCAGCTCGGCCCGAACACGTGGGTCATGGAGCTTTTCCACGGGCCGACGATCGCGTTCAAGGATTACGCCCTGCAATTGCTTGGCCGCCTGTTCGATCATGTTCTGGAACGCCAGCGCCGCAAGATCACGATCGTCGGCGCTACATCCGGCGATACGGGCTCCGCCGCCATCGAAGGCTGCAAGGCGTGCGAGAACGTTAATATTTTCATTTTGCATCCCAAAGGCCGGACGTCCGAAGTGCAGCGCCGCCAGATGACGGGCGTGGATTCGCCCAATGTCTTTAATATTGCGCTGGAAGGCAATTTCGACGATTGCCAGAAGGCGGTGAAAGCGATGTTCGCGGACAGGGCGTTCCGCGAAGAGATGGATTTGTCCGCCGTCAATTCGATCAACTGGGCGCGCATTATGGCGCAGATCGTCTATTACGTCGCCGCCGCCATATCGCTGGGCGTATCCCAAGACCGCAGGATTTCCTTCGCTGTGCCCACGGGGAATTTCGGCAATGTCTATGCGGCCTATTGCGCGATGAAGATGGGGCTTCCGATTGAAAAGCTCGTCATCGGTTCCAACCGCAACGACATTCTGACCCGCTTCTTCGAAACCGGCGAGATGAAGGCGGAAGTTGTTGAGCCTTCGCTCTCGCCCAGCATGGATATCCAGGTGTCCAGCAATTTCGAACGCTTTCTCTTTGACCTTCTAAGTCGCAACGCCGATGACGTCCGCGCTAAAATGGAATCTTTCAGGCAAAGCGGCTCTTTTACCGTCGATGACAAACATATGAAGAAGGCGCGGGAGATATTCGAGGCCTGCCGCTGCACAGATCCGCAGACCCTCGTCATAATGGCCGAATGCTACAAGGAAACCGGTTACATGATCGATCCGCATACGGCGGTCGGCCTGTCCGCCGCTTGGTCGGCGGAGCGGGATTCCGCCGTACCGCTGGTGGCGCTGGCCTGCGCGCACCCTGCCAAATTTCCCGATGCGGTGGAAAAGGCCACGGGAATCCGTCCGCCCTTGCCAGCGCACATGGCGGATTTGTATGATAGAAAAGAAAAATTTACTGTCCTGCCCAACGATCAGACCCAATTGCAGGATTTCGTCAGGAAGAACACA
The DNA here is from genome assembly GCA_035759665.1 of Micavibrio sp. Lineage (GTDB taxonomy): Bacteria > Pseudomonadota > Alphaproteobacteria > Micavibrionales > Micavibrionaceae > Micavibrio_A. Next base: position 30,336 of record DASTUM010000066.1, read on the forward strand.
TCATCATGAGCATAGAAGTAACCACACTGGAATCCGGCCTCCGGGTCATCACTGACAGCGTTCCCGAAATGGAAACGGTCGCCGTAGGCGTCTGGGCCGACGTCGGCACGCGCCACGAGGATTTGAAGCATAACGGCGTCGCCCACATGGTTGAGCATATGATGTTCAACGGTACGCCCACGCGTACCTCGCGCCAGATCGCCGAAGCGGTCGAGGATGTCGGCGGGCAGATCAACGCCTATACGAGCCGCGAGATCACGGCTTACTATATCCACCTTTTGAAAAACGATATGCCGATGGCGATGGATATCCTTTCGGATATTTTGCAGCGCCCGACTTTTCCGGACAGCGAACTGGAAAAGGAACGCGGCGTCATTTTGCAGGAAATCGGTATGACGAACGACACGCCGGACGACGTGGTGTTCGATTATTATCAGGAAACAGCCTATCCGGATCAGGCGCTCGGAGCGCCCATTTTGGGCCGCGAAACCATCATCGAGAATATGAGGAAGGATACGCTTTACGATTACGTTCACCGGTTCTACACGCCGGAAAAACTGGTCGTGTCCGCGGCGGGCAATATCGACCACGATACATTCGTGCATACGGCGCGGACGATGTTTTCCGACCTGCCGAAGAATACGCATCAGAATTACACGCCGGCAAAGTATGAAGGCGGCGACAAGCGCGTGGAAAAAGAGCTTGAGCAAAGCCACGTCGTTCTGGGATTTCAGGGCGTCAATCGCGAAGACCCCGATTATTATTCCGCCGTCATTCTCGGCACCGTGATGGGCGGCGGCATGTCATCGCGCCTGTTTCAGGAAATCCGCGAGAAGCGCGGCCTCGTTTATTCGATCTATTCCTCGCACTCCGCCTATCACGATGACGGGCAGTTTGAAATCTATGCGGGCACGGGGCCGGAAAATCTCGACAAGCTGATACCCGTAACCTGCGAGGAAATCGTCAAGATCATG
>DASTUM010000067.1:0-3763 GCA_035759665.1 Micavibrio sp.
GAGCGCCGCCCGGATATCCGCGCCGCCGAATCCGACCTGCTCGCCGCCAACGCCGATATCGGCGCGGCCCGCGCGGCCTTCTTCCCGCAATTCAACATCGGCCTCGATCTCGGCATTGCTGCGACGCCGCTTGGCGATCCAGCGACGACAACGGCCTCCCTTCTCGGCGGCTTGGTCGCGCCGATCTTCAAGGGCGGCCTTTTGTCCGGCAACCTCGCCTATACCGAGGCGCGCAAAACCGAACTTGTGGAAACCTACCGCAAGACCGTCCTGACTTCATTCAAGGACGTCGAAGATGCGCTTTCGGCGGTAAAGGCCGCCGAATCGCGTGAAACCTCGCTCGAAACCGCGATGAACGAAGCCCGCAAAGCCTACGATCTTTCGAAACAGCAATATGATGTCGGCTCCATCGACTTCCAGATCCTGCTGGATTCCCGCCGCACGATGCTCGCCGCCGAGGACAATTACATCCAGACCAAAAACGACCGCCTCGCCGCTTCCGTAGATCTCTACAAAGCCCTTGGCGGCGGCTGGACGCAACAAACCCCGGTCGAGTAACCCGTTATCGTCATTGCGAGGAGCCCGGACTTGATCCGGAGGACAAAGCAATCCAACGGACTTCACAAGACACTGGATTGCTTCGCTGCACTCGCAAGACGCGCACGATGAATCCGCTCACGCCACCCGCTTTTGCGGAAACTGTTTCGCGCCGAGTGCCTCCATAACCGCCTTCATCTGTCCTGGCAGATCGCCCGGCCAGCGGCCCGTGATGAACGGCCCGTCTTTCATGCATTCCGTGTATTGATATACGGCGCCCGCTTCCTCTACTTCTTCCTCGCATTCCGGCCATGCGGCAATCTTCCTGCCGCTGATGACGCCGGCCTTGGCCAGAAGCTGCGGCCCATGGCAGATTGCGCCGACGGGACGGCCCGTTTTGCAGAATTGCTGAACAAACTCAACCGCCTCTTTCTCTTTTTTCAACTTCGCGGGGGCCTTGCCGCCGGGAACGTAAAGCAGGTCGTATTCATCGGCGTTTGCATCCTCGATCTTCACCGTATCCTCCAGCCCCGCGCCGTTCTTGCCCTTCAAATCCTTGCCCTTGGGCGTCAACACGTCAACGACGTAGCCGGCCTCAAGAAAACGGTAGTACGGGTAGAAAAATTCCTGATCCTCCACGTTGTCCGCCGTTATGATCGCGACGCGCCCCTGCTGCGGAAAGCGCTGGGGGCGGGCCGCATGTATGTCTCTGGGAATTTCCTTGTCCATAAAATCCTCCTTGGTTGGGGTATATCGATCCAACACCCCCCGCCCGCCTGTTGTTCCTCTTGACGTTTAGGAAATAAGTCCTACAATACCCCATGCCTTCAGCCCCAAAACACCCGCGTCGCCAATCCCTTGAAAAACCTCGCATTGCGTCCGCACGCCTTGCACAAAACCAGAAATTTTCATTGAACGAACTATTAAATCCCATCCCCCGCCGGGGCCTCACATGGACACCTGAACAACGGGCGGCGCAAGCCGCGAAAATCCACCGCTGGCGGCCATGGTGCAATCGACCGGCCCCAAAACCGCGCAAGGCAAGGCCCGCGCCGCGCAAAACGCCCTTAAGCATGGCTCTTATTCGGCGCTGGAGCGCAAACTCAAGCCTGCTGCGCGAACAACTCGCTTTCGTGCGGATGGTCGAAGCCCACCTCCGCCTCGCCCGCCACTCCCGTCATTACGGGGACCCCGGACTTGATCCGGGGGACGAAGCAATCCACGGATCGCTGCGTCTCCTTACGGTTCCTTATAACGCCGACCCCGCCAAAACGGCGCGAAACCACAATTTCCTTCCCATTTCACCCGCTCTTCCTGTATACCCTCCGCCATGAACAAACCCGCCCCCAAAGTCGGCATGATCTCCCTCGGCTGCCCCAAGGCGCTGGTCGATTCCGAACGGATTCTGACCAAGCTGCGTAGCGAAGGCTACGAAATGTCCGGAAAATACGATGACGCCGATGTTGTCATCGTGAACACCTGCGGGTTCCTGGATTCGGCCAAGGAAGAATCCCTGAACGCCATCGGCACCGCGATGAAGGAAAACGGCCGCGTCATCGTCACCGGCTGCATGGGCAAGAACCCCGAGGAAATCACCTCGCGTTTTCCCAACGTCCTCGCCGTCACCGGCGCGCATCAATATGAACAGGTTGTCGGCGCCGTCCACGATGCTGTCCCGCCGCAGCACGATCCCTATCTCGACCTCGTGCCGCCCGAAGGGCTGAAACTCACACCGCGCCACTACGCCTATCTGAAAATCTCCGAGGGCTGCAACAACCGCTGCACCTTCTGCATCATTCCCGGCCTGCGCGGCGACCTCGTTTCCCGCCCGATCCATCATGTGATTGCCGAAGCCGAAAATCTGGCGAAGGCAGGCGTCAAGGAACTGCTCGTCATCTCGCAGGATACGTCCGCTTACGGCGTCGATCTGAAGTATCAGGAATTCGGCTGGAAGGGCAAACGCCGGGCGACGAAGTTTCAAGACCTTGCCGAAGCGCTAGGCGAACTCGGCATCTGGGTGCGGATGCACTATGTCTATCCCTACCCGCATGTGGACAAGGTCTTCCCGCTGATGAACGAACGCAAGATCCTGCCCTATATCGACATCCCGTTCCAGCACGCGCATCCCGACGTGCTCAGGCTGATGAAACGCCCCGCGCATCAGGAAAAGACTGCAGCACGGATCGCAGCATGGCGCGATATGTGCCCCGACCTCACCATCCGCTCATCCTTCATCGTCGGCCACCCCGGCGAAACCGAGGAACATTTCCAGTTCATGCTCGACTGGCTGCAAGAGGTTCAACTCGACCGCGTCGGCGCCTTCAAATACGAACCCGTCAAAGGCGCGAAAGCCAACGAAATCGAACTGCAAGTCTCCGAAGACGTAAAGCAGGAACGCTACGAACGCTTCATGGCCGTGCAGCAGAAGATCAGCGCCGCAAAACTGCAACAAAAAGTCGGCAAGGACATCATGGTCATCATCGACGAAATCGGCGAAGACGGCGGCGCCGACGCCCGCTCCGAAGGCGACGCCCCCGAAATCGACGGCAAAGTCTACCTCCGCGACGCCGGCCACCTAAACCAGGGCGACATCGTCAAAGTCCGCGTCGAAGACTCGGATGATTACGATTTATATGCCGCGCCTCTGGCCCAATAAAAAACCCCGCGAAGCGGGGTTTTTGTTGACCAACATTTTTGTTGGTCATCATTGGTCAACTTAGTGGCTGTGACCGCAGCCGCAGCCGCCGTGTCCTCCCTTGTTGGTGCCTTTGTCTTGCTCTTTCGTCGGTTTCTCTTTGTTCTCTGTGGACATAAGCGTCGCTCCTTCTAAAAAACTGGCTTCCGGTACGGCAATAATTCTAAACTGTCGTTCCTAACATTAATATAAGAAGCCGCTTACCGAAAGGCAAGGAGTCCCATGAAGACCACGCCCCTGCACGCCAAGCATCTGGAACTGAAAGCCAAAATGGCCGAATTCGCTGGATACGACATGCCTATCCAGTATGAAACCGGCGTCCTCACCGAACACAACTGGACACGCGAAAAGGCCGGCATCTTCGATGTCTCCCACATGGGCCAGATACGTGTCGAAGGCGCGGGCGCCGCCGCACTCTGGGAAAAACTGACACCCTCCGCCATTTCCAAACTCGGCGCGGGTGTCGCCAAATACACCGTCCTCACCAACGAGCAAGGCGGCATCATCGACGACCTCATCGTCACGCGCCTC
>DASTUM010000068.1:0-12078 GCA_035759665.1 Micavibrio sp.
CCCGTGGCGTTCGCCGCCTTACGGATGGCATTGTAGACGTCCTTCGGGACTTGAAATGCCTGTAAGGCTTTGTTTTGCATTAGATTTTGTGCCATTGTCCTACTCGCTTCACCGCGTGGTTCTTGTTCTCATTACAGGATAAGAGTTTCAAGATATGTGCCAGTTTCTAACCGTTCCTATGCCTGTTACTACATGTAGAGCACAAATGGTTTGAGTACTCATGACAGATGGTTTGAGAATTAAAGCTCTTCGGAAATCGACGGGAAAATCCTTCTACTACGCCCGAGCTGTCACGCCTCACAGTCCGCAAAGGCAGAGTTGGAAAAGCCTGCTGTATTATGTTGATTATAAAGACGAAGATAATCCTCATAGGAGCGAAGTATTACTACCTTCATATAGACTTTTCTATGCCAAGATAGTCGCCTTCTCAGATCACATATGGAAAGGCGCATCTTTTAGTGAGTTCATTTTTCCTTATATCTTAGGTATTTTTGCGGTGCTTGAACTATTTCATTTTCGGATAATCGAGCGACTTGCTGAGTGGCTTGTGCCATAATTGTCTATCCCTTTTATTGATTCCCCTGTTCGAGGAGCCTTATGACCTACTTACCCCCGACCCAAGATATGATGTTCGTCCTGAGCGATGTTGTGGGGCTGGACAAGCTGCCGGAGCATCCGGACCTGGGCAAGCTGGATGGGGAGATGGTGGGCAGCATTCTGGAGCCGGCGGCGCAGCTTGCGGCGGATGTGTTGGCGCCGCTCAATCATACGGGCGACAAGGCCGGCGCGAAATGGAAGGACGGGGACGTTACCACCGCGCCTGGATTCAAGGACGCGTATAAGCAGTATTGCGAGGGCGGATGGAATTCCGTGGTGTTCGATCCCGCGCATGGCGGGCAGGGATTGCCGTGGCTGGTCGCGTTCGCGGTGCAGGAAATGTGGCAGGGCGCGAACATGGCGTTCGGGTTGTGCCCGCTTCTCAATCAGGGCGCGGTCGAGGCGATCGAGGCGCACGGATCGGATGAACTGAAAGCCGAATACCTGCCGAAGATGATTTCGGGCGAATGGACGGGGACGATGAACCTCACCGAGCCGCAGGCGGGATCGGATTTGTCTGCCGTCCGCAGCAAGGCGGTGCGGGGTAACGACGGCGCGTACAGGATTTCGGGCCAGAAGATTTTCATCACATACGGCGAGCATGACTACACCGACAACATCATCCATCTGGTGCTCGCGCGCATCGAGGGCGCGCTGGAAGGGATTAAAGGTATTTCACTGTTCCTCGTTCCGAAGTTTTTGAAGGACGGGACGCGCAATGACCTGCTCTGCACAGGGCTGGAGCACAAGCTCGGCATCCATGCCTCACCGACCTGCACGATGCAGTTCGGAGACAAGGGCGGCGCTATCGGCTATCTCGTCGGCGCGGAGAATGAGGGCATGAAGAATATGTTCACGATGATGAACAATGCCCGCCTGTCCGTGGGATTGCAGGGCGTGGCGATTGCCGAGGCCGCGTATCAAAAGGCGCTGGCTTATGCGAAGGATCGTGTGCAGGGCGTGTCGGTATCGAAGAAGGATTCCGGCCGCGTGAGTATTTCGGAGCATCCGGATGTAAAGCGCATGCTGCTTTCGATGGCCTCGCAGGTGGAGGCGGGGCGCGTTCTGGCCTATGAAGCGGCGCTTTCGCTCGACCTTGCCAATGCGGGCGATGCGGCGGCGCGGGGCTGCGTCGATCTGCTGACGCCGCTGGTCAAGTCCTGGTGCACGGATATGGCGGTGGATGTGGCCAGCACGGGGATACAGATTCACGGCGGCATGGGTTTCATCGAGGAAACGGGCGCGGCGCAATTCCTGCGCGACGCGCGGATTCTTCCGATCTATGAAGGCACGAACGGAATCCAGTCCGCCGATCTCGCGTTCCGGAAGATTCTGCGCGGCGGCGGCAGCGACCTGAAGGTTTTCCTGAAAACATTCGACGCTGTACTGGCGTCGCTGAAAGAGGCGAGCGGCGACGATGCCGAAGTCATTCGCAAACGGCTTGCCGATGCCTATGCCGCGGTGGGAAAGGCGTCGGAGCATCTCTTCGCGCTGGCCGGGGACGACGCTGATTATGTCGCGGCGGTGAGTTCGGTTTATCTCAAGGCGTTGGCGACGGCGGCGTGCGGGATGATGATGGCGCGCGCGGCGCTGGCGGCGCAGGAAAAACTTTCCGGCGGCGAGGGCGACGCGGCGTTTCTGGAGAACAAGATTCTAAAGGCGCGGTTCTTTGCGGAAAATTTCCTGCCTATGGCGGGAAGCCATGCCGAAACCGTTCTGAGCGGTGCAAAGACGATCGTCAGTTCGCGGTTTTAACGTAGGGCAGGGTTTCCGTTTTGGCCTGGGCCGCTTTTTTCTCGCGGTTTTGCGGATCGTTGCAATAGAGGTAAGACTCGTAGGTCAGATGGCGAACATAAGCGGGCGCCAGCGCCGGGGTTTTGGTAAAATCGTTCGCGACCTTGTTGGCGGTGCATTCGCAATAGGCGATATTCTCTTCCGGGCTTTCATAGCTGCGATGCGGAGTCATGAAATCCATGCAGGCTTTGTACGTCGTTCCGGCGAGCGCTTCCGTATTGGCACAATCGACCGGATGCCCGAGCGTGAGGTCGTAAAGAATGTCGAATTGCGGCACCGTCGGGCCGAGCGCCTCACGTTTTTTCAAGAAGGCGCCGGCCAGGCACTGGCAGTTGAACATGTTTTTTTGGGCGACGTTGAGGTCGCACATATTGAAGATATAGGTGGCCTCTTTTTCCATTTCGTTAGGGGTCATGATGCCGTCATCCATCGTGAAATAGACGCTGTCGCGCGTTACGGCGCTTCCCAGATCGGGGATGGAGGGCATGGTCTTTTCCGTGTCGCCGCCATCGGTCTGCGCCGCCGAAGGAAGGGCGGAAACAGACAGCAGGATCGTCAGGAAAAGCAGGCGGATCATGCGCTTATCATAGCATATTTTGGAGCGGCGCGTAAAAAAACGGCCGCGAAACCCGCGGTCGTCTTGTGAAATCCGGGCGTCTTACGCCGCGTTGCCTTTGATCTTTTTCCAAAGGCCCTGGAAATCCATGCCCTTGGCGGGGGCGGCGCTCTGCACGGGCTTGTTCTGGTTTTCGCCCTGCATCCGTTTCATACGGTCTTCGAGGAATTTCTGTTTTTGCAGGCGGGTGCGCTCTTCGCGCTGGCGCAGCTCTTCCTTGAGTTCCTCGGCCTGTTTCTGGCTGTACTGGCTGGTGATTAGGATCTGCTGCGATTGTTTTTGCCAGAGGTCGCGCTGGCCGCGCATATCTTCGAGCTGTTCGCGGGTGATTTCGAGTTGTTCCTCGAGGCCGCGGACGCGCATTTTCAGGCGCTCTATTTCCAGCATGTCGGCGGCGCGCTGCAACTCGGACTGGGAGGAGGATTCAGGCGAAGCCGCGCCGTTGGTTTGCGGCAGCATTCCGAAGACGCGGTCGAGTTCGGAAGCGTCGATCAGCCGGCGGCCGTTCGCGTCGATTTCGAAGGACAGCTTGCCGCTGTTCATCGCGCGCTGGATGGTGGATTTGGAACGTCCGGTCAGTTCTGCCGCGCGCTGGGCGCCTACTTTAGCCATTGTTTGGATCCTTTTGTCCTTCGATTTTCCCTATTGATTTTCCATACGCTTGTTCAGCAGGCGCGTCAACCTTTGCCATTGGGCGCCCGAGAAAAGATGTGCATAAATGAACGGCAACCAGCCTTTTTTGCGCCATTCGAGGAAGGTCTGCGCATCGACATCTGCCAGTTTCGCCTCGTCGATGATGCGGAAGCCGGAGAAGTTGATTTTCTTGCCCTGACCGACGGCGATTTCGGCCTGGCGGTCGGAGAGGATGCTGGCGGCGGCCATCGCCTTGCCGAACTCGATCGTGTGCTGGGCGGCGGCGTGATAGGATTTGCAGAATTCCAGCGCGTTGTTCGACAAAGGCGAGGGCTTGCCTTCGGCGTCGAAGAATTTCTGTTCGCCGCCTTCCTCGATCACGTCGTCTGTGTAGTCGATGCACAGCGAAAGCTGGTCGGAATTGGGCATCTCGGAGAAAATGAATGGATAGCGGCGGATATAGGCCGGGATGTAGGTGTCGGCTTCCCATTCGTTCTTGTCGTTCAGAAAAAGATTTTCATTGTCGCGCAGGCCGATGATGGCGACGGGCGTTCCCGTGGCGTCCGGCGCGAAGGCGATCGGGTAGTAGTGGCAGATCTGCGGAAGTTCGATCAGGTTGACCGGAACCGCGTTGACGTTTTTCGTGAAACCCAGACCGAAATTCTTTTTCAGGGCGAGATTGGCGTGCGCCTTGGTGTCGAGCGGGGTCGGCTTGTTGTAAAAAAGAGGCATAAGGGGCGCATCGGCATTTTTCTCGGGTGATGCGGCGGTATCTTTGGCCATGGGAATATTCCTGAAAACTGGGTGGTTAACGCATGGGTTGTTATACCAGCCCTGCCCCCAGTTAAAAAGCAGGAAAAGGCAGCGGTCTACAAAAAGGCCCGCCGCTTGTTTTCATAAAGCGGTATTTTCTTCTTTATAAAAGCGCGGAAATCCGGTAGTTTGCCGCCCTATTTCACAAAAGAAGGTTTCAAAGATGCGCATCGGAGTTGTCGGAACGGGCTATGTCGGACTTGTGTCCGGAACGTGCTTTGCGGAGTTCGGGGTCGAGGTCACGTGCCTTGACAAGGACGCCGCGAAAATCGAGAACCTGAAGAAAGGCGTCATGCCTATTTACGAGCCAGGCCTCGAAGACCTCGTCGAAAAGCAGGTGAAGGCCGGACGGCTGCATTTCACCACAGACCTCAAAGAGGCCGTTAAGGACGTCGACGCCGTGTTCATCGCGGTGGGTACGCCGTCCCGTAAGCAGGACGGCTATGCCGACCTGACCTATGTCTATGAAGCCGCGCGCGAGATCGTGCGCGCCGTCGAAGGCCCCGTCGTCATCGTCACGAAATCGACCGTGCCCGTCGGCACCGCGCGCGAGATCGAAAACATCGTGCGGGAAGAAGGCAAGAGCAAGGATATCGAGGTTGCCTCCAACCCCGAATTCCTGCGCGAGGGCGCGGCGATCAGCGATTTCATGCGCCCCGACCGCGTCGTCGTCGGCGTGTCTTCCGAAAAGGCGGAAGAGGTGATGCGCGGCCTGTACCGCCCGCTCTATCTCAACGAGACGCCGATCGTGGTGACGTCGCCGGAAACGGCGGAGATCATCAAGTACGCGGCGAATGCTTTCCTGGCCACCAAGATCACCTTCATCAACGAAATCGCCAATCTGTGCGAGGCCGCGGGCGGCAACGTCCAGCATGTGGCGAAAGCCATCGGCATGGACGGGCGCATCGGTTCGAAATTCCTGAACGCTGGGCCGGGCTACGGCGGTTCGTGCTTCCCGAAAGACACGCTGGCGCTCACGCAGATAGGCCGCAAGTTCGGCGTACCGCAAAAGATCGTCGAATCCGTCGTCGAAATCAACGCCGACAGGCAACAGCAGATGGCGCAAAAGATCGTTGCGGCGTGCGGCGGTTCGGTGAAGGGCCTCAAGATCGGCGTGCTCGGCATCGCGTTCAAGCCCAACACGGACGATGTGCGCGACGCGCCGTCGCTGGTCATCGTTCCGGTGCTCCAGCAGCTAGGCGCGCAGGTTTACGCGCACGATCCGATCGCCCGCGAGCAGGCGGAGAAATTGTTGAAAGACATTCATTGGGTGGAAGACCCGTATGACGCCGCGAAAGACGCCGATGCGCTTGTCATCATCACGGAGTGGAACGAATACCGCGCGCTCGACCTTGAAAAAGTCGCGGCGGCCATGAAGCAAAAGCGCCTGATCGATCTTCGCAATATCTATAAGGTATCGGATATGCAGGAGCACGGTTTCCAATATATATCCGTGGGCCGCCCCGAAATCACGCCTGACGCCGCGAAAAAGATCCGCGCCGTCAATTAGGCGGGTTTTTCTTTCTTAAAGTCCTGCGTAGCGCCGTTTATCAAAAAGCCCAGCACCGGGCTTTTTGCTATGGCAGCACGGTCGAAAAGGAAGCTGGCGCCGAATGCGAAGGCGTAAAGCAGCAGGAAGCTTTGCCAGTGTCCCAAACCAAAAAACAGCAGCGCCGGAAAGAAAATGACCAGAAGCGGCTGGTGCAACAGATAGACGCTGTAGCTTGCCGCGCCCGCGTCTTTCATAAATCCCCTGTGGGCGGGCAGGGCGCAGCAGGCGCCGATCAGGAACAAGGCGAAGGCCAGCCCGCGCAGGTTCAGCATGTAATTATAGATAATGCCGGAAAGAAGGGGAGGCAGCATCAGGCTTATCAGGCATGCGGCCGCGGCGAGCGCCGTGGCAACGCGCATGTCGAGGAGCAGGTGGAAAGTCTCGCGCATCCGGTAGAAAACTATTCCCAGAAGATAGAAAGCGAAATAGAGGAAGAGATTGTAGACGGAGACGAACAGAATTTTGTCGTACGGCACCGCCTTTGCAGCGAACTGGAAACACAGGCACAGGAAGGGCGTACCCAGAAACAGGGCCGCGGCCCATATGTATTTGTTACAGCGGGGCAGCCAGACTTTTAGCAGGGGGCCGGCGAACGCGCAGGAAAGGGCGGTATAGGCCAGGAGGTTGCCTATGAACCAGAGGTGTCCGAGCCAGTCGCCGTGAAGCAGATAGGCCCCGAAATTATCGGCGTATTCGCGCCGCTCGCTCATTTCATTCATAAGAGTGTTCAGGGTCATGCCGATGAAGATGAGCGGGACGCCGAGGCGCACGAGGCGCGATCCCACCGCCTTTTTCAGCCCGTGCCTTTCATAGGAGAAGGCAAAGAAGTAGCCGGCCAGGATATAGAACCCGTGCATGATGAAGGAAATCAGGAAATCCGCCAGAATGTCGTAAAATTCATTCCTGTAAATATAGGCGATGCGCCACTTCGGATCGGCTTCAAAAACAAGCGATGTGTGATAGAGTACGACCAGAATGGTGAGCGCCGCTCTCGCCGTGTCGAAACCGTCATTGCGGTTTTGCGCGGCGTGCGGGCCGGGGAGGATTGTTGTCATGAAAGCGCTTCGAAGAAAATGTTTGAATTCATTGCAGACAATAAATAAAAAGAGCGGCCACAAGTTCCATCGTTTTGCCAGAGAGACAAACAAGCGGTGACATTATGAGTAAGCTTCTTTCCCATCTTCCGGCGCTCTGCAACATGGTGCGCAGGCTGGCCTGCGAGGCCGGAGACATCACGCTGGATTATTTCGAGGAAGGCATGATGCTGCCGTCCGACACGAAAGCGGACGGATCGCCCGTGACCGAAGCGGACAGGAAAGCGGAGGAATTTCTCGCCGCGTCGCTGCGGGCCGAGTTCCCCGATCTTCCCGTGGTGGGTGAGGAAGCGGCGGCGCAGGGCGCTATTCACGATCTTTCAGCGGCGGATTATTTCTGGCTGGTCGATCCGCTGGACGGAACGCGCGAATACATCGCGGGATCGCCGGAATTCACGGTCAATATCGCGCTGATCAAAAACAACGAGCCGATCCTCGGTGTAATTTACGCGCCTGCGAAAGGCGAGATGTTTTTCGCGCACGGTGAGGGAACTGCGGCGAAATGGATTGCCGAAACGGGAAACGAAAAGCGGATCAACGTGAGGAAGCCTTCACGCGGCGGCCTCGTCGTCATGGCAAGCCGTCACAGAGCGGGCAAAGCGCTCGACGATTATCTGGCTGAACACAAGGTCGAGAAGATTGTCCGGCGCGGCAGCTCGCTGAAAATCTGCGCAGTGGCCGCCGGTAAGGCGGATATTTATCCAGGCCTCTGGGAAACATGCGAATGGGATACCGCGGCGGGGCATGCCATCCTGAGTGCCGCGGGCGGCGAGCTTGTCACGCTGGACGGGACGCCGCTTCGCTACGGGCTTAATTCTCCGCATTTTTCCAATCCTCCTTTCGTCGCGCGCAGTAAGCATCTGGCCTGAGCGGCCCGGCGGGTTTACGCAGCGCCGTATGGATTTCAGATTCCCTATTTCTCCTGTATAGCGGAGCCGCATCTTTTTAAAAATGCGACCCCGCCGCACAGGTTCACCCAAGTCGCAAGGTGAGGGGGGACTTGCGCTTGCGGCTTGCCTATATTGGCATTCCTGCCTGTCGCGCACGGCGGTGATCCGTATGCGGCACGCGAAAGCGGAGAGCCGAAGGCTCTGGCGGGAAATGTCAGACTATTGGTGAGGTTTCTTGCATCGGTTCGTCTCCCATGTATCGTGCGATTATTGTTGGTTTACCGCATCTGTTTCTTGCAATCACTGTGGCCGATTTCGTTTAAAAAGTCAAGAAAAAACCGCGTGGAAGATGCCACGCGGTTTGAATGGAAGAAGCGGCGAAGCTTTATTTAGCCTGTGCTTCCGCCTGAATTTCCAGATCGACTTCGTCGGGAACATTCGGAATGCCGTAAGAGATTCCGAAGTCTGAGCGCTTAATCTGCGCGGTCGCGCTGAAACCGACGGCCTTCTTTTTCATCATCGGGTGTTCGCCCTGCTTGTTCAGCGTGACGTCGAGCGTGACGGGTTTCGTAATTCCGTTCAGTGTGAGGTCGCCTGTCATCTTCGCCGTTTTGTCTCCGGTCTTTTCAACTTTCGTGCTTACGAATTTCGCGGTCGGGGATTTTTCGACGTTGAAAAAATCCTTGCTCTTGAGGTGGTCGTCGAATTTCGGAATGCCGGTGGCGATCTTGTCCAGGGGGATGGTCACATCGACGGTGCTTTTTGAGATATCGGCTTCGTCGAGGACAAGCGTGCCTTCGATGTTGGAGAAAATTCCGTGGGGGAAGGAAAAGCCCATATGGCCGGCTTTCCAGATCACGCTGGTATGGGTGGTGTCGAACGCGTAGGTTTCGGGGGCGGCGTGGGCGGAAAGCGGCGCGAGGCCGAGAACGGCGCCCATGGCCAGAATTCCGAGAAATTTGCTCTTCATCGAGTATCTCCTAGATTATAAAAATTGAAGTGCAGCGGGTACAGATGGTTAACATAGGATAACCGGCAATCCTGTAAAGAGGGAAGTGCCCGCCTAATTGTCTTTCCACCAGCTTTTGAGCAGGGACTTTTGCTTCTTGTAAAGAAGGTATCGGTTGTAGATGGCCGGGTCTTTGGTCATGATCGTAATAAGCTCGACCGATTTTGGGTCGTCGACCTCTCCATCCACCAATGCCTGTATTTCCAGATCGCTTATTCTTTGATCCATAACATGCAAACCTCCCCCCAATTATAACTCAAAAACGTAAGATTGAAATAAAAGTTCCTGTTCCGGATGGAGGGGAACCTTTCCGGAAGCGGTGCGTTGGCATCGTACGACAGTACTAAACGACATTTTAGGAGAGAAATTATGCTTAATTGGGCATTAGGATTTTTGGTGATTGCGATTATCGCCGCCGTCCTCGGCTTTACTGGCATCGCCGGTACGGCCGTTGAAATCGCCAAGCTGATTTTCATAGTCTTTTTGGTTCTTTTCCTCATAGCCGCCGTCATGAGCGTCATCAGAGGAAAGGCGCCGCCCGTATAATTCCGGTCCATTCGAAAACGGCACCTGGTTCAGGTGCCGTTTTTCGTTGACCTGCCGTTTTTATTCGTTACCTATAAAAACGTCCCAATTAAAAAAGATAAGATGTCATGAAAAACCCCGCCTTGGTCAGAAACTTCTTTATTTTCATGCTTATTCTGGGCGCCTGTCTCGGCGGCCTCGCCTATAACACGATGCGTTCGGCGGAAAAAATCAGGGCCACGGACGTATGGGCGAACCATACGCAAAAGGTGATCATGGAGACGCAAAAGCTCACCATGCTGGTCACCAATGTCATTTCGGTTCACCGCAATCTCGTGATTCTCAAAAAGGAGGGGGCGCAGGCGGGATACGACGACGCCAAGGCGAAGATGTCCAACCATATCGCCATGCTGCGCGAACTGACCAAGGACAATGCGGCGCAAAACAGCCGCATGAACGAAATCGAGCATTTGTCGCTGAAGCTCAAGGACGCGCTCGATCAGAAAACGCGCGTTTTCGGGGAAGACATTTTGCCCGCGCCTTTGATGATGGATTACGACGACGTGGTCAAAATCCGCGACGATATATTCCGCCTGGCCGGCGACATGCTGGATTCCGAATACAAGCTGCTCGGCCTGCGCGAAAGAGTTGTGCAGGTCACCGTCAACCGGTATCAGGCGAGCCTTCTGATCGGCGGGCTGGTGTCAACGCTGATCATCCTGATCTTCAACTGGTATCTATTGCAGGCGCAATCGAAGGTCAGCACGGCGGAGGCGAACCTGCGCGATTCCGAAGAGCGGCTCCGCCTCGCCATCCGCGGTTCCAATGACGGGATTTTCGACTGGAACTTCAAAACGCACCAGATTTACTGGTCGCCGCAATACAAGGCGATGCTGGGATACGACGATTCCGAGATCAGGGGGGAGGAGGAAACTTTCCGCCGCCTTCTGCATCCGGAGGACAGCGAAAGTTTCTGGGAGAACTTCAACAATTACATCAACGGCAATCTTTCGGAATTTTCCTGCGTCTTCCGCATGATACACAAATCCGGACGGCAGGTCTGGATTCACGGCCGCGGCAAAGCGCTGTTCGACGAGAACGGCCAGCCGCAGCGCTTCATCGGCGCGCACACGGACATTTCCTATATCAAGGAGCATGAGCGCCTGATCAGGGAAGAACGCGACCGCGCCGAAAAGGCGAGCCAGGCCAAAGGCGAATTTCTGGCCCATATGAGTCATGAAATCCGCACGCCGCTCACGGCGGTGAGCGGGATCGCGGAGATTTTCAGCCAGTCTAAGAATTTTGCAGACGGCGCGCAAAAGAAGCTTGTCGAAACGCTCAAGACAAGCACGGAAAGCTTAAAAGAGCTGATTACCGACATTCTCGATTTTTCGAAGATCGAGAGTGGGGAGATCGAGCTGCATCATCAGAAATTTTCACTGCCCGAGTTGTTCGATCAGGTCATCAGCATGATGTCGGTCAAAGCTGGCGAGAAATTCCTCGACTTCACGTTCGATTACAGCGGCATCGAGGGAACCATCTTCAACGGCGACAAGCAGCGCATCCGCCAGATCCTCATCAACCTGATCGGCAACGCCATAAAATTTACGGAAAAAGGCTATGTCACCGTGCGCGCCCGCATAGAGCCGGTCGGCGACGCGCATATTTTGCGCATCAATATCCAGGACAGCGGCATCGGCATTCCCGAAGCGTCCCTGCCGCATATTTTTGAAAAATTCCGTCAGGCCGACGCATCCGTTTCTCGCCGCTACGGCGGCACGGGCCTCGGCCTGCCGATCAGCAAGAGCCTCGCGGAAATCATGGGCGGAACCATCCGGGCGGAGAGCGAAGTGGGCCGCGGTTCGACGTTCTCGCTCGTCCTGCCGTTCACTTCCACGATCGCCGATCCGGAAGTCGATATGGGCGAGGTCATCCGCCTGCAAAAACTCAACGACCGTCTGAGGGCCGTCATCGGCGAGAAGAACAAGATCCTGCTGGTCGAGGATTACGAAGGCAATATCGTCGTGCTCAGCTATATCTTAAACGCCCTCGATTGCGAGTTCGACGTCGCCAAGACGGGGCTTGAGGCGTTGCAGCTCTGGAAGGGGCATCATTACGACCTGATCCTGATGGATATCCAGATGCCGGAAATGGACGGCCTGACCGCCACACGCACCATCCGCAAGATGGAAGAAGAGCAAAGCCTCGCCCGCACGCCGGTAATAGGCCTGACCGCTCACGCTCTCGTCGCGGACAAGCAAAAATGTATCGACGCCGGTATGGACGATTACCTGTCCAAGCCGATCATCGAGGCCGACCTGAAGGCCGCCATCCTGCGGATGCTCGAAAAACAACCCGGTTCGGGGGAGAACCAGGCTGCTTGACGGGTAGGGGATAGGTTAGGGGGTAAAATTATCAGGCCGCCATGCGGATTGTTTCCGCATCCATCTCTTCGACGTTCGGGCCGTAGTTCGGGCTGGCGGGGCCTTCCATCAGTGCAATCAGCTGGCTGCGGGCACGGGACAAGCGGGAGCGGACGGTGCCGACCGGAATAT
>DASTUM010000069.1:0-6335 GCA_035759665.1 Micavibrio sp.
ATGCCGGAATCCGCGCCGATCTCCACATCGCCCGCGATGCAGGCGTTCGGCGCGATAAACGCGCTTTCATGAATCTTGGGCATGATGCCCTTATAGGGAAGGATCAATCCGCTCATGCCGCCCATGATAGCGGATATTGGGGGCAGGCGTCACGCCTATTTAGGCCATTGTCCCAGCCCGCGACGCCCGCCGGCCGGAAAGGCCACGACGCAGTCCGGATTATCTGCGATAAGCTCATGCGCTTTGTGCACGATTTGCCTGACTATGGCCGGGTCGGTCTCCAACCCATGATCTTTTTTACGCACCATTACAAAATACAGAATCGTGGATTCCACGAAATCACGCAAAATGCCTTTGGCGATATCCTTTTCTCTCTCGCCCTCGAACATTTTTTTCGGCCTGTGGACATACTCTTGCTCTACCAGATTCAAAAAATGGCGGCGCTTCTTACCCTGCGGATCATCGCCGAAAAATTCTTTCTCATGCCTGACATTCTCCAGAAGCGTCTGATTTTGCACGTTCAGAACCATGACAATTGTCGCGCCTTCGATCGGCTGCAGGATCCTCGCGAGAGTGTTTAGCAGCATATCGGTGGCCTGGGCCTGATTTTCGAATATTTTCGACAGGGGGGTCGGCTTATTTTCAATCGGCTTCGTCCGGCAAGCCGCGATAGCCTTCTGAAATTTATCCGCCTCGCTGCGAAGGACCGAATTATCTATTATGACTTCTTTCCACAAAATTTGCGTATCCTATTTAGGCCCTTGTCCCGGCCCGCGGCGTCCGCCGCGCGGAAAAGCCACGACACAGTCCGGATTGTCTGAAATAAGCTCATGAGCCTTGTGCACGACTTGTTTGACCGTGGCAGGGTCGAGCATCAACCCATAATTTATTTTGCGTACCATTGCAGAATATAGGATCGTGGCCTCCGCGAATTCACGCAAAATGCGTTTGGCGGCCTCTCTTTCGCTCCGATCGTCCTCGAACATTTTTTTCGGCCCATGGACATAGATTTTGTCTACTAGACTAAAAAAGCGGCGACGTTCCCTGCCCTGCGCATCATGGTTGAAGAAGCCTCTATGGCTTTTGACATACGCCAGAATCGAATAATTTTGCGCGCTCAGAACATCGGCAATCGTCCCGCCTTCAACTGGCTTCAGCGGGCCCGCGACACAATTCAACAGTGTGTCGGTGGCCTGGGCCTGATTTTCGAATATTTTCGACAGGGAGGATCGCGTATCATCCATGAGCATCGTTCCATTGGCCTCGATGGCCTTCAGAAATTTATCCGCCTCGTCACGAAGTATCGAATTATCTATCCTGATCTCTTCCACAAAATTTCCGTATCATTAAGAATAACTCCAAGGCAACAAAAAAGCGCCCGGCAAACGGGCGCTTTTTAAAAGATCGAAAACGATTAACGCTTCGCCCATTGTTTGGAGCGGCGGGCCTTGTGCTTGCCCACTTTCTTACGCTCGACCTGACGGCTATCGCGGGTCAGGAAGCCTGCTTTTTTCAGCGGCGAGTGCAACGCGGGCTCGAAATTGTCCAGCGCGCGGGAGATGCCGTGACGGATCGCGCCGGCCTGGCCGGACAGTCCGCCGCCGACGACCGTGCATTCGACATCGAATTCGCCGACGCGGTTCGACACGAGGAACGGCTGGTTCAGAACCAGAAGATGCGTCTGGCGGCCGAAATATTGTTCCTGCGGCTTGCCGTTGACGATGATGCGGCCCTTGCCGCGCTTGACCCATACGCGGGCGACGGACTCTTTACGACGGCCAGTGCCATAGGCGCGGCCTTCTTTGTCGAGTTTCGGCTCGCGGGATTTGGCTTCTGCTTCGCTCGACGCTGCGCCGAGGTCTGCAAGATCTTTTACTGCGGTTTCATTCTTCGCCATGGTTAGTCTCTCTTGTTCTTTTTGTTCATGCCGGCGATGTCGACGACTTTCGGCGACTGCGCTTCATGCGGATGCTCTTTGCCTGCATACACTTTCAGGTTCTTCAGCTGCTTGCGCGCCAAAGGGCCTTCGGGAAGCATGCGCTCTACGGCTTTCTCGATCACGCGCTCGGGGTGAGCGCCATTGAGGATTTCGCCTTTGGAACGGCCCTTGATGCCGCCCGGATAGCCCGTGTGCCAGTAGAAAATATCGGCCTTCGCCTTGTTGCCCGTCAGGCGGACTTTCTCGGCGTTGATGACAACGACGTTGTCACCGTCATCGATATGGGGCGTGTAGCTCGGCTTGTGCTTGCCGCGCAGACGCAGGGCGATGAGCGAAGCAAGACGGCCGAGAACGAGGCCATCGGCGTCGATCACGATCCAGTCCTTCTGAACATCAGCCGCTTTTGCGGAATAGGTCATGGTTGGTATCCTTGCATAGTGGTTGTTAGTTCGTTGTTAATTCTGCGCGTGTTATGCGGGAAACCCCCAAAACAGTCAATGAAAAACAGTGGTTTAACCATACGGTATCATAATACCGCACGCCTTTGCTTCCCCCGGACGAACTATATCCCGCATAACCCGTTGGAATATCTAGTGAAACAGGAGAAACGCCATGGCGTCCACGACCTGCGCAGATATGCATCATACGGAACCGGCGGAACGCAAGCATCTCTGGCGCAAAATCGGGCTGGGATTTGCGATCATCCTCATCGCCGCTCTCATCGGCGCGCGCCTCTATCTCCCCGTCTGGGCCACGGACTACGTCAACCGCACGCTCGAAAACATTCCCGGCTACACGGGTTCCATCAGCGATGTCGACATTCACCTCTACCGCGGCGCGTACACGATCCACGACCTGAAGCTTTTCAAAAAAACGAGAGGCATCCCCGTCCCGTTCCTGGATTTCAAATCCTCCGACCTTTCCATTCAATGGGCCGCGCTGTTCGATGGCCGCGTCGTGGGCGACGTCACACTCTATTCCCCTACTATCAACTTCGCGACGGGCAAGACGGGCGCGACGCAGACCGGCGTTGAAACCGACTGGACGAAACCGATCAAGGACCTCATGCCGCTCGACATCAACTTCGTCGAAATCCATGACGGCAAAATCGCCTACAAGGATTTCTCCACAAAACCCGAAGTCGATCTTTCCATCTATAATATGGAAGCGCGCGTGACAAACCTGCGCAATGTCGAAAAGGCGAACGCCGCCCTGCCCTCCACACTCACCGCCACCGGCACCTCCATCGGCAAAGGCAAGCTCGACGTCACCGGAAAAATGAACATCCTCAAACGCATTCCCGATTTCGCCCTTAAATCCAAACTGGAAAGCATCAACCTGCCTGCGATCAACTCCTACGCGCGGGCCTTCGCCGGCATCGATTTCAACACCGGCAATCTCAATATCTATTCCGATCTGACGGTTAAGGACGGCCTCGTTTCCGGCTACGTCAAACCGCTCGCCACCGATATCGACCTGATCGGAAAAAAGGAGGAGGGAATCAGCGTCCTTTGGGAATCCGTTGTCTCCGTCGTCATGGAAATATTTACGAACCAGCGGGAAGACCAGTTCGCCACGCAGATAGAGCTTGAAGGAAACCTGAACGACCCCGATACGAATTTCTGGTCGACACTCGGCGGCATCTTCAAAAACGCCTTCGTGAAGGCCTTTTCCAACAGCATCGAGAAAGAGTGACGGACTTAGGCGTCCTCGTCCTCGCCCGCGTCGATCTTGGAAATTAGGATTTTATCGATGCGGCGCCCGTCCATGTCGACGATCTCAAAGCGGTATCCGAAATCCTCGAACGCCACGCCCTCTTTGGGCGTTTTGCGCAGCGCTTCGAGCAGGAATCCCGCGATCGTGTCGAAATCCTCGTCGGCGCTGATCTGTTCCAGCCCGATGTAAATATGGATCTCCTCGATCGGCGTTCGCCCGTCGACCAGCCACGATCCGTCCACGCGCTCGACGATCTTCAACTGGTCGTCCTTGTCGTAGTTGGACGGCAGGACGCCGACGATGGCCTCCAATATATCGGACGACGTCACGATTCCCTGCGTGCTGCCATACTCGTCGACGATGACGATCAGGTTGATATGGTTTTTCTTGAAACTTTCCAGCGCCTGCAGACACGATGCGCTTTCCGGCAGCACCATGAAATCCTTCACCAGGCTCATGATATCGATCGTCCCGCCATGCGAAAGCGCGCTGTCCAGCAATTCCTTCGCCTGCACGATGCCCTTCAGCTCATCCGGGCTTCCGTCGATGACGGGATAGCGGGAATGACCCGACTCATGCACCTTGGCGCGGATGGCGTCGATATCGTCGTTCACGTCGATGAACACCACTTCCGTCCGGTGCGTCATGATGGATTTGACGTCGCGGTCGTCAAGGCGAATGACGCGCTGGAGCATCTCATGCTCCGCCTTCTCGATCACGCCCGTCTCCGCCCCCTCGCTCAAAACCGCCCTGAGCTCGACGTCGCTGACTTCCTCTTCCTTCGGGCGGATGCGCAGGATTTTCATCAGGATATTCGCCGACACTTCCAGAATAATCACCACCGGATGCGCGAGCCGCGACAATATCTGCATAGGCCTCGCCACCATCACCGCTATCTTTTCGGCATGAACCAGCGCAAAGCGCTTGGGCGCCAGTTCGCCGATGACGACGGAAAAATACGTGATGGCCGTAACGATCACGCCGACCGCGAGGCTTTCGCCGTGGCCCTTCATATACGGCAGGTCGTCGAACCACGGGGAAACCTTCTCCGCGATGGTCGCGCCGCCATACGCTCCCGCCAGAATGCCGACCAGCGTGATCCCCACCTGCACCGTCGATAAAAACCGCCCGGAATTTTCGGCGAGCGACAGCGCGATTTCGGCGCGGTCGTCCCCCTGCCTGGCCATATGCTTGAGCAAGGGCTTGCTCGCCGAAACGATGGCGATCTCCGACATCGCGAAATACGCGTTAATCAGCAGGAGGAAAAAGATAATGGTGACTTCGGTGAGGATCATGATTGGCCAAGTGTAGGAAATATCCGGCCTTTTCGCCAGAGAACGAAACGGGATATAAGCTTAATTTTCAAACGCCGTCGAAGCGGATAGAAAATTATGCAAAATAGGCGCATTTAGGCGCAAACAAACAAAACCGCCCTCCGTGCGCATATCCTGCGAACCAGCCCGAAAACTATTAGCTTTAAATACCCGCGCAACATTCCATATATGAGAATGAGTATAGAATGCTTAATCAGCAGCGTAATGATACAGTTATATTTTCACGCATATATGATCTCAAGCAATATTTGTAACAAATCGTGACAGCTCAAGTTCATAAAAAAATGTTTAATTTTTCTCGCATGAAAGACATCTACACGCAAGCGCGCCGGAAGAGCCATGCTACACTTGCTTTTAAGCTTACAAATGGTCGTGGTTCATTTGTCTTTATGATGTTCTTCTCTGACAATGATAGAGAATCTAAAGACAAATTATACATCTTTCTAGTTAGAACTAGCGTCCTAATCGAAGTCAAGCTGTATGGAAAGCATCTTGACGGACAATTTGAAGCTTACTTCAAAGAACAAGATAAAAAACTAATAAGAAAAGAACTTGGTCTTGTCTCTTCTTTTAATCCATTTTCTTTTGAACGCTTATTATCGGAATTGAATTCACAAATCCCCCAAAGCTATTCGTTTATAAATGTTGCCGAAACACTTAGACAGCACAAAGATATTTTAAAAGATACGAAGCTCAAAAACATAATAGATGAAGCATCAAAAATATATCTTATTGGCCCCAAGCAATTGCCCGAAGATAAAAAGCCTAGAGAAAATACGCTTCGAAAACTATCTCTATATGTACAGGCGGATCTCAGGTTAATTGAGAAATTCATCAACATTCTTAAAAAGCATAATTGCACTCTCGCTTGGACAGCAGATCCCGAAAGACAAAGGCACGATATTTTGGCGATGATGAGAAATATCGATACAGATTTGTAACAAACGGATTCCAGCGATAATATGCGAACAACAATGACAGATAAGTCATTAGTTTCAAAATGGTCGGGGTGACAAGATTTGAACTTGCGACCCCTTGCACCCCATGCAAGTGCGCTACCAGGCTGCGCCACACCCCGACTGGGGACAGGAAATAGCCTGTTTTACAGGCAAGGTCAAACCTCTTCTTGCCCTCGCATCAGGGAAAACTGCCGAAAACATGGAAAAACGGGCCGGAATATGCTATGGTTGGGACAATCCACGCAAACCCCTGCGCCTATAAAAAAGTTGACCAACAATGCTGGTCAACTTCAAAGCCTTCAACAATGTTGGTCATCATGGTCAAGATGGTCAACTTTAACGAATGGAGCGGACAATGTCGCCGTCCGCGTCATCGTAAATGTTGGT
>DASTUM010000070.1:0-7842 GCA_035759665.1 Micavibrio sp.
TAAACAAAAAGACGTTTTCTAGAAGAAAAACGGCCCTGTTTAAGGGCCGCCTTGTCGTTCCGCTTGTTTCTTATTGAGGCTGGCTGTCGCCGTTTCCGTGATTGCCGCTACCGCCCTGCGAGCGCATCGGTCGGCGACCGCGCCCACCCTGATGCTGGCGGCGCGGGCCTTCATTGCTGGCTGGTTGCGCGCCGTCGACAACGTTGAAATCGTCTTCGGAATGACCGGCTTCCTCGACACCCTCGCGCTTGCGCGAAGAACGGTGAGGCGGAATCGGGATCGGGCGTGCGCCCATGCGGTCGCGCTCGCTGATGGCGATTTCGATCTCGATGCGCGACATGATCTTGCGAACCTCATGCATCGTTTCCATCAACGATTCACGCGATTCCACATTTTTATTTTGCTTGACCCAGTTTTCGAAGCTTTTGATGCAGGCATCCGTGCTTTCACGCAATCTCTTTTCGATATCTTCCATGACGTATGCCTTTCTTTCAGCCCTTTAAAAACGAACCGCAACAATACCCTTGCCCACAGGCGAAGGCAAGCCGGATAAGAAAAAGGTAATATTACTTTTTGAAAAAGGTAGTCGCAGCTTGGGAATAGGCTTTTTTCTTTGCGATATCCGCCTCTGCCCGCACGATTTCAGCCTTCAGTTCTTCAACGTAAGCTGCGAGTTCGTCAACCGACATAGGCTCCAGATTGCGGAGCTTCGGGGCTTTCTTCCGGGGGTCGGGATCGTCGTCAAACATGCGGAAAAGCTTAACAAAAACGTCCTGCTCTCCGCAAGATGCGAAATTCCCTTGCAATCCGGCCCATGGCACGGCATAGTCGTACCATTCCCCGACATTGTTAATGTCAAAAAGGTCGAAACGGATGGGGCGTTTCGGCAACGAAAACCTATGTCCGAAAGAGACGGAGAAAAGATATGAGCAAACCGCAGGATGCACCGAAACTTCTGATGCCCAAGGCAACGGCCGTCTGGTTTATCGACAACACCGCGCTGGATTTTCAGCAGATCGCGGATTTCACCGGCCTTCACACGATCGAAGTGCAAGCCCTCGCCGATGAGGAAGTAGGCCGCGGCATCGTCGGCCGCGATCCGGTAAAGAACAACGAACTCGATCCTGCCGAACTGGAAAAGGCGAAGGCCGATCCGTCCTACCGCATGAAAGTCCTGCGCGCCCGCACAGACCTTCCGGCGGTAAAGGTTCGCGCCAAGGGCCCGAAATACACGCCTGTTTCCAAACGCACGGACAAGCCGGACGCGATTGCCTGGATTTTGAAGAACCACCCTGAAATCTCCGACGCGCAAATTTGCAAGCTCGTTGGCACCACCAAACCGACGATCCAGTCTGTGCGCGACCGTACGCACCCGAACAGCACGAGCATCAAACCACGCCACCCTGCGGAACTGGGCCTGTGCACCTATCAGGAGCTGGAAAAATCTTCAGAAAAAGGCCTGCGCGCCCAGGGCAAAGACCCTGCAGCCGTTAAGGCCGAGCGCCTCGCCGCTCAAACCGCGAAGCAGGAACCCGAGAGAGAAGAAAACTCCCGCGAGGGCATCTTCGCCGGCTTCGACTTCTCGAACTTCATGTCAAACATGAACAAGGAAAACAAAGGCTGATAAGCCCGCCCCTTCAGGCAAAAAAATTGCGGCTCCTTGGGGAGCCGCTCTTTTGTATCCGCGCCTCGGCGCAGGATAGAACAATTATCAAATCATACCCTCGATTTGTTCTTTCACATAAAGCTTTTGCCGTTTCAACGATTTGACAAGCCAGTCGTTGTAGCCTGGCCTTGATTGCTCGAATTCGATTTGTCGGCTGAGGGCGGTATGTCTGACTTGCAGAGATTCAAGACGGGACGCAGATGTTGGCATTCGCTAACTCCCTTCGTTGGATGATGGTTGATACTAAAATTTAACCACAAGTTCGGGGATTGCGCAAACGGTACAAACGGCGTAACAAAATTTCAGAATAGCTGAGCGATACCCAGTAAAACTTTCTCTTATGTTTCAATCCGTTCAGGAATGTTTGCCGAAACCCCAAAATTCCGGTCATAAATTTTATTTTGCCATAATAGTTATTAAAAAAGGGTAAACGCGCCCGAATCGCCTAAATGTCGAACAGGACGCCCTGAGCGAGGGGCAGTTTCGAGGAATAATTCACCGTCTGGGTCTGCCGGCGCATATAGGCTTTCCAGGAATCCGATCCGCTTTCGCGTCCGCCGCCTGTGTCTTTTTCTCCGCCGAACGCCCCGCCGATCTCCGCCCCGCTTGGACCGATATTGACGTTGGCGATGCCGCAATCGCTGCCCGTCGCCGACAGGAATTCCTCGGCCTCGCGCACGTCGCGTGTGAAGATGCACGATGACAATCCCTGCGGCACACCGTTGTTCATGGCAATGGCGTCGGAAAACTTCTCATACGTCATCACATATAAAATCGGCGCGAAGGTTTCATGGCAGACGATTTCCACCTGCGCGTTCATATCGACAATCGCGGGCGATACGTAATAGCCGCCCTTAGATTTCTGGCGTACGCCGCCGACGAGAATTTTTCCACCCGCCTGCTCCGCCTCTTCCAGCGCGTTTTGCATCCCTTCGAACGCCGCTTCGTCGATGAGCGGCCCCACCAGCGTTTTCGAATCCAGCGGATTGCCGATCCTCACCGAGGCATAGGCTTTCTTAAGCGTTTTGAGCAGCGCGCTCTTTACGTCCTTGTGAACGATCAGGCGGCGCAAGCTCGTGCATCTCTGCCCCGCCGTCCCCACCGCACCGAACAGGATGGCCCGCACCGCCATATCGAGATCGGCGCTCGGACAAACGACCATCGCATTATTGCCGCCGAGCTCCAGCAGGCTCCTGCCCATCCGCGCCGCGACCGTCTGCGCGACGGCGGCCCCCATGCGCGTGCTGCCCGTTGCGCTGACCAGCGGAACGTCCTTGTGTGCCGACAGCGCCTTACCGATCTCCGCGCCGCCGATCAGAACCTGCACCAGATTGTCGGGACATGCATGTCCGGCCTTCTTGAACCGCGCCACCGCGCGTTCGAAAATCTTCACGCAGGCAAGCGCCGTCAGCGGCGTTTTCTCCGAGGGCTTCCATATCACCGGATCGCCGCAGACAATCGCCAGCGCCGCGTTCCACGACCACACCGCCACGGGAAAATTGAACGCCGTAATCACGGCGACAGGCCCCAGAGGATGCCACATCTCGCGCATATGGTGGCCTGGACGCTCCGAAGCGATCGTCAAACCGTAAAGTTGGCGCGATTGGCCGACCGCGAAATCGCAGATATCGATCATCTCCTGCACTTCGCCGAGCCCTTCCGATAAAATCTTTCCGGCCTCCAGCGTCACCAGCGCGCCAAGCACATCCTTATGCGCCCGCAATTCGTCGCCAAGCAAACGGACAAGTTCGCCGCGCACGGGGGCCGGAATGGATTTCCAGACCTGAAAGGCCTTCACGGCCTTTCTCACGGCAGCATTGGCATCGGCAGCCTTGTGCTGTTTGATCTTTCCCAGCAGCGATCCATCGATCGGCGTATGAACGGAAAGGTCGCCCGATTTGAGGCCCGTAAGGCCGTTGGCTTTAAGAATTGACTGGTACGCTTTCATTGGTCGCATCTTCCTTCTTCTTGCGCGGACGCAAGCGCGTCTCGTGGATTTCACCGACATGCTCGAGCAACGGGAACGCCACCGTGCACATATACGTGTTGATGCGGCGGTAATCGCGGATGATGTCCAGATGGAGCGAACTGGTCGCAATCGTTTCCGGTACCCCGCCGCGCAGACGGTCGATATGCGTGGCCATGCCGTCGATTTCAGCCTTGCGGATTGTTTCCTTGCCTTCGACGAGGCGGCGGGCAGAATCTATATCCCCCGAGATAAAAACGGATTGCGCCAGCTGGATGCTTTCCACCACCAGCCTGTGCATATGTTCGATTTCCTTGAAACCCGCGCTCGAAAACTGCTGCTGGTTTTTGATTTTCTTGAGAGCGAGCGGCATCAGATTCTTGTCGATCACATCCCCGACATGTTCGATATTCGTCGAAAAAGTCAGAATCTGGACATAGCGCGTCGCCTCTTTCTGGTCCATGAATTCTTGGCTCAGCCGCGCCATGTAATTCTTGATGCTGTTATAAATCTTATCGACCGTATCGTCTTCATCGCGTACGCGGGCCAGCAGCTTTTCGTCGTTGGTCTTGAAAACCTGCAACGTGTCTTCCAGCATCTTCTGGATGATATCGCCCATGCGCAAAGTCTCGCGCGCGGCGGAGGCCAGCGCGACGGAAGGCATGTCGAGATCCTTGTCGTTCAGGTAACGCGTCTTGGCGGGGTCTTCCGCCTGCGGCCTGTTGGGCAGCGCCGCCTTCAGCAATTTGTTCAGCATGCCCGTCAAAGGCAGGAAGGCAAGCGCAAGCACGACGTTGAAGGCCGTGTGGAAATCGACGATCTGCTTTGCATGATCGGGCTCCCACGCCTCGAGATAGGGCATCGTCAGATGCAGGAACGGAATACAGGCCAGAACGCCGACGATGCGGATCAGCATATTGCCCAGCGGAATGCGCATCGCATCGGGATTGTCCCGCAGCGTCGCGATGAGCGGGGCGACCGTTCCGCCGATATTGGCGCCGAGAACGAGGAACAGGCCTAGCTGCAAATCAAGAACCCCGCTCGCCACAAGCGACATGACTAGCAGGACGATCGCAAGCGACGAATGCGCAATCCATGTAAAGAGCGCCGCCAGAATCACAGCGAAGAACGGGTCTTTGTTGAGCGATTCAAGCACGAGCGGCAGCGCTTCGGATTCCTTCAACGGCGCCGACGCCGTCTTGATCATCGCCAGCGATATGAGCATCAACGCAAGACCGATGAGGATGCGTCCAACATTCTTGATCCGCCCCGAATGTTCGAGGCTGTAGGCGATATATCCCGCCACGACGAAAATCGGCGTCAGCAAAGAAAGATCGAGGGAGAAAAGCTGGGCGACCAGTGTCGTTCCGACATCGGCGCCGAGAATGATCGCAAGTCCCGTGCTGGCGTTCACCAGCCCCTGCCCCGCGAATGCTGTAACGATAAGCGTCGTGGCCATCGAGCTTTGCAAAAGCGTCGTCATGCCAAGTCCCGCGAAGAAAGCTTTTACCCTGTTGTTCGCGCAAATAGCGAGGAAACGGCGCAGCTCGGCCCCGAATCCGCGTGTTACGCCGAGCCGGAGCAGCGTCACCCCCCACAGGAGGAGGCAAACCCCGGCAATGATATTCAACAGGACGATTGAGGGAATAATGGCTGATTCTCCTTTAAGGAGACCATGTTAGAAGCCGGCGCCAGCCTGCGCAAGATACTCTTCCTCTTCGGGCGTGTTCATCCGCGAAAGAATTTTATTACGATGAGGGAACCGCCCGTATTTTTCGATGACCTTGAGGTGGCGCATGGCATAATCGTAGCCCAGCGGGTCGTCCTTCTTCATCTTTTCGAACAGTTCTACGCATTTCCTCTGGTCATTGAGATTTTCGCTATGTTCGAACGGCAGATACAGGAAACGCCGCTTGATCGGTGCTAGTACCTGGTCGAACCCCTTGGACAAAGCGAACTTGGCGGCGACGAGCGCCTTCCCGTCGGTCGCGAACGCCTTGGCCGTGCCGCGATACATATTGCGCGGGAACTGGTCTAGGAGGAGGCACAGCGCAAGGCATTCATCCGGATCCATCTTCCAGTCGTCGTAAATGCCCATCGCGCCCTTTTCGTAGGAATCCTCGAAACGGTTTTTGATTGTCCGGTCGAACTCGGGATTGACCTGAAACCATTGCGGCGGCTGGGTCTCCTCGAACCAGAAGTTGAGAATGTACTGGGCGCTGTCTTTCATGGAAAATATATTACGGCTGCTTTTGGTTTTGTTCAACTAGGGTACGGATTTTCCGGCGCTTGCGTGCCGCCGCCCAGGCCAGCGCCGCCGCCGGTACGAACGGCACCAGAATCGACACGACAAACCCCGGATCGTGCAGAGCCGCCATAGGATTGTCCTGATAAAGCCTGAAATAGATATAGGCGAATAGGAACACGCCGAAAACCGCGAAAATATCGGCAAAAAACTGCAAAATCTTTGCAGTGATAAGAAGCGTTCTCAACTGTTCTTTCATGGTCCTTAGACTCGAATCGGAAAAGCGTATAATCTCAGATTATACGCCCCTCCGCACCATAACTCAAAGCCCAATCTATCAGTGCAATTTAGCCCAGATTTTACGCTTTACGCCATACATCAGGCCCGCGAAAATCACGAGGAAGAATATGGCCTTAATGCCCGTTTGCTTGCGAACCTCCATTTCCGGCTCCGAAGCCCAGGCCAGGAACTGGACGACGTCGTGGGCGTATTGATCCACGGTCGTCGGCGAACCGTCCTCGTAGGCGACCGCGCCTTCCATCAGCGGGGCCGGCATCGCGATCTTATTGCCGGGGAAATATTTGTTCCAGTGCTGCGAGGATGACAATTCCGTTCCCGCCGGCGCCGTTTCATAGCCCGTCAAAATGCCGTAGACATAATCCGGCCCGCCCATGCGCGCCTTGACTATCAGCGACAGGTCGGGCGGCAGCGCGCCGTTGTTGACGGCTTTGGCCTGATTGTCGTTGGCGTAGGGGTTCTTGAAATGGTCGCTGGGACGCGCCGGGCGTTCGAACATCTCGCCCTCGCCGTCCGGCCCGTCGGTTACCATGTATTCGGCGGCGACCGATTTGATCTGGTCTTCGCTGTAACCGAGCGCCGAGAGGTTGCGGTAGGCGACGCGCTTCATACCATGGCAGGCCGCGCAGACCTGCTTGTAAACCTGAAAGCCGCGTTGCAGGGAGGCGCGGTCATAAGTGCCCGTGATGCCCTGAAAATGCCAGTCGACCTTAGGCAGCTCCGGCGCATGATGTGCGCCCGACGCATCGGCGGCGACTGCATGATGTTCGGATTCCGATGCTTTGCCCTCCGCTTCAGACGCATCGACGGCCTGATCTTCCTCCACTTCGGCGGCATCCGTTGCCGGAGCGATTTCCTCTTCCGCTTTCTCCGCGCCGGCAACCGCGGGAACGCCTTTGTTATCTTCAGGCGAATTCGGAACTTTCTGTTCCGCCGGATCGGCCATCTCTTTTTCGGCGGCTTCGGTGGCGGGTTTTTCGGCGGCGGCGGGCGCGTCCGTCTGGGCCTGCGCGGCTGCCGGAGCGAAGGCGACCAGACCGACGGCGATCATCAGGGCGAGCACCGGTTTTACGCCCGACAAAATCGCCTGATGGATGGATTCCGGCAACGCCAGAACCGGCTCATGATTGTTGAAATACGGAACGGCCACAAGGAAAAAGCCGAAATAGGCCAGCGTCATGACTTGCGCCAGCGGAACCCAAAGGCCCTCGGCGGGCTTCGATCCGCAAAGGCCCAGAATGACGAACACGATCAGCAGCACGATGACGGCCGTACGATACCACGGGCGGAATCTCGCGCTGCGAACCGCATGATTGTCGATGAAGGGCAGCAGAAACAGAACCGCGATAGCGCCGAACATCGCCAGAACGCCGCCGAGCTTGGCGGGCATCAGCGCGAACGTACCCAGCGGGATATGATCGATGACAGGCTTCAGGGCTTCGACATCCTTGAAGAAGGCAAGCAGCGCCGCCGGAATGCCGAACACGACGGCGGCGATCAGCAACGGGGCGATATTTTTGGAAATGGCGGCATCCGGCGTTTTCTTCCACGCATATTGATAGGCCAGCAGAGCGCCTATGCCGCCCGCAACGGCCAGATAAATGCTGAAATCGAACGTAATGGCGCGCAGGATCGCGTAGAACGGCAGGAAGTACCATTCCGGAACGA
>DASTUM010000071.1:0-21329 GCA_035759665.1 Micavibrio sp.
AAGCCATTGCATCGTTCATTCATTATGCCGCCAGCATCGGTTTCCTAATTTTCATTGGCCTTTTAAAAATGTTGCGCCATTCTCCACGTCAACAGTCATCGCTATGCGTTGAGCAGAGAATTTTTTGACCATAAATAAAACGCCCATGCGTTGACGTCCAGCGTCTCCACGTCAACGCATGTTTTTCCAAATCAAATCAGCACTATAGGAAAATACCGCAGTTCAAAGGGTTTAATCTTTCGCGTGGCTACCCACGCGTAAATCTATAAAAATACAAGCTATGTTCAAGCTAAGTAATTGAGCTGATTCAATACTGGTTTCGTGGGAAAAATGGTGCCGGCGGAGAGGATTGAACTCCCGACCTTCGGTTTACAAAACCGCTGCACTACCGCTGTGCTACGCCGGCGCACTTAACCATTTTACAGAATGGTTAAGAAATTTGGTGAAAAACCGCCGTTTCTGATTATAGAGCGGCGTCTTTCGATGCGATTTCTAACAAAAAAGACCGGACTTCGATAGGGCTTTTTTCGAAAGGGCCGGAGCGGCTCTTTATTTTTTGCGAAAAACAACCAATTTCTGTTAAATTAGAAGCGGATAACAAATCAACTCCTCGACCGTCCGAAGGGCCATGTCTGATAAAAAATCGGGTACAAGCGAAGCTGCCGTGGGCTGGGCAATTCTGGCCTGCGTTTTCGCGGCCGTGGGATACCTGGTCTGGTGGAATTTCAAGGAAGAGATACGCAGCATCATCCGCTGGCTTCGCTATGGCGAAATGTGGCTTATGTCCTGGTTCGTCGGCTCAGATTATACCGTCGACTGGGAAGGCCAGCCGGTCAATTATGAACAGATGATGAAGGCGGCAAAAGAAATTCAGCCGGACCGCATCGACGCCGAATTTCTGTCTGCCCTGTCCACAGTTGCAATGCATCCTTACATCATCGTGGTCATCGTTATCCTGCTGTCCTTTGGCATATGGTCCCTGTTCCTCGGGCCGGGATCCGAACACCGCCGCAAGTACGACCTCAATACGCTGATCAAGAAGCAATCGAATATTTTCCCCATCGTTTCGCCCTTCATAGATTTCAACCCGGCGAAACTGCCGCCGCGCCCGCCGGGGGCGCCGGTGCCGGCCGAGCTTCCCATCTTCGCCGAAGCGCTGAGCCCGGAAGAATGGATCGTTTACAATGAAATCCCCGTGGTCGATCAGAAGCTCGATCAGGAAGCGACGACGAAAGCGTTCGCAAAACAGCTCGGCTCGCGCTGGCGCGGCACCAAACATCTGGCGCCGTACAAACAGGTACTCCTCGCCGCCTGTTGCTTGAAGGCCGCGAGAAAACGCGCGGACGCCGATGTCATGCTCGGCAAGCTGGCCCAATGCTGGTCGGACAAAAAAGGATTGAGGATCGACCGGCAGCTTTTGCGTGAAGCGCGGTCGGTTTTATCGAATGGAACCTTGTCCTCAAGCACCTTGAAGAAATGCAACGAGCACGCATGGGAGACGACAGCTATGATGCGCGCGTTGACCACCGCGCGTGAAGAAGGCGGCGTTTTGGCCCCTGCGCAGTTTGTGTGGCTGCGCGCCCACGACCGTACGCTATGGTATCCGCTGAACAATCTCGGACGGCAATCGTTGCATATGGAAGCCATAGGCGCGACCGCGCATTTCAAGGCCGAAAAACTGGCACAGCGCCCCATTCCGCGCCCGAAAGTTTCCGACAGCGTAAAATCACTGAGCGAGTATATTGAATCCCCCCGCGCCCGCGCATTGCCGCAGCTCGATTACAGCGGCTCTAAAAAGCGCGGCGTAAAGAAACTGAAAACAGCTTAAGAGAAAAAGATGGCCCTTTGGAACAAAAACGACGATAGATTTGAATCTTCAGCTAAGGTCGTGGACGGAACGCTGATCATATCGCTGCCCGATGCCTTGAACCCAATCGTCTGGCGTATGGAACTGGGCAGTGTCAAGGCGTCGGCCCTTGAAGTCCGCCCGTCGAACGAAGCCACGTTCATGCTTTCGCTGAAAACGCCCAAGGGCGAAGTGCATGACGTCGCACCGTTCGATTCCCGTGAACGTGCCGTGAAAGCCCTGATGCGCGTTTCGAGCGCCTTGCAGAATGCCAGCGGCAAGATGACGATCGCCCCCTCGCTTGTCACCGTGCCGGGCGTTTCCACGGCGCAAGACGTGCCCAGCGGCCCCGCGCTGTCCGACACGAACTCCTCCCCGCTAAAATGGCTGATCGCCCTCGGCTGCGTCGTCGTCGTGATCTTCCTTTTTTCGAAAATGAGCAACCTCGCGCAGGAATACGCCGTTAGCAAACAAACGGACGGCCAGCCCGCCACCAGCATTACAGGCGCGCCCAGCGGCGAGTCCGGTGTCCCCCAATCCGCCAACGACGTCTTGAGAGGCTTTTAATCCGTCATGGCACTGAATGAGCAACGATACGGGTACTACCAGCACTTACGGGACGTTCGTCCGATGTATGTGCGGCTTTCCGCCTGGCTGAAACGCCCGTCGCACTCGTTCATCGTTTTTCTTATGCTGATCCTGCCGTTCCACTTTATGCCGCCGAGCCGGCAAGGAGCAGATCTGATCTTTCTGGCCGGCGCTCTGTATTTCTGGTGGCTTAGAAAACGCAAGCGCACCCTTCCCTTCAAGATGCCGATGGATTCAAAATTTTCCGATCCGAACAACGTGGGCGCGGGACGGTCAGGAAAACCGGAAGGCATTCTTTATCTGGGCAACACACGCGGCGATCAAAACACGAATGAGGAAGTCTGGTTCTCCAATTCCGACGCCAGAACGCACATCCTATATCTCGGCACGACGGGCTCCGGTAAAACGGAAGGGCTGAAATCGATGGTTACGAACGCCCTGACATGGGGTTCGGGGTTCGTCTATATCGACGGTAAGGCGGATACCGATCTCTGGTCGTCGCTATCCTCTCTCGTGCGCCGTTTCGGACGCGACGACGATCTGCTTGTTCTTAACTACATGACGGGAAACTCGGACGCCAAAGCGCCGTCTAACACGATGAACCCGTTCAGCTCGGGTTCAGCCTCGTACCTCACCAACATGCTCGTTTCCCTGATGCCGCAGGCGGAAGGAGACAACGCGATGTGGAAAGAGCGTGCCGTCTCCCTGATCAGCTCCCTGATGCCCGCGCTGACATGGAAGCGCGACAATCAGGATATTCCGCTCTCGGTTTCCTCGATCCGTTCTTACCTCGATCTGCCCAATGTCATCAAGCTTTCACGCGACGACGCCCTGCCCGATCAAATGCGCGAAAGCATCAAAGGCTACCTGAACACGCTGCCGGGCTTCGTCGATGCCGCGTTCGACGACAACGGCAAGGAAAAGCCGATGGGGCCGGATCAGCCGATGATTGACACCACCACGGTGCGCCAGCAGCACGGCTACCTGACGATGCAGTTTACACGCTCCCTGCAATCGCTGGGCGACGATTACGGTTATATCTTCGACACGCAGGCTGCCGACGTCGACATGGTGGACGTCGTCCTGAACCGCCGCATCCTGATCGTCCTTATCCCCGCGCTTGAAAAATCATCCGACGAAACCGCCAACCTCGGTAAAATCGTCGCCGCGACCATCAAAGGGATGATGGGATCGACGCTCGGCGCGACCGTGGAAGGAGAATCCTCCACCGTCATCGAAAACAAGCCAACCCATTCGGCGACGCCCTTCATGACTGTGTTCGACGAGGTCGGATACTACGTTTCCGACGGCATGGCCGTTATGGCAGCGCAGGCCCGCTCGCTCGGCTTCTCCCTGGTCTTCTCGGCGCAGGATTTGCCGGCCCTGCAAAAGCGCGTGAAAGAAGAATCTCGCTCCATCACCGGTAACTGCAACATCAAGATTTTCGGCAAGCTGTCCGACCCGACGGACACAAAGGACTATTTCGAACGCCAGGCCGGGAAGGCGCTCGTCATGCAGACGACGGGCTTCCAGCTTCACGGCGGCGTATCGACTGGATCGTTCTACGACAACAACGCGGCATCCATCACCGCCGCCGACCGCGCCGATTACGGCGATTTGAAAAAGTTGCGCGAAGGCGAAGCCATCCTGATCTATGAAGGCACGGTGATGGACGTGCAGATTTTCTATTCCAACCCGGGCCATGCCAAGGCGATGCGCGTCACGCGCTTCCTCTCCCTGCCGCCACCCGACGAGCACATCATCAAACACCGCACCCAGATCACCAAGCTGCGCGACTACCTCGTCAGCAAAACATGGACGGCTGCAAAAGCCGATGTCAGCGCGCAAACGCCCGAGCAGATCGACGAACTGCGCAAAGGATATGAATTCGCCCTCGATCACAAGGCGGAACCCATCGATCAGGGTATTGTCGCCCTTGCCAGCCTGCACGCCGCGCAATATCCGGATGAAGCCGCCAAGGCGATGGCAGGCGGCGGTGACGCCGTGGAGCCGGAGCCCCCCACCCATCTTGCCGCCCCACCAGCACCCGTCGCAACACCCGCAGCCGCACCGCAGGATTCAACGCCGAAACCTGCGGCAGCCACGGCAAACCCGCTAAGCTTCTTCAAGAAAGCACCGGCAGAAAGCCGCGAAACACCACCTCCCGCAGTTTCCCCGGACGCCGCGAAAACGGAGCATGCGTCCCAACCCCGCGAGGACAGGAAAGTGTCCTGGAACGACCTGATCGAAAGCGAAGACGCCATACAGGAAAAAACGGTGCTGGACCAGAAGACGGAAAAAATACTGGAAGACGCCGGCGCCATCGCCGCCGCCACCCTTTTCAAGCGTGGCGAGGAATAAGTCATGGCATCGAAGCAATCCGGCAATGCGATCATCCTCATTCTGATCGCCATATTCCTTTTCGGCGCCCTTGCCGCCACTTTCACGCGCGGAATGAGAGCGGGACAGGGAAACCTGAGCGCCAATCAGGCGCGCCTGGCCGCATCGGAAATAGCGGATTATTTCAACACTGCCGATAAGGCCATGCAAAAACTCCGCCGCAGGGGCTGCTCTGAAGACAATATAAGCTTCATGCATCCAGAATATACGAGCTATTTTTATACGACCAATCAACCTCAAATCGAGCCTGCGACGACTCCCTCCGACGGCAGCTGTGAACTTTTTGAATCCACCGGCGGCGGTTTAAATATGAATATCGACCCCGAAGAATATCAGATACCTTATGAGACACTCGATGCTCACGTCTGCCCCGGATCAGAGTGCGCAGCTAAATCTTACTATGATAACATCGCTTTTTTTTCATCGCCATTTTCAGTCCTTAATGTAGGCACCAACGCCGCCGAACGCTCATTCCGCCTCTCATATGTTCAATTGCCGGTATGCCGGGAATACAACAAACTTGTCGGCGTAGCCGCCGACGAAACCATTGATGATTCTGGAGGAATAATCGGAGATGACGATCCTGCTTACGCCGGGAAAACAACTTTTTGCAAATATTTATATTATTCAGGCATGGTTACGGGCGATATCTTCTACGTATGGCTTCCAAAATAACGGGGACAGGATAGAATTCTTGACGCGCAGCGTCACTTCCCCTAATCTTCGCTCATGGCCAGACAAGCACGCATCGTCCTTCGCGACACACCTCACCACATTACCCAGCGCGGGAATCGCGGTGAACCCGTTTTCTTCGAAAAATCCGATTACGAAGCCTATATCCAGTTTCTATCCGAAGAATGCGCGGATAAGGGCGTGTCGATCTGGGCCTATTGCCTGATGCCGAACCAGATTCAGCTGATCGCCGTGCCAAGCCGCGAAAACGCACTGGGCCGCGCGCTCGGCGAAGCACACCGCCGTTACACGCGCCGCATCAACGAACGCAATTCCTGGCGCGGCCACCTCTTCCAAGATCGCTTCTTCTCATACCCGATGGATGAACATCATCTTTTGAACGCCGCGCGTTACATCGAAACCATGCCGGTTTTCGCAAACATCGCGCCTTCGCCGGAAAGTTATCTCTGGAGCAGCGCCCGCGCTCATATAAAGGGCCGCGAGGACAAGCTCCTGCCCCCCGAAAAGCCGCTCCTGCATTTCGTTCCCGACTGGGCCGGGCTTTTACAAGGCGCGCAACAGGGAGAAGATACGAAAACGATCGAACGCCATTTGCAAACGGGCCGCCCGCGCGGCAACGACAATTTCCTCGACGCCGTGGAATCGATGGTGGGCCGCACCGTGCGCCCGCAAAAGCCCGGACGCCGCTCGATCACCTTCACCAAAAATCTTTATAAGTAGTGCTCTCGTAACAACGCCGCCGCTACATCCGTTCCGGAATGGAAACGCCGATCAGAGACAGGGCGAGTTCAAGGCGGCGATAGGTCATGGCGCATAGCGCCAGACGGCTGCCGCGCAGAGCCTTGTTTTCTTCAGACAATATATGGCAGTTACCGTAAAAAGAACTGAATGCCTGCGACAGCCGATAGGCGTAGTCGCATAAATAATGCGGCGCATAATTCTTTATCACCGCGTCGACGGCATCGGGAAGTTCGGTCAGCAGCAACGCCAAAGGCCTGTCCACCGCATCCAGATGAAGCGGCGCGGTTTCATCCAGGCCGAACTCCGCCTTCCTAAGCAGAGATTTGATCCGCACGGCCTGATACAGTAAATAAGGCCCCGTCTTCCCTTCGAAACTGGTCAGCCGGTCGATATCGAACACGTAATCCGCGTGACGCTGGTTTTGCAGATCGGCGAATTTGATGGCGGCAATCGCGACCTTGCGCGCGACATCGGCCTTTTCTTCCGCCGGCATGTCTTTCGCAAGATTAGCCTCGTCCATGCGGGTAAGCGCCTTTTCCTTAGCCATGGAAATCAAATCGTCGAGGCGCATGACGCCACCCGCGCGCGTCTTGAACGGCTTCCCATCCGGCCCGTTCATCGTGCCGAAACCGGCGAAGGTAAGCTCCACATCGTTCCGCACGATGCC
The DNA here is from genome assembly GCA_035759665.1 of Micavibrio sp. Taxonomy (GTDB): domain Bacteria; phylum Pseudomonadota; class Alphaproteobacteria; order Micavibrionales; family Micavibrionaceae; genus Micavibrio_A. Next base: position 6,936 of record DASTUM010000071.1, read on the forward strand.
GCCCTTGCGCGCGGCGCGGAACAATTGTTCGAAATGCAGGGACTGGCGCTGATCCACAATATAAGTAATTTTAGCAGGATCATACAATTTCACCCGCTCGACGATCGTCGCCAGATCGGTCGTTCCATACATCGCCGCGCCATCTTTTTTATAGAGGATCAGCGGCGGGTATTCTTTCTTGTCGTCGTTCTGCGCCACGGGGAACACGCAGGCGCCGTCGCTTTCGACAGCATAACCGCGCGCGCGCAGATCATCGACCATCGGGGCAATGTAATCGTGCACATCGGCCTCGCCCTTCCAAAGGTCGAAATGCACATCCAGCGCGCTGTAATTCCGGCGCATCCCGATAACGGAAATTTTCCGGATTTTCTCCCAGAGGCTGTAATAAGGCTCCGTCTTGTCCTGGAGCTGCACAGTAATGGAACGTGCGCGCTCCATCAACGCATCGTCTTCCTTCGCGGCGGTCGCGGCGCGGGGATAACGTTCCGCCATATCGTTCATGGCGGCATCAACCTGTGCGGGGTCGTCCAGATCGGCCTTCACAACGATATCCTGCTCGCCGCTCGCGATATAATCGCCGATCAGCATCCCCATATGCGTACCCCAGTCGCCCAGATGAATATCGCTGATCGCATCGTAGCCGCAGAATTTCATCGCGCGGCGCACGGATTCCCCGATAATGGCGGAACGCAAGTGCCCCACATGCATCGCCTTGGCTATATTCGGGCCGCCGTAATCCAGAACAACCCTGGCGTTTTTGCCGTCTTCTTCAACCCCGGCGCGATCGCTCGCACCTGCATCCTTCAAATACGCCGACAAAAAATCATCCGTAACATTCAGGTTGATGAAACCTGGCCCTGCGATATCGACTTTGGCGAAAGCCCCGTTCTTTTGCAGTTCGCTGATGATCGCCCCTGCGACCTCGCGCGGATTTTTCTTTGCGGCTTTCGCGGCGGACATGGCGCCGTTGCACTGAAATTGTGCCAGATCAGCGCGGTCGGACACGGTGACGCGCCCGAAAATACGATCAAGCCCCTGTGCCTCGAATGCGTCGCCGACGGTAACAGATAATTTTTGTGCCAGAGAAGTCATAATTTAAACTCCCTTTCCCTCTTCATTGTCTTCTTCATTCTCATACATTCGATCAACGTTCCGCTCTGCCTTGAAGAATGCATTATTTTCCCAAGTGAAGCATATCCGTTTTTCTCATAAAAATTTTTTGCATTCAGCGAAGCATCCAAAAGCAGTTCCTCCGCGCCAGAATCCAGGGCGATTTTTTCAAGCGCAGCGACGATCTGGGAGCCGACGCCTCTTCTGGCATAATCGGGATGAACATAGCATGCCCTCAATTCGGACTTTTCCGGGATAACGCAGCCGATACCGGCAGGACGGCCATCCACCTCCGCTACGATCCTTATTTCTTCATCAGCGGAGTCTTGAATTTGTTTGATACGGCTGTCGTCGATCGAAGCAGACCAGTCATCGATAATATGATCGGGATAATGGCTTTTGGCCAATTTATGAACGGCGTTATAATGTATTTCCGCAAAAGTCCTGGCGTCCCCCGGCTTATACGGACGGATGACAATATTCATGGATATCAAGCGTCCAGTTGCGCGCGCAGGGCGTTCTCCTGGATAAATTCGCGCCGCGGTTCGACGACATCGCCCATAAGCGTGGTGAAAAGCTCCGACGCCTTTTCGGCATCCTTCACCATCACCTGCAACAGGACGCGTACGTTCGGGTCGAGCGTCGTTTCCCAAAGCTGCTCGGGATTCATCTCGCCAAGGCCTTTGTAACGCTGCATCATCAGGCCCTTGCGCCCGGCATCCAGGACGGAATCGAAAAGACCGTAGGGGCCGTTTACCTTCGCGACTTCCTTTTCACCGGCCATCAGACGCGCAGGCCCTTCGAAGTTTTCGGCCATCCATGCGGCCAGCGTATGGATTTTGCGGGCGTCGGCGGAACGCATATGTTCGATGGAAACGCGGATTTTCTCCTGCACGCCGCGCACGGTGCGAGTCAGGACGAGGCCGCCAACAGGCGTAAACTCCGCTTTCCATGTGTTTTCGTTCTTGGCCGCCAGCGCATTGAGCCGCGCCGCCAGTTTGGAAGAAGCCTCCCCCGCATAGGCCGCATCGTCGAACATTTTCTCATCGAAAGCGCCGGCTATCGCCGCCTGTTCGACAACATCGCGGCTGCCGGTCTTTTGCGCCAGCGAGGCGATGGATGAGCGGATGGAGCGGGCGCGGTTGATGATATCGAGAATGTCACGCCCCGCGCGTTCCGCGCCTGAAAACTCGACGAGCTTGATATCGCCAAGCGCCGCGTTGATGAGATAGTCCTCCATGGCCGCATCGTCTTTGAGATACGTTTCCCCCGCATTGCCGCGCTTCACCTTATAAAGCGGCGGCTGGGCGATATAGAGATAACCTTTCTCGATCACGCTTGGCATATAACGGAAGAAGAAAGTCAGTAGCAGCGTCCTGATGTGAGCGCCGTCGACGTCGGCATCGGTCATGATGACGATCTTGTGATAGCGTATTTTGTCGATGTTGAATTCATCCGTGCCGATCCCCGTGCCGAGCGCGGTGATCAACGTCCCCACCTGTTCGGAACCCAGCATTTTGTCGAACCGCGCGCGCTCCGTATTCAAAATCTTACCGCGCAACGGCAGGATCGCCTGATTCTTGCGGTCGCGCGCCTGCTTGGCCGAACCGCCCGCCGAATCCCCCTCGACAATGAAGATTTCGGAATCCGCCGGGTCGCGGCTCTGGCAATCGGCAAGCTTTCCGGGCAGGTTGGAAATATCCATGACGCCCTTGCGGCGGGTCAGTTCGCGCGCTTTTCGGGCGGCTTCGCGGGCAAGGCCGGCCTCGATGATCTTGCCGACGATGATTTTGCCTTCGGCGGGGTTTTCCTCAAACCACGTGCCGAGCTTTTCATTGATCGCCGCCTCGACAACGGGCCGTACTTCCGAGGAAACGAGCTTGTCCTTCGTCTGGGACGAGAATTTCGGGTCGGGCACCTTGACCGACAGAACGCAGGTCAGGCCCTCGCGCATATCCTCGCCGGACAGCTTGATCTTTTCCTTCTTCAAAAGGCCTTTTTCTTCGGCGTAATTGTTGAGAACGCGGGTCAGCGCATTGCGAAAGCCCTGCAGGTGCGTGCCGCCGTCGCGCTGCGGAATGTTGTTGGTAAAGCACAGCATCGTTTCATGATACGCATCCGTCCATTCGAGCGAGCATTCCACCGTGATCCCGTTCTCCTCATACAGCGCGGAAACGGGGGCCTTGAGGAGCGATTTCTTGTTGCGGTCAAGATATTCGACGAAGCTCTGGATGCCGCCTTCGTAATGGAAATGGACTTCCTTTTTCTCCTCGCCGCGCAGATCGGTGAGGTAGATATTCACGCCGGAATTGAGGAACGCCAGTTCGCGCAAACGCGCCTCCAGCGTCTCGAAATCGAATTCGACCGTCGTGAAGGTCTGTGTGGACGGCAGGAACGTGACTTCCGTTCCGTTGCGCTCCCCCTCTTCCAGATCGCGTACAGGTTTCAAGTCCGCATCGGCCTCGCCGTGGCGGAAGGTCATACCCCACAATTTGCCCTGACGCTTTATCTTAAGGTCGAGCCGCTCGGACAGAGCGTTGACGACAGACACGCCAACGCCGTGCAGACCGCCGGATACCTTGTAGGAGTTCTGGTCGAACTTCCCGCCGGCGTGCAATTGCACCATAATGACCTGCGCCGCCGAAACGCCCTCTTCCTTGTGAATATCCACCGGAATGCCGCGGCCGTTGTCGCGCACCGTCACGGAGCCTTCAGCGTTGATAACGACGTCGATGCGGTCGCAATGACCGGCAAGGCTCTCGTCGATGGCGTTATCGACCACTTCGTAGACCATGTGGTGGAGGCCCGACCCGTCATCCGTGTCACCGATATACATGCCGGGGCGCTTGCGAACGGCATCGAGTCCTTTCAAAACACGGATGGATTCTGCGCCGTATTCGGCAGGCTGCGTAGTTTCGGGTTCCATTTTTTTGGCCGCTTCACTCATAGAAAAATACCTTTGAAAATCGTATGATTTTTATACCACGCGGAGGCCGCCAAAGACAGTAAAAACAATGCTTTTTCCCGTGGATAACTGCCTGTTATTTCTTGGTAATTTCAGCGTCGTTTACGCCCCAGAACTGGGCACGTTTCCGGGCCGCCGAAAAGAGCGTTTCATCAGTGCCCGTCATCCATACCTGCCCGCCTAGTCCGGACAATAAATCGAAAAGCGCAGCGCGGCGGTTTTCGTCGAGATGCGCTGCAACCTCGTCCAGAAGCAGAACCGGCGGCGCCCCGCGCTCCGCTCGCATCAAGCGCGCATGGGCCAGGATGATGCCGATCAGCAGAGCCTTTTGCTCTCCCGTCGAACATTGATCGGCGGGCATATTTTTCGCCGCGTAACGTACGAGAAGGTCGCCTTTGTGCGGCCCCGTCGCCGCGCCGCCCGTATCGGCATCGCGCGGGCGGGATTGTTTCAACTGATAGGAAAACATTTCCTCCACCTCGACGGCGGGGGATTTTGAAAGCAATTCCTCGATCGTGCCGGAAAGGCGCAGCAAAGCCTTAGGAAAAAATGTTTCCTCGCGCTCATGAGCCATATCGCAGGCGGTTTGCAGCCGCGCCGCGAAATCTAACCTTGCCGCGGCGATGGCGATCCCCGTTTCCGCCATTTGCGCCTCCAGCGCCTTCAGCCAGTGATCGTCGCCCTTACCCTCGCGCAGCAATTTTGAGCGCTGCGCCATGGCGTTTTCATAGCGCGTGACCCGCCCCGCATGACCGGGATCGAAGGCGAAGATCAGCTTGTCGAAAAAACGGCGGCGGCCTCCGGACGAATCCAGAAACAGCCTGTCCATCTGCGGTGTCAGCCAGATGCATGACAGGTAATCCGAAAGCGCTATCTGATTTTTGGCATTCGCGCCGTTGATGCGGACGGCACGCTTCCCGCCACCCTCCTCTGGCCCCGTGCCGATTCGCACTTCCGCCCCGCCCGTCTCCACCACGGAAGCGATCGCCCACGGCGCGCGCGCATCCTTTTTCTGGATTTCATCATTACCTGCGGAGCGCAGACCGCGCCCCGGCGTCAAAAGCGACACGGCTTCAAGAATATTGGTCTTCCCTGCCCCGTTCGGTCCCGTCAGTACGATCAGGCCGGACACAACGCCGTCCATTTTCGCGCCGTCATAGCAGCGGAAATTGTGGAGCTGAAGGGATTGGACATAGGACATGCGCTTACACTAAATCGCGATCTGCTTTTATCATACGATTAAAACGATAAATCTTCAGATGAGGGAATTGGACCAGCAGATTCTTATATCTTTTCTTGTTTCGTGGATAATTAAACAAAGTAAATTTAACAAGACCCAGACCAAATTCTTTTTTAGCTCCGTCCAATCCCCCCGGGCGCGTCCGCGCGCCCATGAGACTACGCATTGCATACCTTATAATGCAGCCGAATAAAGGTGGATCGAGCCATATGACCGTATCGGCACGCGCAAATCTTTGCGGCATGGCAACGCTGTAATTTCCGTCTATAATCCAGTCATCCTGAACGGCGATATCATCATGCAATCGGACGAATTCATCGTCAGGCACCCGCTCCCAATTTGAATACGGTTTATGAGCGAGGCGATCCAAGTGAAACACCGGCAGATCGAGAAGCCGCCCAAGTTCCTGTGCAAGCGTGGATTTACCGCTATTGGAAGGGCCGATGATGCAGATACGCTTGCCTAATTCCTTCATCATGCCTCTTAAATAAAAAAGCGCAGACTTGTCTGCGCTTTCAATATTCTATGTTAGCCCAAGGCTTAAACCCGCAGCGGCATCAGGACGTAGAGCGCCGAAGCGTCGCCGGCATCCTGAATGATCGTCGGGCTTGCGGAATCGGCCAGCGTCAGGCGGCATCCGTCGCCCTCGATCTGGCTGGTGATATCCAGCAGGTAGCGGGCGTTGAAGCCGATTTCCATGTTGTCGTTGCCGTTGATTTCAAGATCTTCCGTGGCCGATCCCGCCTCAGGCGAATTGGCCGAAAGGGTCATCATCTTGCCATTGAGTGCGATTTTGACCGCACGGGATTTCCCGTCGGAGATCGTCGAAACACGGTCGATCGCGCGGGAGAACGCCTTCGGATTGACTTCGACGATCTTGTCGTTGCCTTTGGGAATGACGCGCTGATAATCCGGGAAGGTGCCGTCGATCAGCTTGCTTGTGAGGACGATATGGTCGAACTGGAAGCGGATTTTGCTTTCGGATAGCGAAACCTTGATAGCGTCGCCGGCCTCTTCCACCAGCTTGCGCAGCTCGCCTACCGTCTTGCGCGGGATGATGATGCCCGGCATCTCCGCCGCGCCTTCGGGCAGCGGCATTTCAAAACGGGCGAGGCGGTGACCGTCGGTCGCCACGGCGCGCAGAACCTCGACGCCGTCATTGTCGGCGGCGTGCAGGTAAATGCCGTTCAGGTAATAGCGCGTTTCTTCCGTGGACATCGCGAATTTCGTGCGGTCGATCAGGTTGCGCAATTCGCCCGCAGGAATGGAAAAGCTGCTCGGCATGTTGCCCGTGCCGATTTCCGGGAAGTCGGCGACAGGAAGACAGGCGAGGCGGAAATTGGAGCGACCGGCCTTGACCGTCATCTGGTTGCCCGACTGGTCGAGTTCGAGAACGACGGCGGCGTCTTCCGGAAGCTTCTTCACGATGTCGAACAGCGTCGCGGCGGGCGCGGTGGTCGATCCGGCCTTTTCGACATTGGCGGCGACGGCTTCGTTGATTTCAAGGTCCATGTCCGTGGTGGCGAGGTTGAGCACCCCATCCTCGGCCTTCATCAGCACGTTCGACAAAATCGGGATAGTGGTACGGCGCTCGACGGCGGACTGCACGTGGTTCAGGGCTCTCATCAGCGCTGCGCGGTCAATGGTGATCTTCATAAAAATGGCCTTCCAGCTTTGTCGTCAGAATTACATATCAGTGTTGTTGAATTGATTCGACTATAGCATGGTCAATAGAGGTGCCAAGCGATTTTCGGCGGTTTTCCGCGCTGTTTTGCGCCCCCTTTTCGCCGAGCTTGCAGGACGCTTTTTCCTCGCTTATGGTCTGTGCGCCATGGCGCGTAATATTGTCATATATCGGGACGAAGGTGTCGGGGAATTCGGGCTGAAATGCCTTGCAGAATTCTTCGAAGGCGACGATGTCTGGTTCGCCACCGCCGAAGCGGTGATTGACGGGCGCATTTTGGGCATGGCCGATCTTTTCATCATGCCGGGCGGGGCGGATCTTCCTTATTGCAAAAAGCTCGACGGCGCGGGCAACAGCAATATCCGCGCTTATGTCGAGGACGGCGGAACCTATCTGGGCGTCTGCGCCGGCGCCTATTACGGCTGCGAGGCGATAGAATATCACAAAGGACGCGAGGACGCGATCGTGCAGGAACGGGAACTCGCCCTGGCCCCCGCAACGGCCGTAGGCTCGATCCCCCAGCTCGCCCCTGCTTACGACCTCACCCTGAACAGCGCAGCGGTGATTTCCCTGAAAGGCTGCGGACATCAGGCTTATTATCACGGGGGACCGTATTTTCAACTGAACGGCAAAGTCGATGTGGTCGCATATTACGACCTGCCCTTCGCCGCGCCCGCGATCATCCGCAGCAAAGTCGGACACGGCACGGCGATTCTGAGCGGTGTGCATTTCGAAGTCCGCCCCGGGCACCTGGCCGCCCACCCCGAAGACCCGGCGCGCGGCAGGTTCCTGGCGGACGCCTTCCGCGGCCCTCCGCCCGACTGGCGCGCCATATTATTCCCCCCGCAAGAGGCTGCATGACGGTATATATCTATCACGGTCACGGCGCTTCGCTGAAAGACGCCGCGATCCTTAAATTCATGTTTTCGATGACGTTGCATCCCCACGGGATTCCTGTGAAATGTTTCACCGAAACGGATTTGAACGCGCCGTCCGCCCGCTGGCAAAAAGACGGCGACCTGATCGTTTTTGGCGGGGGAGAATTCACCAAGGTCAAGGAAAGGCTTTCCGCCTACGGGCGTCAAGCGATCATCGATTTTGCGGGCCGGAAATCCTATTTGGGCATTTGCAAAGGCGGCTATGCCGGGGCGGCGCAAATCCGCTTTTTCGGGAAGGACGGCGCTAAAACCAGCGACGGGTTCGGCTTTTTCAACGGCGTGGCGCGTGGCTCTTTGCCAATCGCTCCATCCCTATATACGGGAAAAAGCGATTCCGCCCACATAGCCCGCTTTCGGCATGAAAAATACGGCATCGAATTTCCGGCCCTGTATTGGGGCGGCCCTTGTTTCGACATGGCGGAAAACAGCCTGCAGCATGTGCAAAAACTCGTCACCCTTCAATCCTGCCTTTCCGACAAGCCTATCACTATGGGCATCAAAGTCCCGGTGGGCGAAGCGGGGCAGGCCATCCTTCTAGGCTATCATGCCGAAGCGACTCCGCCGCATATCCGCGAATGGGTGTTGCAATTTTCGGACAATACGGCGGATATTACGCGCATTTTGGCGGATATGGAGGCCTATGAAAGCTGGAAATTTTATCTGGGCTTCGCCTGCATGATGGATGATCTGGGGCTTGTGAAAGACCATTCCTTCCTTGGGCAAATCCTGCAGCCGCAGCAAACCGGCAAAGCGCGGGATTTGGATACTTCCCGCCCCATCTGCAAAATCGCATAAAAAAAGCCCCCTTTTGGGGGCTTTTTGCCGATTGGGGCGGCACGGTTTATCAGCCCGTCAGCGCGCGTTTGATAACTTCGACATCCTGCGCGAAGGAAACATCTTCCCCCACCAGTTCCTCGACCTTGCGAACGGCGTGCATGACGGTCGTGTGATCGCGTCCGCCGAACTTGCGGCCGATTTCGGGCAGTGAGCGGGCCGTCAGTTGTTTGGCGAGGAACATCGCAACCTGACGCGGGCGCGCGACATTGCGCGAACGGCGCGCCGAATGCATGTCAGCAAGGCGGATATTGTAGTGCTCCGCGACTTTGCGCTGAATCTCGTCGATCGTAATGCGGCGGTCGTGGGAGCGCAGCAGATCCTGCAGCACTTCCTGCGTGGATTCCAGCGTGATCGCCTGTTTGGCGACATCGGCATGGGCGACGATACGGTTCAGTGCGCCTTCGAGCTCGCGGATATTGCTCGTTACTTTAAGAGCAAGAAATTCGAGAACGGCGTCCGGCACGTTGGCATTCAATTGCTTGCGCTTGGCCTGCAGGATTCCCAGTCGAAGTTCGTAGGTGGAGGGTTGAATATCGGCGACCAGACCCCAGGCCAGGCGCGATCTAAGCCGCTCGTCTATGCCGGTCAGGTCGCTCGGGGCTTTGTCGGCGGAAATGATGATCTGCTTGTTCTGATCGACGAGGGCGTTGAACGTATGGAAGAATTCTTCCTGCGTGGACTCTTTCCCCGAAATGAACTGGATGTCGTCGATCATCAGGACATCGACCGAACGGAAGAATTCCTTGAAGGCCATCGTATCGTTGCTGCGGATAGCACGGACGAACTGATACATGAATTTTTCCGCCGACAGATACATCACGCGCTTGGCCGGGTGATTTTCCTTCATGGCCCATGCGATGGCATGCATCAGGTGGGTTTTGCCGAGGCCGACGCCGCCATAGATGAAAAGCGGGTTAAACGGCACCGTGGCGCTTTCGATCACGCGGCGGGCGGCGGCATGGGCCAGCGCGTTCGGCTTGCCGACGACGAAGCTGCCGAACGTGTAGCGGGCATCCAGCGGGGACATCAGCTCGAACGGGTCGTCCATGGGCGCGGCGGCGACGCCCTTATTGTCGTTGCCCTTTTTCTTGTCTTCCCCTGCGACGGCATCGGCGGCCTGGGCGCTTTGCACAACCACGACTTCGAGGCGTCTGATATCGTCGAACTTTGCCGTCGACATTTCGAGGATGCGTTTGGAATAGTGCGTCTGGATCCAGTCGCGCATAAAACGGGTGGGAACGGATACTTCAAGCGTGCCATGATAATAGGCCTGCAGCGTCAGGGGCTTCAGCCAACTGCGGTATACGGCTTCACCAAATTCGTCGCGCAGTTCTTTGTAAACGGCATTCCATGCCGCCAGCACCTCCGGGGTAGGAGCGAAGGACTCCGTTTTGAATGGCGTGACGTTTGATTGGCCCGTAAATTCCGACATCTTCTTTTGCTCTCCACTTTAAAGACTTGTTATTAATTTTTTTTCACACGCCGCCTGCCATGAAAAAAGCCGCAAAAAGGCCTTTGCGGAGAAGATCATCCCTCGCAAATATTCATGTCAAATCGGCGAAATTTAAGGTTTTGATTTTAACCGTGGACCCCTACCCAAAAGGATGTCCTGATTTAAACCCTTCCTAACTCCAACTCTTTTCCCTATCGGGGGTAGTATACGTCCTCTGATACAGCCGAGAAAACTTCCGCTATTGTTTCTACAACGCTTCCGCTTCAGCATTTGTCCCTGTTTTTGTTCACAGGTTTTTTCTTGATTGTTCCGTGACCGTAAAACGATTTTTTACAACTGGCAATCGGAAAAAATAGGGAACGTTTAAAAAAGAAATAATTTAATCGTTGACAGTTGGTGTAGAGGAGACTAGCCGGCATTAAATAGTTTCTTAATACCAATATATTCACAATTGCACACGTGTTGTGAACGCGCAAAAAATATGGCCCCGAAGGGCCATATAGAAATTCATGAAACTGTCAGCGACTACTTCGCCAGCGCCTTGATGCGCGCGGAGAGGCGGGACAGCTTGCGGGCCGCCGTGTTTTTGGAAATAATCTTTTTCGATACGCCGCGAAGCATTTCCGGCTGGGCAATCTTGTAAGCTTCGGTCGCCGCTTTGGCGTCGCCGCCGGAAATAGCCGTTTCGACCTTTTTAATGAAGGTGCGCAGACGGCTGGTACGCGCCGTGTTGATCTCGTTGCGGCGTGCGTTGGTGCGAATTCTTTTCTTTGCAGAAGCGTGGTTTGCCATTGTTCTTCTATCTCTATCTCAAATTATTGTTTTTCATCCCTTTTCGGGATCGCACAGATCGTCCTCGAAATATGCGGAAAGTCGGGCTGTTTTACGCGGTGGGGGCCCTCTATGTCAAGACAAAGATTAACGCCGGAAATCTTAAGGATTGGCGGGCTCCAGCGTGAAATGCACCACGACCAGGGGCGGGCGGGCGGCGATCTCCATCGAAAGCCGGTCGCCCCTGCGAACATATTGATTTTCCGCTGATTTTCTCCAACCCATCTGGGCCAGCGTATCCCCGTAGAAACGGCGGATATCCGCCTCTTTAACGGTTTTGGTGGCCGCGACCACTGAGGCGATGCGCCCGTCTGGCTTGTCGAAGAGCATGGCCTGATCGGGCAGTTCCTCCAGCCCGGGCATGACAGGCACATCGTAGAGGGCCTCGAAATAGTGGTCCGTGCCGGCCGAAACCGGAACGGCCAGAAAACACAAGGCCACAAGGAAAGCGCCCCATAAGGGTTTCATAAAGATCCTATTTCTGACAGGCGGGGCAAAGGTAAGTGGCCCGGCCCCCCTGCACTATTTTTTTGATGACGGCTTTCTTTTTACCACTGCCGGCGCAGGCCGGGCAAGGCTCTCCTTGGCGGCCATAGACGGAAAAGCTGTGTTGGAAATAGCCGAGTTCCCCGTCCGCCCGCCGGAAATCCCGCAAAGAACTTCCGCCCGCCGCAATGGCGCGGGTCAGTACGGCGCGGATCGCCTGGGCCAGCCTTTCAGCTTCCGCGGGTTTGATTGCCCCGCAGCGCGGAGCGGCGAAATCCGGGCTTCGAACAACGCTTCGCTGGCGTAGATATTGCCGACTCCCGCCACGACCCCTTGGTCGAGCAGCGCGGTCTTGATGGAACTAGTCTTCCCGTGCAGTTTTTCACGCAGGACTTTGCCTGTAAAACTATCCGGCAAAGGCTCCGGCCCCATACCCCCGAACGCGGCATGTGCGGCCAGGGATGCGGAATCTGTCAGCATGACCATGCCAAAGCGTCTCGCATCGTTGAATACGATGCCCGCGCCGTCTTCCATGCTCAGGATCATATGGTCGTGCCTGCGGCGGTTATATCCGGCGATATCCCTCACGACGGTCATCTGCCCCGACATGCCCAGATGAACGATCATCACATCCTCCGTCCCGTCCCCGCCCACATGGATCAGCAGATATTTTGCGCGGCGGGACAGTCTGACGACCCGCCTGCCTTCAATAATCTCCGCCATCCGTTCGGGAAAAGGCATGCGCAGCCCGCTGCGGTAAAGGGCAACGCGGGTAATGACTTTGCCGGCCATGGCGGGCTCCAGCCCGCGACGCACGGTTTCGACTTCGGGCAGTTCCGGCATTGTAAGGCTAATTATTCAATTCTTTGCCAAACGACATAGTCCACATCTTCACTCATAAAAACAGGTACCTCCAAATAACGGCGCACACGTTCTTCCGTCGGCGGCACGTTGGCCCAGAGCATTTTGCCCTCATAGAAAGCCGACATAAGTGAAAACGAAGCGCGCGTGATTGCCTGGTAATTTCCCTTTCCGCTTCGGGTCACCGGCGGCGGCCAGTTGTTTTGCGGGGTAAATGTAATCATATCTTCCAAAACCTTATATGTTCCCGACGAATAATAACGGGGCGTATAGATATCGTCGCCGGCGAGGACAATCTGATAAACTCCTTTGTTCATTTGCAGCACGGCCGTGAACTGTCCGATCAGCCCCTGCCAGTTTCCGTCCAGTCCGGCGGCATTCATATTCGGCTGGCGCTTGAAGGGCGATTTGTATTCCGGCTCCGGCACAGGCTCCGGCGCCTGAATCAATTCCTGCGGCTTGGGCGGTAATATCTTTGCCGTTTGCCCCGGCGCGGGCTGCTGCACATTCGTATCCGGCGCGCCGCTCCCCATGAAAGCCAGCAGCAATACGGCAATAACCGCGACAATGCCGAACCCCAGAACCAGATAGCCGATAAATTTCGATTCCCGCGATTGCGGCGGACGCGGCCCGCCCTGCCGTGGGCGTGGGCGCGACTGTTTCGGGGCCGGGGCTGATAGCGGGTCGCTCATCGTATGATTATGCGGGATACGCCCCTTTGCGGCAAGTGGCGCAAAAAAACGCCAGGCCGCCTGTAGGGGAAGCGGCCTGGCGGCGCGGGAGACACACCCTATTTAAGCACCCAGCCAGTCCTAACCGGACAGGCTTTTGTAGGTTCTCTCCGCATTGCCGTAGAGTTTGACCAATCCACGGACATATTCACGTTCTATGCGCATCCGCTCCTCGCAATAAGGCTGAAGGGACGAAGCACGAAACTCCAAATGCATAAAGGCTTCGCAGCGATAGGCTTTCAAACGGGTGACAGCTTCACCGCGCAAGCCCTGCAAGAAGGCTTTCCAGCTTTCGCCCGCAAGCGAACCCTGCATATATCCGCCTTCGCCGATATCCGAGCCCAACATGTTCTCAAGCGCCCGGCCGAATGACTTGTCGTCCTGAAGGGTCGTTCGCACTGAAGATTTCTCAGCCTTTCGCTTCATAAGCATCTCATTATAATATTTTTATTATAATTTATTATACAATTTATTATAAAAACCTCTGGGCTTGTCAAGCAAAAATTATAATTTATATATCAGGGGATTAGAAACCTTTGCCACGGATTGCCCATGCTCATAACCGCCGACCAGATCCGCGCCGCCCGCGCCCTGAAAAACTGGAGCCAGACCGACCTCGCTGAACGCACCGGCCTTGCCGTCCCCACGATCGCCAACATCGAACTCGGCAAACAGATGCCGGGCAAAAATACGATCGAGAAGATTATTGATGCATTTGAAACTGCAGGAATCGAATTTATTGGAGAACGCGGCGTCCAACGCAAGGAGCAGGCAATACGCGTATTTCGGGGACATGAAGAACTTAAAAGCTTTTATAACGTAATCTACGAAAATGTCCGGGAGAATCTCGATGAGATTCTTGTCGGCAATGTCAATGAACGCGATTTCGTGCGCCATATGGATGCCGAAACATTACAGCTTCATTTAGACCGTATGAAAAAATTGAATGCAAAATACAAGATTTTGGTTTGCGAAGATGACTATTTCTTTCCTGTATCTTCATATGCTGAATACCGCTGGATAAAAAAAGAGGATTTCTCTTCAATCCCTTTTTATGTTTTTTCTGACAAACTAGCGATCATTCTATGGCTTGATGAGCCACTCGTATTCTTGATGGAAGATTCTTCGGCAGCATCCATTTATCGTGAAAAATTTATGCAGCAATGGAGCAAGGCAAAAAAACCGCCGAAAAACAAGCCTGGGCCTCCCTTTAATCCATTTGAAAAAGACAAAATTTTAAAAGAGCTTGAAAAAAAAG
>DASTUM010000072.1:0-6989 GCA_035759665.1 Micavibrio sp.
CAGGCCTTGACGGACGCTTTGTCGATCCGCCGCCTGGCGCTGGCGCATAAAATACCGTTCTTCACGCTGCTGACCGCGGCCCGCGCCGGCGTGCAGGCAATGAGGGCGCTTAAAGGCCGCGAAATGGGCGTAAAGCCTATACAGGACTACTTCATCACCGAAGAAGGCCGGGAAGCGGCAGAATAACAACCGGAACCTTTTCGAAAATCCTTTCGTTAGCGGATACGGAAATATATTAGTCCATTAACGAAGGAGAATATCATGAAAAAACTTATGCTTGGTCTCGGCGTTGCCGCGATTGCCATCACGATTTCCGGCCCTTCCTTTGCCCGTGAAGTAAAACAGATCGTCGGCTACGTTAATACGGAAACCACATATAGCGACCGCGACGCTGAATTCCGCAAAGCCGATGCCAGCGGCGATGGCGCGCTGAACCTGAACGAATTCATGGCGGCTTCGATGTTTGAAAACGAATACGAAATGTTCAAGATGAACGACACAAACAACGATGATCTTCTGACCATCGACGAATTCCGCGTTTTTAGCAAATGGGGCCCGCCCCGCACGGCGAACGGCCCGTCCATGACGAGCTATAACTTCAACAAAAAGGTTGCCACCAGCAACTAACCTTTGAAATTCAACGAAAAGCCCCTGCTCCGCGGCAGGGGCTTTTCTATCGAGCTTGACAAAAGATACATAAACTCTAGGCTCAACCTGTCTCCGCCGTCTTCGGCGGATTTGCTGTTTTTTGAGAATGGAACGTTAAGACCTATGGACAAAATTCCGATGACGCGCGAAGGCGTCGAAGCACTGGAAAAAGAACTCCGCCTGCGGACCAGCGAAACGCGCCCGGAAATCGTCGCCGCGATCGCCGAGGCGCGCGCGCATGGCGACCTTTCGGAAAACGCCGAATATTCGGCCGCGCGCGAACGCCAGAGCTTTAACGAAGGCCGTATCAAGGAGCTGGAAGCCGTAATCAGCGCCGCCGAAATTATCGACCCCACGCAATTCGCAGGTCACAAGATCGTAAAATTCGGCGCGAAAGTGCTGATCATCGATGAAAACACGGAGGAAGAAAAACGCCTGCATATCGTCGGCGAATACGAATCGAACGCCGATCACGGAAAAATTTCCATTACCTCCCCTATCGCCCGCGCACTCATCGGCAAATCGCAAGGCGACAGCGTTGAAGTGCGCAGCCCCAAAGGCGCAGCTTCTTACGAAATCGTCGAAGTGGTTTTCGAGTAGGAAAGATGGCGCAGGAAATAGAGTATCGCTTCCTTCTTACCGCCCTGCCGGATTTCCCCGGATTAGCCCCAACACCGATCACGCAAGGATATCTTTCCACGGATCCCGACAAAACCGTGCGCATCCGTCGCATTGGAAACGAAGCCAGGATCACGGTAAAAGGCCGTAAAATCGGTGCCGTCGCCCCGGAATTTGAATACGGGATTCCCGTCGAGGATGCCGTTGAAATGCTAAAGCTTTGCGGCGCCGGAAACACACTCGATAAGGATCGCTATCATTACAAGGATTCGGACGGGCATGTATGGGAGGTCGACCGTTTTAAAGGCCGCCATGAAGGCTTGGTCATTGCCGAAATCGAGGTTCCGTCCTTGAAAGTTTCTTTTGAAAAACCGCACTGGCTGAACGGCGTGGATATTACTACCGATGCTCGCTTTGCCAACGCCGCACTGACGCAAACCACGCATCAGCAAATGCTGGCCAATATCGCCAGCGTTTTAAAACCCTGATTATTCCACTTCGATCGGCACGCCGGGTTCTTCCTTGGCGGTGCGGACCAGCGGCATGGTTTTGACGGACGTGACGTTTGCGGCGGCTGTGAGATTTTCAGTAAGAAAGCGCTGATAACTGTCCCAGTCTTTTGCGACGATTCGTAAAAGGAAATCCACCTCGCCTGACAGCATGTGGCATTCACGCACCAGCGGCCAGTTGCGGCAAGTATCTTCGAATTGCTTTAGGTCTGTCTCGGCTTGCGATGTCAGGCGCACCGACGCAAAAACCGTGATGCCGTAGCCCATCGAAGCAGGCTCGATGCTCGCATGATAACCTTTGATAAAGCCGGACTCTTCCAGGCTGCGGACGCGGCGCAAACAAGGGGGTGCTGATATGCCCGCCCGCTTGGCCAGTTCCACGTTCGTGATGCGGCCGTCTGCCTGCAGGTCTTTAAGGATCTTCCGGTCTATCTTGTCGAGTTTAATTCTACGCATTGGGCTTTTTCTAACAATAAAGTTACACGAACACGTAAATATGTTCTGTGTTTTGGCGGTACGTTGATATAAAGTTGCAGGGTGAGAATTACAA
The DNA here is from genome assembly GCA_035759665.1 of Micavibrio sp. Taxonomy (GTDB): domain Bacteria; phylum Pseudomonadota; class Alphaproteobacteria; order Micavibrionales; family Micavibrionaceae; genus Micavibrio_A. The sequence continues at coordinate 2,326 of DASTUM010000072.1, forward strand.
GTGGTTTATTTGAGGCCGCCAAGATATTAATTTCCCCATGAGTGTCAACCCCAAATCCCTGCAATGCTGGATTGTCACAGAAGGCATGGCCGGCACGGAAAACCAGTGCCTGGGCGTGGCCGAAGCCCTGGGAATCGAAGCGGACGTGCGCCGCATTTCCCTGCGCCAGCCGTGGAAGATTCTGTCCCCTTATCTGGGGCTGGAATTCGGCGCGAGCTTTATTCCGAAACTGGCGCCGCCATGGCCGGACTTGCTGATTGCGTCGGGGCGAAAAAGCATTGGTGCCGCGCGCTATATCAAACGGGCCAGCAAAGGCAAAACCTTCACAGTACAAATTCAGGACCCGCGCATCGATCCGAAGGAGTTCGACCTTGTTGCGGTCCCGGAACACGACCCCACGCGCGGCGAAAACGTGATCGTAACGGCGGCTGCGCCCAACCGCATCACGCCGGTACGGCTTGCCAAAGCACGCAACGATTTCGCGCCCCTTTTCGCCATGATGCCCTCGCCGCACATCGCCGTTCTGCTCGGCGGCAATTCCAAAGCGCACAGCATGAGCGCTTTTGGCATGAAACGCCTCGGCGTCCAGCTTGCGCAACTTGACGGCAGCCTCATTATCACCGCCTCCCGCCGCACGACCGAGGAACAGCGCGACGCTTTCCTTCTGGGACTTGGCGAGCGCCCCTACTGGCACTGGGACGGCACGGGCGAGAACCCGTATATGGGAATGCTGGCCTGGGCGGATTATATCCTGGTGACGGCGGACAGCGTTTCGATGCTCTCGGATGCCGCATCCACAGGCAAGCCCGTCTATATGATCCCCATGGACGGCGGAACCCGCCGCTTCGACAAATTCCATGAGAATTTGCTTAATCAGGGGGCCATACGAAAGTTCGAGGGGACGCTGGAACGATGGGCCTATTCCCCCCTGAATGATTCGGCCCGCATAGCCGCAGAAATTCGCCGCTTAATGGCGCTTCGCTGACTGGGGATTCCTGCCAGAAACCTCTTTACCGCGCTAGAACCCGCCTATATTAATTGACACGAGAATGCCCGTACTTTTGCCCTGCCTGAACCCGCACCTGTTTTGCGGGCACGAATACGGGAACCCGAAATAAATCCCCGCCTGTGCAGGGATGCGAAATTGAAAAGCGAGTGTAAATGGCCGAATCCCAGCATACGAAGGTTTTGATTATCGGCTCCGGCCCTGCCGGATACACAGCCGCTATTTACGCCGCCCGTGCGAACCTGAAACCCGTTCAGATTCTGGGACTCGAACCCGGCGGACAGCTCACCATCACGACGGATGTCGAAAACTATCCCGGCTTCGCCAAGGCGATTCAGGGTCCATGGCTGATGGACGAAATGAAAGCGCAGGCCGAGCATGTGGGCACGGAAATGGTCTACGACCTCGTCACCGATGTGAATTTCGACGCGCGCCCCTTCGTCGCAAAAACGGACAGCGGGAAGCAATATACTGCCGATACGATCATCATTTGTACCGGCGCGAAGGCGCGCTGGCTCGGTCTTGAGAGCGAAAAACAATTCCGCAATATGGGCGTGTCCGCCTGCGCCACGTGTGACGGCTTCTTCTTCAAGAACAAACGCGTCGCCGTCGTCGGCGGTGGCAACTCTGCGGTCGAGGAAGCGCTTTTCCTTTCCAACATCTGCTCTCACGTAACCCTCATTCACCGCCGCGACAAACTCCGCGCCGAAAAAATCGCGCAGGACCGTTTGTTCGCCAAGCCGAATGTCGATGTCATCTGGAATGCGGAAGTCGCCGAAGTCAAAGGCATCAAACCCGGCGAAGGCGACATGCCCGGCGTCAACGGTCTTGTGCTCAAGGACACGCAGAGCGGCAAGACTCAGGAACTCGCCGTTGATGGCCTGTTCGTCGCCATCGGCCATGTGCCTGCCACGGAATTGTTCAAGGGCAAGATCACGCTCGACAACGAAGGCTACATCGTCACCGCGCCGGATTCCACGGAAACGAATATCGCGGGCGTTTATGCCGCGGGCGATGTGAAAGACAAGATTTACCGACAAGCCGTAACGGCTGCCGGCATGGGATGCATGGCCGCGCTCGAAGCCGACCGTTATCTGACGGCGCTTGAATCAGAGCAGGATAAACGGGCGGAGGCAGCTGAATAAATGGATTGGGACAAACTGCGCATATTCTATGCCGTCGCGGAGGCTGGAAGCTTCACACATGCGGGTGAAACGCTTAATCTTTCGCAGTCTGCGGTGTCACGTCAAATCAGCACGCTCGAAGAAAGCATTGGCGTCACTCTTTTCCACCGCCATGCACGCGGCCTGATCCTCACCGAAGAAGGCGAGCTTCTGCACAAAACCGCCGGGGAAATTTTCGGCAAGCTGGCGATGATAGAAGGCCAGCTTGCGGATTCACGCCAGCTTCCCGAAGGCCCTTTGCGCATTACGGTTGCCGAATTTATTGGCTCGACATGGCTTGCCCCGAAGCTTGCGCAACTGCGAGAACAGCATCCGGACATCCTCCTGACCATGCTGCTCGACGACCGCATTTTGAACTTGAGCATGCGCGAAGCCGACGCCGCTATTCGTCTTTATAAACCGGAGCAGCCGGATCTGGTGCAACGCCAATTGACCAGCATTCATTTCTACATCTGCGCGTCGAAAGACTACCTGAAGAAAAACGGCACGCCGAAAAGCGTGAAAGATTTGAGAAAACACACCCTGATTGGCTATCCGGAAAACGTCCCCGCGCCCTTCGCCGATCCGAACTGGTTGTTCCGCATCGCCGATGTCGACAGCGAGGGGGCTGTGCCGGGCACCATCATGATGAATTCCATCTACGGCATTTTCGAAGCCGTGAAGGCCGGCGCCGGAATCGCCGCGCTGCCCGATTTCATGGTCTTGGAAAACAAGGATGTCGTAAGAATCCTCGATAGTGCGACACGCCCCCCCGTTGACGTTTACTTCGTCTATCCGGAAGAACGCCGGCACTCCAAGCGAATCGGGATCTTCAAGGATTTCCTGCTGAAAACGGTTGCCGGGACAAAGGCCTGACTGAACAGCTATGCAAGAAATGCATATCTAAGCCTTTTTTTCTTACGGTAGACATACCACCCCGAATTGCTTTATAAATTTTGCCAACGCTGCTTCGGCGGCGCCGGGGTACTCTGTACCCCACGTCTCCCAGACGTGAAACCTCCCTGTTCAACTCGCCGGGCCTTGCGCCCGGTTTTTTTGCTCTTTTATTTGTGCGATGCACCATAGGCATTGCTTGGTTTGCAGCCCCGCAAGGGAGTATGATTAGGAAGTAAAAACAATATCTTCGGCTTAGGCGTGTTCGACAAACCACCTCCAATTATCACGATCTTCAACTATGGCGGCGGCCTGCGCGGGATGATCCCCGCTCATATCATGGCGCGTATAGAGGCGGATACGGGCTTGCGCATGGCTGACATGGTGGATGTCTTTTCAGGCCCGTCCACCGGGGCAATTCTCAACGCCGCCTTGACTTTACGGAATCCGGACAGTGCTTCCAGACCCAAATACCGCGCCCGCCATCTGGTCAAATTCTATGAGCGCGAAGGAGAGCGGATTTTTCCGCCCGACCGTTTCCGCGAATTCCGCGGCCTGATCCACGATTTCAACAACCGCACAATGCGCATCGGGCAGTTGAACGCTCTCTTCCGCCACGGCCATTACAACCCGTCCAACCTGGGCCGCGCGCTGCGCGCCCTCTATGGCGAAGCCAGGCTTGGCGATTCTCTCAAAAGCCTGATCATTCCCGCCTACAACATCGACGGCGAACAATTGCGCGTGGTGATGGAAGAAGGGGAAACGAGGGAATCGCACGTCCACACGAAAAACAACTTCATGGACACGGGCGGCCATGCGCTCTGGCTTAAGCACATGAAGATCAACCGCGGCCTCGTCGATACCGGCAAGACGCCGGATGTAACGCTTTATGACGCCGTGATGGCCTCCACCGCCGCGCCGACCTATTTCCCCTGCCATCACTTCACGGCGCGTTGGCCGGGGCATGTGCGCCCGCACCACTACACGGCGATCGACGGGTCGATCTTCGACAATCCTGCGATCACCTATATCGGCGCGTTGCGCCAGCATCTCCTGCCGGGACAGAAGGTCATCATGATCGGTCTCGGCACGGGCTATACCAACAAATCGATCAAGAAAGACGACTGGAACAGCTACGGCTCGCTCGGCGTCGTCGATCCGGTCAACGACCTTCCGCTGATAAACATCTTCTTCCACGCCACGGAATCCGCCCTGCTCGACGCCTTCGCGGCGGAAATGAAGGGCGATCTCTACCTTCTCAACAAATCCATGGTCGTGGACCCCCAACCGGACTGGCCCAGCACGCAGATGGATGACGGCTCGCCGGAAAATATGAGGCGCCTGCGCGATTTCGCCGAGGCGCTGATTGAAGACAATCGCGGCCATTACGAGGCCATATGCGACCTCCTCGTTAAAAACCACGACGACCGGCAAAGCTGGATCAAATCGGTTAAGCCTTCCCGCTGGAAAAAGGCCTTTTCCTTCTTACGGAAATAGTCTTCCGTTAAGAATTATTGCACCGTAGCAATTATTTCAGAGCATTTCTTTACATTTTGTATTGAAAAGGGAGCAAAACTCTAGGAGCTTGGTTATATGGGGAA
>DASTUM010000073.1:0-22703 GCA_035759665.1 Micavibrio sp.
GGCGAGCTGAAGAAGAACGAGGAGACGGTGTCGTATCTCGAAGCTGAACCCGCGCGCGAGAAAACGGTGCGCCGCGCCGACATTCTCGACCGAAACGGCGTCATCCTCGCGCGTTCGCTGAAGACGGCCTCGCTCTATGCCGATCCGCATCTGATCGACAATCCGAAGACGGTCGCGGCGGACCTCGCCAAGATATTCCCGGACATGACGTATGGCGACCTTTTGCAAAAGCTGCAGAGCGACAAGCGTTTCGTTTGGATTAAGCGCAACATGACGCCGGACGACCAGTATAAAATCCTCTATCTCGGCTATCCGGGCCTGTCTTTCAGGGAAGAGCAGCGCCGCATCTATCCGCAAGGCACACTGGCATCGCATATCGTTGGCTACACGAACGTGGACGATCACGGAATCGCGGGGCTTGAAGCCAGCTTCGACAAGCTGCTGCTGGAGGGCGAGGAGCCGCTTCTCACGACCATCGATGTGCGCATCCAGCACGCGCTGCGCCGCGAGGTTTCCGATGCCATGAAAAAGTTCAGCGGAGTAGCCGCCGCGGGCGCCGTGATGGACGTCAATACGGGCGAAATCCTCGGCGCCGTGTCGCTGCCTGATTTCGACCCGCACAACATCACGGAAAAGAACAAGGCGGCGATGTTCAACAATCTGACGCTCGGTGTTTTCGAACCGGGATCGACCTTCAAGATTTTCACGACCGCCGCCGCCATCGAAAATGCCGGCGCTCAAATGGGAACGACCTATGACGCGCGCGATCCGATCCATATCGGAAGATTCAAGATCAGCGACTATCACGCGCAAAAACGCATCCTGACGCTGCCCGAAGTTTTTATGCATTCGTCCAACGTCGGTTCCATCAAAATGGCGCAGGCCGTGGGCGTCGATCCCTTCAAAAATTTTCTAAAAGACCTTGGCCTGTTCAGCAAGCCAGATTTAGAGATTCCGGAAGTAGGTGCCCCGATCATTAAAACCAAATGGCACGAGATCGACATGATGACGGCGTCTTTCGGCCACGGGATCGCCGTATCGCCGTTGCAGCTTGTGACGGCGGCATCTTCCATCATGAACGGCGGCATTCTCGTGAAACCAACGCTGGTATTGGACAAGGGCCAAAGCGGTTATAGATCGGGTAAAAACAGCCTGCGTGTCGTCTCGGAAAAAACCGCGCACCGCATGCGCCAGCTGATGCGCCTCGTCGTCACCGGTGGCACGGGTGGCAAGGCCGATGTGCCGGGCTTCAATGTCGGCGGCAAGACGGGCACGGCGGACAAGGCCGTGGGCGGAAAATACGACAAGGACAAGCGCCGTTCGTCGTTCATGGGATTTTTCCCCGCCGAAGCGCCGAAATATGCCGTCTTCATCATGGTGGATGAACCAAAGGGCACGAAAGAATCCTACGGCTACGCCACCGCCGGATGGGTCGCCGCGCCAGCCGTGGGAAGAGTCATCGAATCCATCGTCGCCATCGAGGGAATGAAACCGGAAGAGAGCGACGAGCTCGGCCACACGCTCGATGCGTATGTGAAGACCAAAGAGCAGATCGAGAAGGAGAAGAAGCTTGCAGCTTACTCAGCTCATTAACGCTGGCTACGATGTGCCGATCGAGGGCCTGACGGCGGACAGCCGCCAGGTTCGCCCCGGCTATTTGTTCGCGGCGCTGCCGGGCAGCAAAGTCGATGGCGGCGATTATATCAACGACGCGCTGATGCATGGCGCGAGCGTGATCCTCGCCAGAACGGGCACGAAGCTTCCGGCGGGTGCGAAGGCGACTCTGATCGAAAGCGACAATCCGAGAAAACAACTCGCCCATCTCGCGTCCGAATTCTACCAGTTGCAGCCGGACGTCATCGCCGCCGTAACGGGGACGAGCGGGAAGACATCTACGGTGACCTTCACCCGGCAGCTCTGGAATCTTTATGGCATCACGCAGTCGGCGTCGCTTGGCACGCTCGGCGTGCGCGGGCCGAACCTTGCGACGTCTGGTTCGCTGACGACGCCGGACACGGTGTCTCTGCACGCGGCGCTGGCCGATCTCGCGGCGGCGGAAATCACCCATCTGGCGATGGAGGCGTCGAGCCACGGGCTTGACCAGCACCGTCTCGACGGCGTGCGAATTAGCGCGGCGGGGTATACGAATCTCTCGCGCGACCATCTCGATTACCATACGGATATGGAATCTTACTTCCTTGCCAAGGCGCGGCTGTTCACCGAAGTGCTGCAAAGGAACGGCGTCGCGGTTATCAACGCGGACGATGAATTTGGCGACAGGCTGGCGGCGCTCAGCGCCGGGGCCGGGCACAAGGTTGTCACGTACGGCGAGAACGGAAAGGATATCCGCATCCTTGAAAGGACGCTGGTGCCGTCGGGGCAGGCGGTGAAGCTTTCGGTGTTCGGGCAGGACTATGACGTCGTCATCCCGCTGGCCGGGCAGTTTCAGGTGATGAACGCGCTTTGCGCGCTTGGACTCGTGCTTTCGGGCGACGGGGATGCGCAAAGCATCGTGCCGCTGCTCGCGCAACTGAGCGGCGTGCCGGGACGATTGCAACTGGTTCCCGGACACCCGGAGGGTGCAGCGGTGTATGTGGATTACGCGCACAAGCCTGCCGCCGTGGAGGCCGTGCTCAACACGCTGCGCCCGCATACGGAAGGGCGGCTGGTCTGCCTGATCGGCTGCGGCGGCGACCGCGACGCGGGCAAGCGTCCGATCATGGGGCGCATCGCCAGCGGGCTTTCCGACCTCGTCATCGTCACCGACGACAATCCGCGCAGCGAGAATCCGGCAAATATTCGCGCCGCCGTCATGGAAGGCGCGCCGGACGCAACGGAAATCGGCGACCGCCGTGAGGCCATCGAATGGGCGGTCGCACAGTTGAAAAAGGGCGATGTCCTCGTCATCGCCGGTAAAGGTCACGAACAGGGACAGATCATCGGCGACAAGGTGGAGCCGTTCGACGATGTGAAGGTCACGCAGGAATCAATCGAAAAACTCGGGTAGGGAATAGAATGGGATCGAACACGTTATGGACGGCAAAAGAGGCGGCGCAGGCGACGGACGGAAAGGTTTCTTCCGACTGGAGAGTCACGGGCGTTTCCATCGATTCCCGCACCGTACAGGCGGGCGACCTGTTCATCGCCATCAAGGGCGATAACAGCGACGGCCATGCTTACGCCGCCGACGCTATCAGGAAGGGCGCCGTCGCGGCCGTCGTGTCGGAAAAGATCGACGGGGTCGATGACGCGCAGCTTTTGATCGTCGAAGACACGTTCAGGGCGTTGCAGGATTTGGGCCGCGCGTCGCGCGCGCGCACGGCGGCGGCGATTGTCGGTATCACGGGCAGCGTCGGAAAGACGGGCACGAAGGAGTTTTTGGCGACCGCGTTCGGCGCGCTCGGCCAGACGCATGCGAGCGTGAAGAGCTACAACAATCATTGGGGCGTTCCGTTTGCGCTGTCCGCCATGCATGCGGGTTGCGATTACGGGATTTTTGAAATGGGCATGAACCATGCCGGTGAAATCACGCCGCTCTCGCAGATGGTGCAGCCGGATATCGCGATCATCACGACCATCGCGCCGGTTCATGTCGGGAATTTCGAAAGCGGCATGGAAGGAATCGCCGCGGCGAAGGCGGAAATTCTAGACGGCATGAAGCCCGGATCGAAGATCATCCTGAACAAGGACAATGAATGGTTCCCGTTCCTGCAGGACGCCGCGATGAAAAAAGGCGTCGAGGTTTACAGTTTCGGCGAAGACAAAAACGCAGATGCGCGCATCGTCAAGACCATTGAAGCGGCGAACGGATCGCGCGTCAGCGCCGTGATCGCGGGCGAGGCTATCGACTATCCGCTCCAGATCGCGGGGCGGCATATCGCCGTTAACTCTTTGGCCGTGCTGCTGGCCGTCAAGCTGGCGGGCGGGGATATGGTTAAGGCGGCAAAGGCGATTTCTCGGCAGGAGCCGATCATCGGTCGCGGCAAGCGTGAAGAGCTTGATATCGGGGAGAAAAACAACCCTGTCGTGCTGATCGACGAAAGCTACAACGCCAATCCGGCGGCCATGCGCGCCGCTTTCAGGGTGCTGGCGCTGGTCGATCCGGGGCGGGGCGGGCGGCGGATCGCGGTATTGGGGGATATGCTGGAGCTCGGCGCGGACGGCGTACGCCACCATGCGGAGCTTGCCTTGCCTCTGAAAGCCGCTAATGTAGACTTGGTTTATACGTGCGGGAAGCTGATGAAGAACCTGCACGACGCCCTGCCCGCAAACCAGCGCGGCGAACATAAGGACAGCAGTGTCGAGCTTGCAAGGATCGTTCCCGACGTCCTTGTCCCCGGCGACGTGGTGATGGTCAAGGGATCGCTGGGTAGCAAAATGGGAACGGTTGTGGAAGCGCTGCGCGCCCTGCCGGAAAAAGTAAAGAAGAAGGGACAAATCGGTTAAATGCTCTACGCTCTGCTCGCGCCCTACGCGGACCAATTTATCGGCCTAAACCTCTTTCGTTACCTGACCTTCCGCACGGGCGGCGCCATCATAACGGCGCTTATCATCTGCTTCCTCATCGGCCCCGGCATGATCCGCTGGCTCAAGAAGAAGCAAAAAGAGGGGCAACCGATCCGCGACGACGGTCCGGAAACCCATTTGAAAAAAGCGGGCACGCCGACGATGGGCGGGTTGATGATTTTGCTGTCCGCCGGGATTTCGGTTCTGCTCTGGGCGGATTTTGCCAATCCTTATGTGTGGATCGTCGCGGGCGTTATCATCGGCTTCGGCCTGATCGGCGCGGCGGATGATTACGCCAAGCTTACCAAGCGCAGCCATCACGGCATTCCGGGCAAGATCAGATTATTGTTTGAATTCGGCATCGCGTCCTGCGCGATCGCCGCTTACCTGCATGTAACACCCAACCATATCGACACGGGCCTCGCGATTCCTTTTATGAAAGATTTCCTTGTCCCGCTCGGGTTCTTCTTTATCCCGTTCGCGATGCTGGTGATCGTCGGATCGGCGAACTCGGTGAATTTGACGGACGGGCTCGACGGGCTTGCCATCGTGCCGGTGATGATCGCGGCAACGTGTTTCGGGCTGATCGTCTATCTGGTCGGGAACGCGGTCTATGCGCCGTATCTGGGTATTACGTTCATTCAGGGCACGGGCGAGCTTGCCATTATCTGTGGCGCGCTGATCGGCGCGGGGATGGGGTTCCTGTGGTTCAACGCGCCGCCGGCGATGGTGTTTATGGGCGATACGGGGTCGCTTGCCATGGGGGCAGGGCTTGGCGCGGTTGCGATGGTCGTCAAGCATGAGATCGTTTTGTTCGTGATCGGCGGGCTGTTCGTTCTTGAAACCATGTCCGTCATCATTCAGGTCGCTTCGTTCAAGCTGACCGGCAAGCGCGTCTTCGCCATGGCGCCGCTGCACCACCATTTCGAAAAGAAAGGATGGTCGGAGCCGAAAATCGTTATCCGGTTCTGGATCATTGCGGTTATCCTGGCATTGGTAGGACTGGCAACCTTAAAACTCAGATGATTAAAGCAGACGCATTCGTACAGAGTTTGAACGGAAAACCCGTCGCGGTTTTCGGCCTTGGCATGTCCGGTCTTTCGACGGCCAAAGCGCTCAAGGCGTCCGGCGCGGAGGTGATCGCGTGGGACGACAGCGAGGAAAAGCGCGTGGAGGCCGGGAAGGCGGGCATTTTCCTGCACGATTTTACGGTCAGCGGCCTGGCGCAATGCGCGGCGCTGATCCTTTCCCCCGGCGTACCGCTGCATTTCCCGCATCCGCATCCGGCGGCGCAAAGAGCAAGCGAGGCCGGGATAGAGATTATCGGCGATCTGGAAGTTCTGCACCGTACCGGCCACGGGCGCGAGACGGTCGGCATTACCGGAACGAACGGCAAATCCACGACGACGGCGCTGATATCCCACATCCTTAAAGAGGCGGGGATCGACGTCATGACGGGCGGGAATATCGGCAAGCCCGTACTGGAACAGAAATTGCCCAAGAAAGGCGGCGCGGTCGTGCTCGAAATGTCGTCGTACCAGATCGATCTTTGCCCGACTTTCCGCCCGGATATTTCGGTTTTGATGAATGTCACGCCGGATCACCTGGACAGGCACGGAAGCTTCGAGGGTTATGTCGCCGCGAAGGAAAGGATTTTCGAGGGCGGGGGCGTGGCGATCTGCGGCGTCGACGACGCGCCGTCCGCCGCCTTGTTCGACAAGATACAAAAGGCCGGAACCAGAAAAGCCGTAGCGGTTTCCGTGAAGAAGGAAGCGCCCGGCGGCATCTATGCGATCACCAATACCTTGTTTGACGCCACGGGGGACGGGGTGAAGGAGATTGCGGGAATCGGCGATATTCCATCGCTTCCCGGCACGCACAACCAGCAGAATCTGTGCGCTGCCTATGCCGTGTGCCGGCAGTTCGGCGTGGCGCCGCAGGAAATCATCGACCATGCGCGCACCTATGTCGGTCTGCCGCACCGCCAGCAACTGATTCGCGTCATCAACGGCGTTGCCTATATCAACGACAGCAAGGCGACGAACGGTGATTCCGCGGAGCGCGCGGTATCCTGCTATACCAATATCTATCTGATCGCGGGCGGGCAAGCGAAGGCGGGCGGTCTTTCCGCGCTCGAACCCTACCATGAGAAAATAAAGCATATTTTCCTGATCGGCGAGGCGATGGACGAGTTCGCCAAGTGGTGCGAAAAGACGAGCATTCCCCATACCAGGAGCATCTCGCTCGACGTCGCCGTGCTCGAAGCGCACCGCACGGCGCAGGCCAATCGCGGGCAGCCGGGCGGGGCGGGGACGGTTTTGCTTTCGCCCGCCTGCGCGTCGTGGGATCAGTTCCGCAGTTACGAACATCGCGGCGAAGTGTTCGCCAAGCTGGTCAGTTCTCTGGACGAAGACGTGAGCGTATGAGTTTTTTCAGCAGGACGGACAAATCCCTTTTGGGAAGCTGGTGGTGGACGGTCGATCGCGTCACACTTGCGCTGTTGCTTACGCTGTGTGTTTTCGGCGTGATGCTGGTGGCGGCGGCGAGCCCGCCGGTGGCCGAGCGCAACGGCGACCCCGCCAACCATTTCATCATCCGGCATATTATCTTTCTCGCGCCCAGCATGCTGTTCATGATCGGGCTTTCGATGGCGAATTTACAGCAGGTCTGGCGCGTGGCGCTGATGCTCACGGGCATTTCATTGTTTTGCATGCTGCTCGTTCCCATTATGGGGCTGGAGGTGAAGGGCGCGCAAAGATGGCTTCAGATCGGGCCGTTGTCGTTGCAGCCGAGCGAGCTGATCAAGCCGGCCTTTGTCGTCGTCGCGGCGGGGCTGATCGCGCGGCAGAAGGAAAAGCCGCAATTCAAGGGGCTTTATTTCGCCGCGGGGCTTTATTTCTTCGTCATCGGGCTTTTGCTGTTGCAGCCGGATATGGGGATGACGTTTATCGTTACGGCGAGCTTCTTCACCGTCATTTTCCTCGCCGGGCTACCGTTCCGCTGGATCGTCCTTCTTGTCGTGCTCGCCATGGGGGCTGCGTACGGGGCCTATTCGACGTTCGATCACGTGCAAAGCCGCGTCGACCGGTTCATCAACCCCGAGAGCGGGGATACGTATCAGATCGATAAATCGCTGCAGGCGTTCCAGCATGGCGGATTGTTCGGCACCGGCGCAGGGCAGGGTACGGTAAAGATGACCATTCCCGACGCGCATGCGGATTTCATTTTCTCGGTGGCGGGTGAAGAGCTGGGTATGATCGTGACGGTTCTGCTCGTCGGACTCTATGGATATATCATCATCCGCGGGTATAACCGGATCATGGACACGGACAATATTTTTATCATTCTGTCGTCGGGCGGGCTGCTCACGATGTTCGGGTTGCAGGCGCTCGTGAATATGGGGTCGGCGGTGCATTTGCTTCCGACCAAGGGCATGACGTTGCCGTTCATCAGTTACGGGGGATCGTCGCTTTTGTCGTGCGGTATCGCCATGGGCATGCTGCTGGCGCTGACGCGCAGGCAGGGGCGCTCAGGGATCGCCCGCGGCGGGTTGTCGATCCGCCCTATCGGAGGGAGTGCGAAATAAGTATGAGCGAAAATATCAAATCGGCGCCGAAGCTGATCCTGCTGAGCGCGGGTGGGACGGGCGGGCATATGTTTCCGGCGGATGCGCTTGCGCAGGATCTGATTTCGCGTGGCTATCGCGTGGCGTTGGCCACCGACGTGCGCGGCAAGAGATTCGAGCCGTTCGCGGGCGGCATTCCCGTCCATGTGCTGAGGTCGGGGACGATTGGCGCGGGGCTGGTGCGCAAGCTGCGCTCCGTCGTCGCGCTGGGCGTGGGATTTTTCCAGGCGCGCAAGCTTCTGTCCGATTTGAAGCCCGCCGTGGTGATCGGTTTCGGCGGATATCCCAGCGTGCCGGCGGTCTATGCGGCGCAAACGATGAAAATTCCCACGGTCATTCATGAGCAGAACGCCATTCTCGGCAAGGCGAATGTGTTCCTTGCGTCGAAGGCGGATCGCATTGCCGTTGCGTGGGCGCATGTCGAAGGGCTGGACAGCAGCGACGAGGGCCGCGCCATCGTCACGGGCAACCCGGTGCGCCCGGATATTTCGGGATTGTACAACAGGCCGTATCCGACGATCGAACAGGACGGGCCTTTGCGGATTTTCATCACGGGCGGATCGCAGGGCGCAAGCGTGTTCGGCGAGGTCATCCCGCAGGCGTTATCCAAACTTCCAGCGCATCACCGCGCAAGGCTGGAGGTCGTCCAGCAATGCGGCGAGCTCGATATCGCGCGCGTCCAGAATATTTATAACGAGGCAGAGATCAAGGCAGACCTGCGCCCGTTCTTCAAGGACATGGCGCTGCAGTTCGAACGCTGCCATCTCGTCATTGCGCGGTCGGGCGCGGGGACTGTTTCCGAAGTGACGACGGCGGGACGCCCGGCGATTTTCGTGCCCTATCCGCACCATGCCGACCAGCAGCAAAAGCGCAACGCCGACGCGGTGGCGGACGCGGGCGGAGCGTGGGTTATGACGCAGAACGGGTTTACGCCCGAGGCGCTTCTGGCCCGACTGGAGACGTTCCTGCAAAACCCCGAAACGCTGTTCCGCGCCGCGGAAAACGCCCGTTCCTGCGGCCGCCCCGACGCGGCCCGGAAACTGGGGAATATCGTCATGGCGCTGGCCTCCGGCTGGGACAATCATCCGCAGGGCTGATTTACCTAAAAACCTTGTTCCGGGGCGCTGTTTCCGCTAGTTTCCCCTCATGCGTATCGTACCCCAAAGCGTTGGAATCCTGCACTTCGTCGGCATCGGCGGCATCGGCATGTCCGGAATCGCCGAAGTCCTGCACGCGCTCGGCTATCAGGTTCAGGGATCGGATCTGGCTGACGGCTATAACACCGAGCGCCTGCGCAAGAAGGGCGTGAAGATTTTCATCGGGCACAAGGCCCAGAATATCGAAGATGCGGCGATCGTCGTGATTTCGTCCGCTGTGAAGGCCGAGAATCCGGAACTGGCCGCCGCGCGGGCGCAAAAGCTTCCCGTCGTGCGCCGCGCCGAGATGCTCGCCGAGCTGATGCGGCTGCAAAGGGCGGTGGCGATCGCGGGGACTCACGGCAAGACGACGACGACCTCGATGGTCGGCGCAATGCTGGAAGAAGGGAATTTCGACCCGACGGTCATCAACGGCGGGATCGTGCATAAATACGGTTCCAACACGCGCATGGGTGCGGGCGAATGGATGGTCGTCGAGGCGGACGAGAGCGACGGGACGTTCACCAAGCTTCCGGCGACTGTGGCGGTGGTGACGAATATCGATCCCGAACATCTGGATCATTACGGCGATTACGATGCCATCAAGGACGCGTTCCGCCGGTTCGTCGAAAATATTCCGTTCTACGGTTTTGCGGTTTTGTGCACCGATCATCCGGCGGTGCAGGCGATGATTCCGGAATTGTCCGACCGCATCGTTTTCACCTACGGTTTCAGCCCGCAGGCGGATGTGCAGGCGACCAATATCAGAACGGGCAGCGACGGCAGCACTTTCGACGTGACGTTTTCCGAAAGCATCAGCGGCGAAGGGCTCGTCCTGCGCGATGTGTTCCTGCCGATGCTGGGGCAGCACAATGTCCAGAATTCGCTGGCGGCGCTGACCATCGCGCGGCGCATAGGGATCCCTCCCGCCGGCATGAAGAACGCGCTCTCCGGTTTCTCCGGCGTCAAGCGCCGCTTTACCAAGACCGGCGAAGCGGGCGGCGTGAGCGTGATCGACGATTACGGACATCATCCCGTGGAAATACAGGCCGTTTTGAAAGCTGCGCGCCAGGCGGTTTCCGGCACGAACGGCAAGGTGATCGCGGTGATGCAGCCACACCGTTATTCGCGCCTGTCGTCGCTGTTCGATGATTTCTGCACCTGTTTCAACGATGCGGATTCTGTGATCGTCGCCGATGTCTATGCGGCGGGAGAACAGCCGATGGAAGGCGCAAGCAAGGAAAAGCTTGCCGAAGGCGTGAAAGCGCATGGCCACAAACAAGTCGGAATTTTGCCCGATGTGCAATCTCTTCCTGCCATGATCGCGGCGCAGGCTCGGGCCGGTGATTTCGTGATTTGCCTCGGCGCGGGCGATATTACGAAATGGGCTTACGCGTTGCCGGAGCAGCTCGAAGCCGTCTTTGCAAAAGCCGAAAAACAAAGGGCATAGAAATGTTCGATCTGGACAATGTTATGTATCCGGGAAGCATTTTAAATAAAGTCGTTGCCTTCGACCCCGCGGCCTGGGACGAGATTACCGCCCATGCCGACCGGTTGTTTAAAGAACAAAGGAAATTGCGTTATCTGGAGACGGACAAAGTATGTCTTCCCAATCTTTTTTCGCGGCTGAAAAATCTTGCCGTGCGGTCTTACAACGAGGCAGTCAAGTGCCAGAAGGAAGCATATTTGCGGCCTGTAGTGTCTGCTTACGCATCTGTCAGCGGCCGGTGTGGGGGCGGCCTGCAGTTCATGACGCCGAATATGGAAGCGGGGCTTCTCACCTATGTCGAGCAGAACAAGGAGAGGCTGATAGAAGGGGCGGGGATCACCCTTCAGGACATTCTCGACCTGCGTCTTTTTGTAAGCCCGACTTGGAAGCCGGATGCTTTCGCGCCGGAAAAGAACATATAGAACCCAGCCAGGAATGATTTTGCGCATATGACCATGGTACAAAAACAAGGCAGCATCCTTCCCGCCGTGCGGGGGCGGTACAGTGAGAACGCCGCGCTGGGCGAGGCGGGCTGGTTCAAGTGTGGCGGCCGGGCGGAGATTCAGTTCAAGCCTGCGGATTTGCGCGATTTGCAGGATTTCCTGATCCAGACATCAGATGCGGGGGCGGATTCGTCGTCGCCCGTTTGCTATCTTGGGGGCGAGATGATGCCTGTGCATGTTTTCGGCGCGCTTTCCAATACGATCATTCGTGACGGCGGCCTGCCCGGCGTGACGATTCGCCTGGGGCGGGAGTTCGCGGGAATCGAAACCGACGGGGATTTGGTGAAGGCGGGGGCGCTGGCGCTCGACGCCAATGTTGCGCAGGTGGCGGCGGAAGCGGGCATCGGAGGACTCGAATTTTTCAGCGGCATTCCGGGGACGATCGGCGGGGCGCTGCGCATGAACGCGGGATGCTATGGGTCGGAAACGAAGGATGTTCTGGTGTCCTGCGAAGCCGTGGACAGGGACGGCAGGCTTCATACGCTCACGCCCGCACAGATGGATATGACGTACCGCCATATCGGCGCGCCGGACGATTTCGTTTTTGTATCGGCTGTATTCAAAGGAAAAAAAGACAGTCCGGACAAGGCGCTGGAGCGCATGGCTGAGATTCGAATAAAACGCGAGGCGAGCCAGCCGATCCGCGAAAAGACGGGCGGATCGACTTTTGCCAATCCGTCGGCCGAAGATCTTGCCGGGGCGGGCCAGCCGGAAGACATGAAGGTCTGGCAGTTGATTGATGCCGTCGGCGGGCGCGGCCTTAAGGTCGGCGGCGCGGTGATGAGCGAGAAGCATTGCAATTTTATGATCAACGAGGGCACGGCCACGGCGGCGGATCTGGAATCCCTCGGTGAGGAAATCCGCAAAAGGGTTTCCGAGAAATTCGGAATCGGCCTACGGTGGGAAATCAAGCGGATGGGGAATCCCGCAATTGTATCCTGACGCAAGTCAGCGGCCATAGATCCCGGATCAAGTCCGGGATGCGAAAAAGGAGGAGCTAGGAATGACAAAAACGGTAGCATTGCTGGTCGGCGGCTGGTCTTCGGAGCGGGAAGTCTCGCTGATGAAGGGAGTGCATATTGAGGCCGCGCTGAAAGAAGCCGGCTACAGCGTTAAAATAATTGACGCTTCGCGCGATGTGCAAAGGCTCGTGAAGGAGCTTTCGAGCCCGAGGCCGGATGTCGTGTTCAACAATCTTTACGGGCGCGGCGGTGAGGACGGGACGATCCAGGCGCTGCTCGACATGATGGGGCTGCCTTATACGCATTCGGGCGTGGTGGCTTCCGCCGCCGGCATGGACAAGGTGATGACGAAGCGCCTTGCGGAATCGGTCGGCGTCCGCTGTTCCCTTGGCAAGGTTGCCAGCAAGAAAGATATTCTGGATGAGACGGTTATGCCGCGTCCTTATGTTGTGAAGCCAATTAACGAAGGGTCTTCCGTCGGCGTTCGCATCATCCTCGACGGCGAAAACCAGCAGCCGATCGACGAGGCGAGCTGGACGTTCGGGGAAGAGGCGCTGGTTGAAAAATACGTGCCGGGGCGCGAAATCCATGTCGCGGTTCTCGACGGCAAGGCGCAGGGCGTGACCGAGATTTTCGTCAAGGGCCGCTTCTTCGATTACGAGGCGAAATACCATTCGCAGGAGACGGAGCTGGTAACGCCAGCCGATGTTCCGGAAATTGTCGCCAGGACGGCGATGGATTATGCCGAGCGGGTTTACAAGGTGCTCGGCTGCGAGGGGATTGCGCGTTGCGATTTTCGATATGACGATTCCAAAGCGGGCGGCGATGGGGTATACTTGCTGGAAATTAATACCATGCCCGGCCTCTCGCCCGGATCAATAGCCGTGATCCAGCCCGAGCTTGCCGGTATGACTTACGTCCAACTTTGTTCCCATCTGGTTGAAACAGCCTCATGTCACGGTCAGGTACTAGACGCAGCACCATCCTCAAAAGACGCTCGGCTGGCGCAGAGCGCCTGATCGTCTTTTTAAAGCGGTTCGGAATCGGGATCGCTGTCTGCGGAGGCGTGTTCTGGCTCGGCTCGTGGTTCGTCATGACCGGTGCGGCGCAGCGGACGGGACAAAAAATCGAACAGGTTGTATTGAACACCACGGCGGGCTGGGGCTTTGCCGTGAGGAATATCATGGTCGACGGGCGCAGGCACACGGATGTCGATGCGCTAAAGGCCATGATCGGCATGGAGAAGAGCTCGCCTATTTTCGCGTTCGACCCATCGGAGGCGAAGGCGCGGATCGAGCAATTGTCGTGGGTGAAAAACGCCCATGTTGAAAGGCGGTTGCCGGACACTCTTTACATCAAAATTGAAGAGCGTGTGCCGATGGCGCTCTGGCAAAGGAAGGGCAGACTCGCGTTGATCGACGCCGAGGGCGTGATCCTGACCGAGCACGATCTGCGCCCGTGGAGCAACCTGATGATCGTCGTCGGGGACGAGGCGCCGAAGCGGGCGGCGGAGCTGCTCCCCATGCTGGCGGCGGAGCCGACCATCGCCAAACGGGTGGAGGCGGCGACGCTGGTGTCGGGCCGCCGCTGGGATTTGAAGCTGAAATCGGGCGCGGAAGTGAAGTTGCCGGAGCGCGAGCTGGGGCTGGCGCTGCGCAAGCTTGCCGCAAACCACGAGGAAGAAGCCATTCTGGACAAGGATGTTCTGTCCATTGACGTGCGCGAAGAGGGCCGTATAACGGTAAGGACCAAACCCGGCGCCGTTCAGGATTTCGACAAGGCCGCCATCACCCCAGCTGCAGGCAAGCCTATCTAGATGAAACACAAGCTCAAACCCAAAGGCTCGATTCTCGCGGCGCTGGATATTGGCAGCCATAAGATTGCGTGTTTTATCGGGCGCATCGTCGATGACGAAGGCGCGATTGAAGTGCTTGGAGTTGGGTATCAGGGTGCGAAGGGGATCAAGGGCGGCGTGGTGGTCGATCTCGACCTTGCAGAGAACGCGATCCGTTCCACCGTTCATGCGGCGGAGAATATGGCCGCCGACGCGATGAAGGGATACCCGCTGCGCGAGGTTATCATCAACGTGCCGGGCGTTTACGCGCACTCACATATATTGTCGGCGACGATTCAGGTGGCTGGGCATTCGATCACGGGGAACGACGTTCGCCGCGCGCTGGCCAAGGCGCAGGATCAGGTTCTCAGCGCCGAATACGAACTGATTCATACGATCCCTATCGGCTACCGCATCGACGGGCAGGAAGGAATCCGCGACCCGCGCGGCATGGTGGGGCAGCAGCTCGACGTCGGCATTCATATGGTGACGGCGGATCTGGGCCCGCTTCAGAATATCGCGGCCTGTATCGAGAGGAGCCATCTGGATATCGTCGCGCTCGGCTCTTCGCCGTATGCGGCGGGGCTTGCCTGTCTTGTCGAGGATGAGATGGATTTGGGTTGTACCGTCATCGACATGGGGGCGGGGGTGACGTCGCTCGCCGTGTTCCAGGGCGGGAATATGATTTACGGCGACGCCATTCCAGCGGGCGGCGCGCATGTGACGAACGATATCGCCAAGGGGTTGATGTGCTCCGCATCGGACGCCGAACGGCTCAAGACATTATATGGGAGCGCGATGGTGACGTCGGGCGACGAATCGGAGCTGATCGAAGTGCCGCAGCTTGGCGAGACCGACCGCCATGCGCCGAACCATATTCCAAGATCGCTGCTGATCGGGATTATCCAGCCGAGACTAGAGGAGATTCTCGAAATCGCGCGTGCGCGGCTGAAGGATTCCGGGCTTGGCAATATGGTGGGCCGCCGCGTCGTTTTGACGGGCGGGGCGAGCCAGATGCCGGGTATTCGCGAACTCTCGCAATCGATTCTCGATAAACAGGTGCGGCTTGGAAGGCCGATCCGGCTCAGTTCTCTGCCCGACGCGGTAAGCGGCCCGGCCTTCGCGACGACCGCTGGGCTTCTCACCTATGTGACTGAGCGGCACGACGAGATGCCCGCCGAGATTATGGCGACGGTCGAACCGGGCTCGTTGTGGGAGCGCGTGAAATACTGGTGGAAGGAAAACTGGTAGTTTTCTGCTGGCAAGCGGAGGCTTTGCTGTTTTTACCACCAAGTCACGAAGGTGGAGTTTCACAGAGAAAAAACGTAGTTCGCAACTCATCCAAACATCATTGCGACCCCGGCCTTGAGTCGGAGGAGGCAATTCAGAATCCCGCAAACCCTACTGGATTGCCGCGTCGCCTGCGGCTCCTCGCAATGACGGACTTCTTGTGCTTCAGATAAGGACGTATTCACGAATAAAAACTCTGTGAGACTCCGTGCCTGCGTGCCTTGGTGGTTTAAAAAGAATGGATGAGCGGTCGCCAAAGAATTCGGCCCGCGCCGGAATAACCGTGAAGGTGAAGGATGAGAAGTTTAAGTGAGTGTTTTGATTTTGCTGAAAATTGTATAAATGGCTGCAACTTGTTCCGGCTTTTTCTTTTTGGAATCCTTGAAAAAACCGGATTTTCTCCCCAACTTATCCACAGGGAAATGCATTCATTTCCTTTGGCTTTTTGAGACTCCATGACACAATCCGGAAGTGTGAATCGGATGAGTCACTTAGATGAATCCTTTCACGCGCTGTGTTGGGGGAAATGCAGTCTTAAAACCGCTTACGACCCGCCGTTTTTGCCGACCACAGGAATTTTCACGATTCCGTTCCGGCATAAACAACCATAGAATCGCGTAACGCCTTAACAACCGAGGTTCGTCCCATGATCAACTTAAGAATTCAAACTGCAGAGGTTCCCAGATTGTCTCCCAAAATCACGGTCGTCGGAGTCGGCGGCGCAGGCGGCAATGCCGTCAACAATATGATCTCTTCCGGACTGGAAGGGGTCGAGTTCCTCGTCTGCAACACGGACAGCCAGGCGCTTGAGGGCAGCTTGTGCGAAAGCCGCATCCAGCTCGGCGCGCATGTGACGGGCGGGCTCGGCGCCGGCGCGAAACCGGAGATGGGCTGCAAGGCGGCGGAAGAATCCATTGAAGAAGTGATGGGCTACCTGCAGGGCTCCAACATGGTGTTCATCACCGCCGGCATGGGCGGCGGCACGGGGACGGGCGCGGCGCCGGTTATCGCGCGCGCCTGCCGCGATGCGGGCATCCTTACCGTTGGTGTCGTAACGAAGCCGTTCCATTTCGAAGGCACGCACCGTATGCGTCAGGCCGAATCGGGCATCTCCGAGATCCAGGATTTCGTGGACACGCTTATTGTGATCCCGAACCAGAATCTGTTCCGCGTCGCCAACGAGCGCACGACTTTTGCCGAAGCCTTCCGCATGGCGGATTCGGTTCTGCAATCCGGCGTGCGCGGCGTCACCGACCTGATTACCAAAGAGGGGCTTATCAACCTCGACTTCGCAGACATCCGCTCGGCCATGCTCGAAATGGGCAAGGCAATGATGGGAACGGGCGAAGCCGAAGGCGAGCGCCGGGCGATCGAAGCCGCCGAAGCCGCGATCAACAATCCGCTGCTTGACGATATTTCGATGAAGGGCGCGAGAGGCGTCATCATCAACGTCACAGGCGGCCTCGATATGACGCTGTTCGAAGTCGACGAAGCCTGCAATCGCATCCGCGACGAAGTCGATCCGAACGCCAACATCATTTTCGGTTCGACCTTCGACGACAAGATGGAAGGCCGCATGCGCGTTTCCGTCGTCGCCACAGGCATCGATGCCGCCGAGGCCAAGCAACCCGTTTCCACGACCAGCACGGGCGGGGTTCGCGTTACGGCTGTGGGAAAGCCGCAGCCTGAGGCCGCGTTCACGAAACCCGTTTTCGAGCGTGCGAAACCTCAGGTCAACACGGTCCAGGCCGCGACGGTTGCCGCACGCACGGTAACGAAACCGGCCACCCCCGTGTACCAGCCGGCGAAAGCCTATGTTCCGGACGAGCCCGAGCGCGATATGTTTGAGCAGCAGGAATTTTCCGCCGCTTCGGCTGCTGCGGAAGTTTCTCCGGTGCAGACCTATGCTGCCACGCAACGTCCGTCAGGCAATCAGGCGACGGGTCTGCGCGGTACGCTGCATGACGGTCATTTTATCCCGCCGAAAGCAGTCTCACCCGAGCCGCAGGAACCCGCTTCCAGCTACGCGATGGGCGGTTTCATTCCGCAGGCTGGCGGTCAGGGATACAACCTGCGTCCTCCGGTTCCGGGCGCGGCGGCCCAGGCCGAGCAGCGCAAGAAGACGCCTTCCCTGTTCGAGCGTATTACGAGCGGGGTCCGTCAGGCAGCGCGTCATGCATCCGAAGAGGAAAACTTCACCGACGCCACGCCGCAGGCCGCGACGGGGACGGGCGGTTTTCACAGCTCGCTGCGAGCCGCGCCGCGTGTGTCGGAAAATCCCGCTCAGGGACAGCTTAACATCGACGCTCCGGCCGCAACGCGCGCCGCCGCCGAAGGTGATCTGGACATCCCGGCTTTCCTACGCCGTCAGGCCAATTGACCGCGCAGCGGTCATCCCGGTGCCGGGATCCAGTAGCTTTGAATTAACCGTTTTGTTTTTTCTGAGTGTCCTCCAGAAAAAATATCACTAAGGGGAGCCTTTCGGCTCCCCCTTTTTTTGTCGGCTCCCCCTTTTTTTGTACTTAATATTTCTGATGGGTTTTTTCGTTTAAACCACGGCGAGAATGCGTTGCTGCGTAATCTCCGGAAAGCGTTTGGTGATTTTTGCGGCAGTATCCGGATCTTTTAACGCTGCAATCTGGCGATCGCTTAATTCGAAATCCGCGAATGCTTCGCGGGCAACGACGCACAAAGCATGCTGAACTTCCAGTTTGCTGTAAAGGTCGAACACACCATATCGGCCGTAACGTCCTTTTTCTTTCATGGCGTCTTTTTCGGTTTGCGGAAGGGCAGCGAATTCTGCGCTAACCTCTTGAAAAAGTGTATCGGTGCCGAGATATTTCCGAGCGGCGTTAGCCGCCGCGTAAAATTCACGGGTATGCATGGCGGTGGCTGATCCTTCAATTCCTTCTTTCAATTCTTTACGGTCAATATTGATTGTTTCAACCATCGTTGCTCTCCTTATTTAATAATGGCGTAAAATAGAAATTTTTTACGGAAATTTCAAATCATTTGAGTTGTGAAAGATCACTGTTTTTCTAATTTTTAAAATTATCAATAACCCTTTGTTTTCTTTTGATTATTTTTTGTAACATAGCGCAACAATCAGTGATTTGAGAGTGCGGAGCACCCCTCATATATTCATCCTTGTGATAACACGAACGAAGTCAAAGGCACGTCCTTCCATGCAACACACGGTCAAAAGCCCCATCGAGATGAGCGGTATCGGTCTGCACTCCGGCAAGACCGTTTCCTTGCGCATTCTCCCGGCCCCTGCCGATTATGGCGTTGTGTTCAAGCGCGTGGATCTGGCAGACGGCACGAACATCATTCCAGCGACGTATGACCGCGTGATGGACACCCGCCTTTGCACGCTGATCGCCAACGAATTCGGCGCGAAGGTCGGTACGATCGAGCATTTGATGGCCGCGCTGCGCGGCTGCGGTATCGACAATGCGATGATCGAACTGGACGCCGCCGAGGTTCCGGTGATGGATGGAAGCTCCAAACAATTCATCGAGGCGATCGACGCCGTTGGCGTCAAGGCGCAATCGAAGCCGCGCCGCGCGATCAAAATCCTCAAAGACATTACGGTGAAGGACGGCGACAAGATGGTGCGTCTGTCCCCGTCGAACGTGCCGGTTTACGCGGGCCGCATCGAATTCCCCCATGCCAGCATCGGAGCCCAGGAATATTCGCTCAAGCTCGTCAACGGCAACTTCCGCCACGACGTGTCCGACTGCCGCACGTTCGGTTTCTTCAAAGAAGCAGAAATGCTCCGCGCCGCCGGTCTGGGCCTTGGCGGATCGCTGGACAACGCCATCATCCTGAACGATGAGGGCGTTATGAACCCGGACGGCCTGCGCTGCACGGACGAATTCATCCGCCACAAAATTCTGGATGCCGTGGGCGACCTTGCGCTTGGCGGCTACATCATCGGCGCTTACGACGGTTTCAAGGCCGGTCACGCCCTGAACAACGCCGTTTTGCACGCTCTCTATGCCGATCCCGCGGCCTGGATGCCGGTCGATCTCTATGTCGAGATCGACGAAGCGGATACGGTCGTTTACGGGCCTGAAAGTGTGCCGGCCCGCGCTGCGGCGTACTGATAAACCCATAGGAAAACTGGCATTTTTACCCTTTTCAGCTTGGGGCTGGAAGGCTATGAATAGATATGCTGAAAAAGACCCTTCTTTATTCCGTTCTGGTGGCCGCGCTGATCGTTCCGGTGGGGTGTTCCTCCGACAAGAAAGATCAGGCGCAGGTCGAAAAACCTGTCGAAGAACTTTACAACGGCGCGCAGGCCGCGCTGAAAGACAAGCGCTATGCGGAAGCGACGAAATTGTTCGAGGAAGTGGAACGCCAGCACCCGTATTCGCAATGGGCGACGAAATCGCAATTGATGGCCGCATATTCCGCGTATGAAGGCGACAATTATGACGATGCCATTCTCGCGCTCGACCGTTTCATCGAATTGCATCCGGGCAGCGAGGATATTGATTACGCCTATTACCTGAAGGCGCTCGCCTATTACGAACAGATTTCCGACGTGCGCCGCGACCAGGCGATCACACAGCAATCGATGGATGCATTCAACACGCTGGTGCAGCGCTTTCCGGACAGCAAATATGCGCGCGACGCCAAGATGAAGATGGACCTGACCAACGACCACCTTGCGGGCAAGGAGATGGAGATCGGGCGCTATTACCTGAACCGCGGCGAAATCAACGCGGCGATCAACCGTTTCCGCACGGTCGTCAAAGAATATCAGACCACGACCCACACGCCCGAGGCGCTCCACCGTCTTGTGGAATGCTATCTCTCGCTCGGCCTCTATACGGAAGCGGAGCGGGTGGCAGCGGTTCTCGGCTACAACTATCCGGGATCGAAATGGTATGAGGATACTTACAAGATCATCGATCCGTCGCGCCGTCAGGCCGTGTTCGACAAGCGTTCGACATGGGACAAAACGATCGAATCTCTGTTCCGGGCCGATTAAGAAGGATGCGGTGATGTTATGCTCGCCGGTCTGACAATCAAAAATGTGGTGCTGATCGATCATTTGTCAGTGCAGTTTGACAAGGGGCTTTGCGCGCTTACGGGGGAAACGGGCGCGGGGAAATCCATTCTTCTCGATTCATTGGGCCTGGCGCTCGGCGCGCGTTCGGAAAGCGGGCTGGTGCGCAAGGGCGAGGAAACCGCGAATGTCAGCGCGGAGTTCGATCTTTCTGAAAAACATCCTGTGTTCGAGTTTCTAAAAGCGCAGGGGCTCGATGCCGAAAGCCCGCTGATCCTTCGCCGGAGCGTGTCGCGGGACGGAAAATCCCGCGCCTTTATCAACGATCATCCGGTTAGCGTATCGCTGCTCAGGCAGGCGGGGGAAATGCTCGTCGAAATTCATGGGCAGTTCGATACGCAGACACTTTTGAACCAGCGTGTGCATCGCGGTCTTCTCGACGAATATGCGGGCGTGAAAGCGGGCGAGCTTGCAAGCGTCTGGACTGCGTGGAAAGAGGCGGTAGAGGCGCTTGAACAGAAACGGCAGGAGATGGAGCGCGCCCGGAGTGACGAAGCTTATTTCCGCGCCGCGTTGGAACAGCT
This sequence comes from Micavibrio sp., assembly GCA_035759665.1. Classification (GTDB taxonomy): domain Bacteria; phylum Pseudomonadota; class Alphaproteobacteria; order Micavibrionales; family Micavibrionaceae; genus Micavibrio_A. Next base: position 20,947 of record DASTUM010000073.1, read on the forward strand.
GGACGAGCTTTCCCCGAAGGCGGGCGAAGAGGAAGGGCTTACGCAGCTTCGCTCCCGTTTGATGAAGCGCGAGCAGAATATCGAGAATTATTCCAATGCCTATAAGGCCAGCGAGCAGGCGATGAATCATCTGAACACGGTCTGGAAAGCGCTGGAAAAAGCGGGAGAGGGCGGCGGCGACGCCGCCAAGGCGCTCGACCGTGCGATGGTGGAATTGCAGGAAGTTTCCGCCGGCGTCGAGGCGATGGTTTCGTCGCTGGAGAACAGCGAATATTCCCTCTCCGAAATCGATGATCGTTTGTATGCGTTGAAAGCGCAGGCACGGAAGCATGCTTGCGCCATCGACGACCTTCCCGCCAAGCGTGATGAGATTGCGGCTTTGCTGCGCGGCATTGAATCGCAGGAAGATACGCTGGCGGATTTGCAGAAGTCCGTCGAGAAAGGGCGAAAGGCGTATGCGGCAAAAGCCGCCGATCTTTCATCGTAGCGCAAGAAGGCGGCGGCGCAGCTCGACAAGCTGGTCGGGAAGGAATTGGCGCCGTTGAAGCTTGAAAAGGCGCGGTTTGAAACGGCGCTCGAATCCTTGCGCGAAAGCGAGTGGGGGCCGGAAGGCATGGACCGCGTGCAATTCCTTGTCGCCACCAATCCGGGCGCGGCGGCGGGGCCGCTCAACAAGATCGCGTCTGGCGGGGAGATGGCGCGGTTTATGCTCGCGCTCAAGGTTGTTCTCGCGGAAGTGGGAACGGCGCAGACACTGGTGTTCGACGAGGTTGACAGCGGCATTGGCGGCGCGACGGCGGACGCCGTGGGCGAACGTCTTGCAAGGCTGGCGAAACAGCGCCAGATTCTGGTGGTGACTCATTCGCCGCAGGTGGCCGCGAAATCATCCTATCACGCGATCGTCGTCAAAACCGGCAAGACCAACCCGACGACGAAAATCCTGCCGCTGTCCAATTCAAACGAACGCACCGAGGAAATCGCCCGCATGTTGTCCGGCGCGGAGATTACGAAGGAAGCGCGGGCGCAGGCGGCGAAGCTTCTCGAAAAGGCGGCGTAAAATGTCCAAAGCTCTCTTCGATCTTTCGGCGGAAGATGCCCGCGCGCGCCACAAAAAGCTCGTCAGGGACATTGCGCGGCATGACGATCTGTATCACGGCAAGGATGCGCCGGAAATTTCCGATGCGGACTATGATAAGCTGCGCCGCGAACTGGAAAAAATCGAGGCTCAATTCCCGGAACTCATGACCGATCAGAGCCCGTCTGTGAAAGTGGGCGCGGCGCCGTCAAAAGGCTTCAAGAAGGTTAAGCATTCCGTTTCTATGCTTTCGCTCTCGAACGTGTTCAGCGAGGAGGAGCTTGGCGATTTTCTAGACAAGGTCAAAAGGTTCCTCAACGAGAGCGGAGACATTGAAGTTGTCGCGGAGCCAAAGATTGACGGGCTTTCCTGCTCTCTGCGGTATGAGAAGGGGAAGCTGGCGCTGGCGGCGACGCGCGGCGACGGGTTCGAGGGAGAGGATATCACCGCCAATGTGGCGCATATTTCCGATATTCCCAAATCATTGCTGCAGGGCGTTCCCGATATTCTCGAGGTGCGCGGGGAAATTTATATGAAGCGCGAGGAATTTATCGCGCTCAACAAACGGCAGGAAGAAGCGGGAAAACAAATATTCGCCAACCCGAGAAATGCGGCGGCGGGTAGTGTGCGGCAGCTGGATTCTTCCATCACGGCGCAGAGGCCTTTGCATTTCTTCGGCTAT
>DASTUM010000074.1:0-5530 GCA_035759665.1 Micavibrio sp.
ATCCGCTTGATCTTCCGCCACATCAACTCCGGAATCTGGTTCGCGGTATTGTCTGGCGAGACGAGCATTTTGACGGAATGTCGATCGAGAATATTGCCGCCCGCGTGGGCCTGTCCAAATCCGGTGTCCGGAAGATCATCATGGGCAGTTTCGATACCCTCATGGCTCTCTAGAACTACCTTCATGAAATTTTTTAAAATTCCCTGTTATTTTCCCTGTTAGCAGGGAATTTTCCCGCCCGACGCACTTCCAAAAGCGGCGCAGAGAAAAACGGACATTTGAGGAGATAATCCGGAATTCTCCGAGTGCGTCGGCAAGCCCCATAAGCAAAAAACCCCACAGAACGGCGGGGTTTTGCTCTTTAAATTCTCATAGTGTCTGAAACAGAAGACTAAATGGTGGTCGATACTGGATTCTACCCTGAGTATTCCGACAAGTAGTTGTCGTAAACCAAGTTATCCGATTTCACGTGAATCTCGACGCACTTTTAAATCGGCCACAGAGAATTTCGGCATATATTACAGATAGTTACCAATTCTCCGAGTGCGTCAATCGACCATGACGCGCAAAGTCGCGCAGAACTGCGGGATTTTTAGCTGTTTTTCTCTAAGTGTCTGAAATAGAAGACTAAATGGTGGATGGGGCTGGATTCGAACCAGCGTACGCTCGCGCGGGCAGATTTACAGTCTGCTGCCATTAACCACTCGGCCACCCATCCACGGGTAGAACTGGCAGACCGCATAAAAAAAGCTTTTGCCCGCCAATGTCAAGTGTGCGATGACCTTTTTATGGCGAAACCTCCCAAAAAGAATTTTTCAGGCAAACCGGGCAAACCCGCAGGAAACCGCGCTTTTGAGCGGGGAAAAGGCGGAAAACCCCAAAGACGCGAGGAAGGCCGGAAGGATTTTTCCCACCCGGACAAGAGGGATGAGCGCCCCCGCCGGTTCGAAGAGCGCCCCGCCGCCCCGAAAACCCCGCGCCTGAAGGCCGACCTGTTCGGGTTTCATGCCGTGCGCGAGGCCTGGAAAAACCCGGCCCGGTTCGTCCATGCGCTCTACCTGACCGAAGGCGCTATAAAAGACTTCGAAGGCGATTTAAAAACGGCGGCCAAGCGCCCCGGCCCGACTATCGTTACCAAGGAAGAACTCGACAAAGCCTTCCCGCCCGGAACGGTGCATCAGGGGATTGCCCTGTCCTGCCAGCCGCTCGCCGAGACATCCGTGATCGATATCGTTATCAAGGCGGAAGCCAAGCCCAAATCCGTCATCGTTATGCTCGACCAGGTGACTGATCCGCACAATATCGGGGCGATCCTGCGTTCCGCCTGCGCGTTCGGCGCGGACGGCGTTGTCATGCAGAGCAAACACGCACCGGAAATGACGGGCATCCTCGCCAAGACGGCATGCGGCGCTCTAGAGCATATCCCCGTGGCATATGAAACAAACCTATCCCGCGCTCTTGAAAAACTGCAGGAGCACCACTACACGGTGATCGGCCTCGACGAGCATTCGGAAAAGACGTTCGGCGATCTTTATAAATACGAGCGGGTCGTCATCGTCCTCGGCGCGGAGGGGCCGGGCCTCCGCCGCCTGATCCGCGAACATTGCGATGTTCTGGTAAAACTTCCCACCAATCCGCCCATCGCGTCACTGAATGTTTCCAACGCGGCGGCGGTTGCCCTTTACGCCTTAACGGCCTAGATTGGCGGCATGGCCGACAAAGATGAAATCTTCCTCGTGGACGGGTCCGGGTATATTTTCCGGGCCTATTTCGCCCTGCCGCCCCTGACGTATAACGGAATGCCCGTCGGCGCCGTCCTCGGTTTTTCCAGCATGCTGATGAAGCTGCTCAAGGATTTGAATGCGCCTTATATCGCCGTCATCTTCGACGCCGCGAAAAAGAATTTCCGCTACGACATTTATGATCAATATAAAGCCAACCGCGAGGACGCGCCGGAAGATTTGATCCCGCAATTTCCCCTTTTCCGCAAAGCTTCGGAAGCGTTCGGCATCCCGGCACTTGAAGTGGAAGGTTTCGAGGCAGACGATCTGATCGCTGCCTATGCCCGCATCGCCCACGAACAGGGCCGAAAAGTCACCATCGTCGGCACGGACAAGGATTTGATGCAGCTCGTAAACGACGATGTGCGGTTGTATGATCCCATCAAGAACAAATATCTGGGTGCGGACGATGTGTTTGAAAAATTCGGCGTACCGCCGGAAAAGGTCGTCGACGTCCAGGCGCTTTCGGGTGATTCCGTCGACAACGTGCCGGGCGTTCCCGGTATCGGCATCAAAACGGCGGCGCAGCTCATTAGCGAATACGGCGATCTCGAAACGCTTTTGGAAAGGGCGGCGGATATAAAGCAGCCCAAGCGCCGCGAAGCGCTGATCGAAAACGCCGGCAAGGCGCGCCTTTCCAAACAACTGGTGCGGCTCGATGCAAACGCGCCTGTGCCGCTCAAACTGGAAGACCTAAAAGCGCATGAGCCGGACAAAATGCAGCTCGTCGAATTCCTGAAAACTTACGGATTCAAATCCCTACTGACCCGCATGGGTGAAACCGAGGCCGCAGCATCGGTGCAATCCATCAAAAAGGCAGCGCCGAAAAAAGTCGAGATGGTCGATCTTCCCTCCGAACGGGAGGCTTACGAACCGCCCGCGCTTCCCGATATTGCCAAAAACCAATACACACTAATTCAGGATCTGGATGTTTTGAAGCAATGGATCGCCGAAGCGTATGAGACGGGATTTCTGGCCATAGATACGGAAACGACCAACCTGACGCCCATGGCGGCCAACCTTGTCGGAATTTCGATTTGCCCAAGGATCGGTAAGGCCGCGTATGTCCCCCTAGGCCATATCGGTGAAGCCACGGACCTTCTCGGCGGCGGTGAAGATATCAAACAAATTCCGCTGAAAGATGCAATTTCTGCGCTGAAACCGCTTTTAGAAGACGCCTCCGTGCTCAAAGTCGGCCACAACGCGAAATATGACTGGCAGATGCTGAAAAAACACGGCGTTCATATAGCGCCGGTCGATGATACGATGCTGCTGTCCTATGTTCTGGACGGCACCAGCCATGGCAATTCCATGGACGAACTGTCCGGACTATTCCTGGAACACGAAACCATCAAATACGACGATGTAACGGGCACGGGCAAAGCACGCATCACGTTCGATCGCGTGCCACTCGACAAGGCACGCGATTATGCGGCAGAAGACGCCGAGATCACGGCGCGCCTCTACCATATTCTTAAGCCGCGCCTTGTCGCCGACAAGATGGCCCAGGTATATGAAGATATCGAACGTCCCTTCATCACGGTGATCGCCGAAATGGAAATGGCGGGGATCAAGGTCGATCCCGCCGTCCTCAAAACCATGAGCAACGATTTCGGCAAGCGCCTTCTCGAACTTGAAGCCGAAATCCATAAGCTTGCCGGAACACCGTTCAATGTCGGTTCGCCCAAGCAGATTGGTGAAATATTGTTCGTGCGCATGGGGCTTCCGGGCGGGTCGAAAACGAAGACGGGGCAATGGGCGACCGATGTCGGCGTTCTCGAGGATTTGTCGCGCCAGGGGCATGAAATCGTCACGAAAATCCTGGAATGGCGCGGCCTGTCCAAGCTGAAAAGCACGTATACGGATGCACTTCAGGAACAGATAAATCCAAAAACGGGACGCGTCCATACCTCTTTCTCGATGGCCGCCACCAGCACGGGCCGCCTCGCCTCTTCCGATCCCAACCTCCAGAATATTCCGATCCGCTCCGAAGAAGGCCGGAAAATCCGCGAAGCCTTTATCGCCGAGCCCGGCCATATTCTTCTTTCCGTCGATTACAGCCAGGTCGAATTGCGCCTTGCCGCAGAAATGGCGAATGTGAAGGCATTGAAACAGGCATTCCGCGACGATGTGGACATTCACACACTCACGGCGTCGCAGGTTTTCGGCGTGCCGGTCGATCAGGTCACGCCCGACATCCGCCGCCAGGCCAAGGCCGTCAATTTCGGCATCATCTACGGCATCTCCGGCTGGGGCCTCGCGCAGCAGCTCGGCACCACGGCGAGCGAAGCCGGTGCCTTTATCAAACGCTACTTAAGCACCTTCAGCGAAATTCAGGCCTACATGGAGCGCACGAAGGAAGAGGCGCGAAAATTCGGCTATGTCAGGACGCTGCTGGGCCGGAAATGCTTCATCCTGAACATCAATGCCAGCAATCCCGGATGGCGCGCAGGGGCCGAGCGGCAGGCTATCAACGCGCCGCTGCAAGGCACGGCGGCGGATATCATGAAAAAGGCGATGATCAAAATTCCACCCGCGCTCAAAGCCGCAAACCTCAACGCCAGGATGCTCTTGCAGGTGCACGACGAACTGATTTTCGAGGTACCGGAAGCCGAGATCGAACAGACCAAAGACCTGATAAAATCCCAGATGGAAAATGTCGTAAAGCTCGACGTGCCGCTGGTGGCCGAGGCCGGGTCGGGGAAAAGCTGGGCGTCAGCGCACTGAGGATACTGCCTGCAGTTTCGGCGCGGAGCCGGCAGCGATGATTTTTCCCGTCTTGGTATCCTGCGCGATCACTACAAAACCGGCATTGGCAGCAGTAAATTTAGGCGTCGCCGTCATCGTTGTGGCCACGCCATTCCAAGCTCCCATATCGTTTATCAGGCTGACGACATTGAAGTAGGTCAGCTTCTTGCCAAAATTGCTGCCCTCCATCATGGTCACGCTTTTCGGGGCGTCATAGATGGCAGACCACAGGCGAACGTCGCGCCCCGCCGCCATTTGTGGCAAGACTACGGTATAAGTGCCTGCGCCCGCCGGGGTGATGAAAATGCTCTTCATCTTTTCGGCGCGAGCCTTCATGACGGCGGCACTGACGCGGCCTGCTTCATAGCCGATCATGTCCATGTGGCCGTTTACGATAAGCTGCGGTGTGTAACGCGGCCCCGTCCCGATCAGGCGGCCATATTCGTTCTGGCGGCGTGTGCAAAAGGCTTTGCCGAGCGAGTTTTTCTTGATGCCGAAATAATCGACATGGCAGGACAAGCCGATCACGTTTTCCTGCTGGATCATCTGCCCCATCAATGCGTCGGCGGGCGGACAGAAAGCGCATCCCTGAGAGGTGAACAGTTCGAGAACCACAGGCGCAGGAGGAGCCTTTTGGGCAAAGGCGGAAACCGGCGTGAGCGCCACGGCAAAAGCGAGAAGGAATCGGATCATGGCTGGAAGAGTAATGCCTCTTCCCTTTTTTGAAAAGGCGCGTTAGGAGTTTTATGAACAAAGGAAAGACTATGGCCGACCAGCAGACATACCGCAAAGATTTTCCCGTATCGTGGGACGAAATGCACCGCAATTCCAAGGCACTAGCATGGAGGCTCCTCGGCAAGGGGCCGCTTCCGGGCGGCAAATGGAAAGGCGTTCTCGCCATCACGCGCGGCGGCCTCGTCCCCGCCTGCATTATGGCGCGCGAACTCGAAGTCCTGCTGGTCGAAACCTTCTGCATCTCGACCTATGATGTGAAGGACATG
>DASTUM010000075.1:0-5299 GCA_035759665.1 Micavibrio sp.
GGCCAGCGTGATCGCCTCGTTGGCGCGCAGCGTGCCGATCGCTTCCACCTTGTCTACGAATTTGTCGGTAAGGGCCGCGGCCACGACGACCTGTGTTACAGTGGGGCCGCCCGCGCCTTTTCCCTGGGCCTGTGCCTGCGGGGCCGCGAGGGTCAGAAGGGCAGCGCCGAGGACAAGAATATGATTTTTCATTATTTTTCCAACAATATCAATGGACTGACCACATGCCTAGGATGCCTTATCTTATACGAAAAGACGAGGGAAAACCTTCGCAGGGAAATAGCCGGAAATAACGGCGGCACAAGGGCTTGGCGGGAATTAAAGCGCTTCCTGCATGGAAGAAAGTTCGAGCCAGCGGTTTTCCGCGCGCGAAAGCTCGGATTTCAGGCTTTCAAGCGCCTTCGTCGTGGTCATGAACCCCTCGACGTCGCGGTTATAGAAATCGCCATCCTGCAACGTCTTCGTCAGGTGCGCGATGGTCGTCTCCATCTCCGCGATCTTGTCGGGCAGCGTATCGAGCTCGTGCTGCAATTTATAGGTAAGTTTTTTGACCGGGGCTTTTTCCGGCTCAACTGCAATCTTCTTCTCTTCCTTCTTCGGCGCGGGCGCGACGGCTTTAGGCTGTTCCTTCTTGCCCTTCACCTTCTCCAGATAATCGCTATAGCCGCCGATCACGCCTTCGATCTTGCCCTCGCCTTCGAAGGCGATGATTTTAGAGACGGTCTGGTCGAGGAAGTCGCGGTCGTGGCTGACGATGATCAGTGTCCCCTGATACGCGGTGAGCATTTCCTCAAGCATGTCGAGCGTGTCCATGTCGAGATCGTTCGTCGGCTCGTCCAGAATAAGGCAGGTTTTCGGATTGGCGAGGATTTTGGCGAGCATCAGCCTGTTTTTCTGCCCGCCCGAGAGCGTTCCCACATAATGATGCGCCTTGCCCGGGTCGAACAGGAAGTCTTTTAGATATCCGCACACATGGCGCGCCTTGCCCATGACGTCGATATGATCGCCGCCTTCGGGGCAGAGTGTCTTCCAGAGCGTCACATCGTCTTTCAGATCCTTGCGCTTCTGGTCGAAGTAGGAAAATTCCAGTTCCTTCTTACGCTTTATCGTTCCGGTGTCCGGCCGCAATTCATCGATCAGGAGCTTCAGGAACGTCGTCTTCCCAGATCCGTTCTTGCCGAGAATGCCGATGCGGTCGCCCTTTTGAATGCGCAGATGGAAATTTTGCAAGATGACTTTCTCGCGCCCGTCTTCCACGAATGTTTTGCTGACATTGTAAAATTCCGCGACGATGCGCGATGTCATCTCCACTTCGCCGGTTTCGAATTTCACCTTGCCCATCATGCGGCGAAAGGCAGACAGATCGGCCTTTAAGGCATCCCTCGCTTCTTTCATCAATTCGACGCGGCGGACATTGCGTTTGCGACGCGCCTTGACACCGCGCGACGCCCATTCGGATTCCTGATCGACGAATTTCTGGCGGTTGGCGAGTTCGCGGCGCTCCTGTTCGATCAGCATGTCCGACCATTCCTCAAAATGGCCGAAACCTTTCGGGCAGACTTTCAGCCTGCCCCGGTCCAGCCAGAAGATCGTGTTGGAAATATTGGCCAGAAACGTCCGGTCGTGGCTCACGCAGATGATCGCGCCGCGATAATTTTTCAGATATTCTTCCAGCCATTCGATAATATACAGATCGAGATGGTTCGTAGGCTCGTCGAGCATAAGAAGGTCCGGGTCTTCCACCAGCGCGCGCGCCAGCGCCACGCGTCGAAGCTGCCCGCCCGACAACACTTCCATCCGGTCGTCCAGATGTAAATCGAGCGGTGCCACTACCATATCGATCTTGTAATCGATCTCCCACTGCTCAACTTCCTTGCCGAAGGTTTCGAAGATGAAGCCGTAAACCGTCTGGCCGGGCCGGAAATGCACTTCCTGCTGCAGATAGCCGATCTTGATTCCTTCCAGAACCCAGCGTTCGCCCTCATCCAGGTCACGCGCGCCCGTGATGATATTCATCAGGGTCGATTTCCCCGCGCCGTTTTTCCCGACCAGCGAAATGCGGCTGCCTTCATGGATATTGAAGGTCAGGTCTTTGAAAATCGGAATTTCTCCGAATTGGACGAGCGCCTCGCGGACGCTCAAAATCAGTTGGCCGTTGCTCATGGCCGGGAAAATGCCCGACCGGCCCCGAAAACTCAACCTTATTCGGCGGTTTTTGCCACCTGGACGGGGCGGAATCCAAGGCTTTCGGGCGTCAGAAGCCCCAAAGCCGCCGCCAGCCGGTAGGATGTGACGATTCTATCCCGCCGCGCCTTTACCAATGCGCTCTGCGCATCGAGCACCTCCTGCTCCGCCTCCAGCATGTCAAGCACCGTGCGTTCGCCGAGCCGCGCCTCTTCCCGCACGCCGTCCGCCGAGAATTTGGCCGCCGTGATTTCCAGCTCGCGCGCCGAGATTTCCGCATCGAACGCCTGCAGCCTGCGCCACTGGGTTATCAGCTCGCTCTTTACCGCGGTTTCCGCCGCGCGGATTTCCATCCTCTTTTGATTGGCGCGAAATTTTGCCTCGCGCGCACGCGACACGGTATTGAATCCTTCATATAAATTGATGCGCGCCCGCACGCCGATCGTACTGACTTCCGATTCCGGCACGATTCCCGGCTGCGGATCGTATTCCTTCAGATAAGACGCGAAGGCGCTGACCCTGGGATAAAACTCGCTCTCGGCGACACCGATATCGCTTTTCGAGGCCAGATACTCGTCGCGTGTGCGGTTAAGTTCCGGATTTCTCTGTCCCGCCATAGCGACCAGTTCCTCCGCCGTCTGCGGAAAGGGAAAGGCAATCACCGGCATTTCCATCATCAGCGGGGGAAACATCCTCCTCGTCGAGGACAGCCGCATCAACCAGGCGTTCGTCGAAGAAGTGCTGGCGCAGATAGAATGCGACGTCACGACAGTATCCAACGGGCAGGAAGCGCTCGACACCTTGAAATCCGGCAGGCATTTCGACCTCGTCCTGATGGATTGCCAGATGCCGGTGATGGACGGCTTTGAGGCGACCCGCAGAATATGCAGCATGAAAGAAGACGGCGGCGTCAGGAAAGAACTGCCCGTCATCGCCCTGACTGCCAACGCCATGAAAGGCGACCGCCAGCGCTGCATAGAGGCGGGCATGGACGACTACATCACCAAACCCGTGCGCAAAAAGGATTTGAAGGAAAAAATTTATTTCTGGATCAAGAAAAAGGAGATCAGCGTCAGCGAAGACGACGGAGCGGCGAATGAAAAACGCGACGATACGATCATCGATTATGCGTTGCTGGAAGAAGCGCGCTCCCTTCTCAAGGACAAATTCGATCTGCTGATGGATCATTATATAGAGGATGTCGAAAACTATATACGCGACATCGAAACCGCCGCGGCGTGCGGCGATATGGAGGCGGTCGTCCGCCCGGCCCACACGATCAAATCCACCAGCAAGCGGATGGGCGCCCTGCGCCTTGCCGATCTCGCCCTGGCCATCGAACTCGGGGCCAGGGACGCGGCGAAAGCCGGCCAGCCGGATGCGCCTGCGCTCATGGAACAAATACGCGCCCTTCCGGGCATGTTCGCACAGACACGGGACATGCTGTTAAAGGCGAAGGATTCAGGCGCAGTCCGCGCAGGTTCCATGTAACTCGGCATTCCAGCGTGAAAGACGGAATCCCTGCTTCTCCGCCTGCTGCGCGAGATCGTCCGGCACATCGCAAAGATGCGCTTCGATAACCTTGCCGCAGGAATCGCAGACGAGGAATTGCGAGCCGTGATGGCGGTGATCCGTTCCGCATACCACATAGGCGTTCAGGCTTTCGATGCGGTGGATATAATCATGTTCCATCAGGAACTCGATGGCGCGGTACGCGGTCGGCGGCTTGGGGTTGTCGATATATCTGCCGAGCGCTTTCAGGATATCGTAAGCGCCGAGCGGCCTGGCCGACCCTGCGATGATCTCCAGCACATGGCGGCGCGGCTCCGTAAAGCGGATGCCCCGCTCCCGGCAAAACGCTTCCACGTCTTTGATCAGCTTTTCGCTTTCGGCTTTGTTCATGTCCCTTATATAGCGCGGCCATTTGTCGAAATCACGCAAAATCCGGCTTGAAGCGAAGCGGCCCTTTCTATTGAAGCCTTCGCTTTTCCCTCTTATAGTCATCTCAAGCCAACATTCGCATAAAGGTGGTGCCTCATGGGTCACACGCTTGTCCGCGCCTTCGCGCTCATCCTTCTTTGCCTGGTTTCAGCGCCCGCCACGGCGCAGGAGGGGCCGAAAGAGCTCCGGATCGTGCGGATCACCCCCACCGGCGAAGACGTAGCCTCCGCCCGTCAGATCGTCCTTGAATTCAACCGCCCCGTCGTAACCGTCGGCAACATGGCCCGCACGGCGGAAGAGGTCGGCATCAGCATCCAGCCCGCCGTCGAATGCCAATGGCGCTGGCTGAACACCACATCCCTCGCCTGCAACCTCGGCGAAAAGCAGTCCCTGAAAGCCGCGACGACCTACAGGCTTCACATCGAACCGAAGATCGAGGCCGAAGACGGCGCGACCATAGAAGCCGCGCAGGATCATAGCTTCACGACCCGGCGCCCCAGGGCCGAAAACGCCCAGATCCACACATGGAAATCCCCCGGCACCCCGCAATTCCAGGTAAACTTCAACCAGCCCGTCACGGCGGATTCCGTCGCCGCCCACTTATATATCAGCGGCCCTTTCGATACCCGCACCGCCGTCAAGGTGGAAAAAGACGATCGGGATAGCCGCGATCCCGTCATGGCTGGCGGCAGACAGGCCTATTACACATGGCTTCTCACGCCTGAAACCGAACTTCCGCTCAACACACGCATCGTTCTGCGGCAGGAGCCGGGCCTCATCTCCGCCGAAGGCCCCGAAACGGGAACGACCGAGGCCGATATCCGTGAAACCTTCACCTTCCCCGAATTTTCCTTTCGCGGCGTCGTCTGCCGGGACAAAGAGGACCGGGAAATCCTGCTGCCCCCCGGCACGCCGCAAACGGACGCCCAGCTCTGCAACCCGATGCAGCCTGTCTCTCTATCTTTTTCCTCCCCCGTCCTGCGCTCCGAAATCGTGCGCAATCTCGATATCGCGCCACCACTCGGCGGCGCCAATCCGAACGCCAAGCCGTGGGGCGAGGAGGACCGCGACTGGTCGCGTCTTTACGACCAGCGTTCCGACCAGTCCGCCGATTTCCGCATCGGCTTCCCCGTCGGCCTGAAAGCCGCGCAGGACTACACGATCGGCATGGAAG
>DASTUM010000076.1:0-17085 GCA_035759665.1 Micavibrio sp.
TGGCGCGAGCACGGGGCGCTCGATTACCGGGAATGTGTGGGCGAGGATTTGAAATCCAAATGGGGCGTGCCCTTTGGCAAGCTGATCAAAGTCAAGCCCACCGAAACCGTCGTGTTCGCGTGGATCACGTTTAAGTCCCGCAGGCACCGCGACGCCGTGAACAAGAAAGTCATGGCCGATCCGCGCATGGATTGCCCGGAGAACCCGCCGTTCGATATGAAGCGGTTCAGCTATGGCGGCTTTGAAACGCTCGTAAAATAGCGGTTTGAACTTTTCAAGATACCGTTTGTTTATCACCGGGGAACAGACATGTTGTCAGGAGATGAAGACATGAGGCGCTACGCGTCCGCCATCGTCATGCTGGTGGTTTTGTGCAGCCTCGCGGTTTCGGGGCGGGCAATGATCGCCGACAAGGGGGAAGTTCCCGACCTTCCGTCCATCTCCCCGGAAGGACACCAGCCGATCCGCGCCTCCGTGATAGATTCGGCCCCGTCGCATTTCACCATCGACGTGCGAAAATTCGCCAACATCGGGGCGGATGAAGACGCACCGACATTCGCGCTGTATTTGGGAACCCGGCTTCCAAAACGCTGCGGCGATTTCCGCGATATCGACCTTGCTTACTGGAAACCGAGCAAATACAGGCGTGTTTTCAATCTTTCCGGGAAGGATAAGGTGCTGCGAGCCATCGGCGAATATGATTGCATCGTGCTACGCAATGCGCCGCCCGTGGGTTAAATGTTAAGGAGAAGGAGAAGCTTATGAGAAAATTTATCGTTCCTGTTTTAGCGGCATCGCTTGCCGCCGCCGGATACGGGCTTGCCGCACCGCAAGCCGATGCGAAGAGTATGAGCCGGTATGTCCGCACAGTTTCGCCGGGCAATCACCAGCCCATCAAAGCGACCGTCCTCGACGACACGCCCAAACATTACACAATCGATGTGAAGAAATTCGCGAATTTGAGCGCGGATCAGGAAGCGCCGACTTTCGCCGTCTATGTCACGGACAACCTGCCGCCGCGCTGCGGCGATTTTCGCAATCTTGCGATCCCGTACAAGAAGCCGGAAAAATACAAGCGCGTCTTCAACCTTAGCAAACATCCCGATGTGCTGACCGCTATCGGGAAATATGGGTGTGTCGTGATGAAGAATATTCCGCCTGCGAAATAATAGCTTCGGCGGGATTATCTCTACGCTCGCAATGACGGGCCTTTTAGTCAGATATGGATCGGGCGTCCGTGGACGGCGAGCGCGGCCTCTTTCGTGACTTCTTCCAAAGTCGGGTGCGCGTGGCAGGTGCGGGCGACATCTTCCGCCGATGCGCCAAATTCCATTGCGATGACGATTTCGGCGATTAGAGTTCCGGCCTCCGGCCCGACGATGTGGCAGCCTAGAACCTTGTCTGTCGCGGCGTCGGCCAGGATTTTTACAAATCCATCGGTGGCGTTCATCGCGCGGGCGCGGCCGTTGGCCATGAAGGGAAATTTCCCGGCCTTATACTGGACGCCTTCGGCTTTGAGTTGTTCTTCGGTTTTTCCGACCACGGCGATTTCAGGGAAAGTGTAGACCACGCCCGGAATGAGGTTGTAGTCGATATGGCCCGATTGGCCCGCCAGCATTTCGGCGAGGATGACGCCTTCGTCCTCGGCCTTGTGGGCCAGCATCGGGCCGGCGATGACATCGCCGATGGCATAGATGCCGTCGATATTGGTTTTGAAGTGGCCGTCGGTTTGTACGCGGCCGCGATCGTCCAGCGCAATCCCGGCTTCGATCACGCCAAGGCCTTCGACGAACGGCTTGCGGCCCACGGCGACGAGGACGATGTCAGCCTTGAGAGTTTCGGCGCCGCCGCCCGCGGCGGGTTCGACGGTAAGATCTACGCCCTTGCCCGAAGGTTTCGCGGAGGTGACTTTCGAAGCCAGTTTGAAGGTCAGGCCCTGCTTGGTCAGGATTTTCTGGGATTCTTTGGCGATTTCATTGTCCATGCCGGGCAGGATGCGGTCGAGATATTCGATCACCGTGACTTTGGCGCCCAGGCGCGACCAGACGGAGCCGAGTTCGAGGCCGATCACGCCCGCGCCGATCACGACCATCGTTTCCGGCACTTTATCAAGCGCGATGGCGCCCGTGGAAGATACGATGGTTTTTTCGTCGATGGCGATGCCGGGCAGCGAGATGACGTCGGAACCCGTGGCGATCACGATGTTTTTCGTTTCATGGGTCGTGCCGTTTACGGCGACCTTGCCGCGGCCGAGGATTTTCCCCTCGCCTTTCAGCCAGTCTATCTTGTTCTTTTTGAAGAGGAATTCGATGCCTTGCGTGTTCGCTGCGACGACCTTGTCCTTGTGCTTCATCATGCCCGGAAGGTCGAGTTTGACGCCGGAGACTTCGATGCCGAGGTCTTTCAAGTGGTGCTGCGCGCCGTCATAGCGTTCGGACGCGTGCAACAAAGCCTTGGAGGGGATGCAGCCGACATTGAGGCAGGTGCCGCCGAGTTTTTCCCGCTTTTCCACGCAGGCGACCTTCATGCCGAGCTGGGCCGCGCGAATCGCGCAGACATAGCCGCCGGGTCCGGCCCCGATTACGATAAGATCATACGCAGTTCCTGTGGCCATGGAATTATCCCCAAGTCTTTGAGTTTCCTGATTTAGAGTGTTTTCTTTGTACGCCAAGGCGTTAACCTTTTCCAGTCTGTTTTTATTCCCATAATTTATTTGACGAGATTCTAATGTTCATATAGAAGAAGGGCAGGTTCTGAGGGGGACTTGCTGATGAGTTACGACAGAGTTATCGGGTTCGGCATCGACGAAAACAATCCTAAGGGGGCTGTGCGTCCCCTGACCGGAAAAGAGAGTCTTTATTTTTACCGTATGGGCGTTAAGCCCATTTTTCATGACTTGAAGAAAATGATGGGCGCCGACAACCGCGAGCCTGAAAAGAAAATCATCGTTCCCGGCGCCAAAAGCTTCCTTGAAATCCGCAACCTGATCGCCTCCGCAAAGAACGCTTTCCTCATTACCGACCAGATATATACCAGCAAAAATCCGCTAACTAGCATCCTCCTCGATACTGTCGAAAACGGCTTCCCGGTCGCCCGCCTCGACAAAGGCAATCACACGCTTCGCTACCGTTTCGAAGTCGATCCGCAAACGGGCGTCATGACGCAGGGCGATTACAATGAAAAAAGCGGGATACGCGGCGGACAGGAAATCGGCGGCTGCACGGACCGCTTTGAACGCGAACTCGAACAGCGCCCCGGCGAAACTTATGAAGAGAGTTATAAAGCTTTTCTAAGCAAATACCGGCGGCGTAAAGACCCCGCTTTTTGCGACGCCGTGCCGTTTGGCGATCTGCGCGTTTTCGGCGGATATCAGACCGCGCGCAATGAAATCGGCTTTGCCGTCAAGCGCGACAAAATGCTGATTGTTTTCGAAGGCTGCGAAGATTTCTGGCACATACTGCGCGGCGACATGACCGTCATCGACCCGCCCAAGTTCTTCGAATTCGAATTCGAGCCCAAACAGGCCTGGGGCGAACTCCCCGCCGGCGCGCGGACGAAAGAAGGATTCAAGGCGTTCATATACGACACGATGAGCAATTTGGAATCCTACATACAGGAACACATCGCCCGGTCCTACATTAACCGCAAGAGCAAGGCGGAACTGACCAAGGAACATATCGAATCGATGTTCGGCTTTAACGAGAAGAGCCTTGCCGATCTAGGGCTTTCCAACCTCTTCGCCCAGCATGCAGAACCGCATTCGAAATTTAGCGCCGTGCAATATTCCCTGATGGCATCGAACATGACGCTTCAGGAAGCCCTGGTCAGCAGCCAGCAGGACCTGAACCATCACGGCAACAAGCTTTATGCGTGGAAAGAGAACTTCAACGAACTGGCCGAGGAGTCCCGCGCTCCGACAACGTTCCAGACCCATTTGTTTAGGTTCCAGAACGACAATTCGCGCCAGCAGACGCAGCAGCCCGTTGCGGCACTGTCCTGATCCGGCTAACCTTGCGCCATGTCCTTTGATTTCTGCGGCATCGGCAACGCCTGTATCGACATCGTCGCGCGCGTCGACGAGGCGTTTCTGGATCGCTGGAAACTTACCAAAAGCATCTGCACTTATCTGCCGCTGGAGCGCGCCGACGCGATGGAGGCTGCCCTGCCCGCTCCCGATTACATTCCCGGCGGATGCGGGGCGAACACGGCGGCAGTCATTTCGGCGCTCGGCGGTAAATCCGCTTTTATAGGCCGCGTCGCGGCGGACAGGATCGGCGAAATGTTCCTGCGCGATATGGCCGCGCGAAACATTCACCACACAGGAAAACCCGACACGAATCCCGGCGCGGGATCGACGCGCATATTCGCCCTGATAACGCCGGACACGGAGCGCAGCTTTGCCGCCTATTACGGCGTGCAGGAGAATTTGAGCGAAGAGGATGTGGACGGGGCGATCGTGTCGCAATCGTCCTTTATGTATCTCGACGGCTACGCCCTCAATTCCCGCCGCGGCATAGAAGCCTTTTTAAAGGCGGCGGAGATTTCCAAGAAAGCCGGAAACATAGTGGTGTTTTCGCCGAGCGATCTTTCGATCCTGCAGAAATATCCGCAAGCGGTGGAATCCCTTTGCCGCGTATCGGACATGGCTCTGTGCAACCAGCAGGAAGCGCAGTTCATGACCGGGACGGACAATCTTCCCGATTCCCTGAACGCCCTGCGTTCTATGTTCAAAAGCGGCGCCGTGACGGCGGGTGCCGATGGGGCCTATGTCTTCGACAATGTGGGCATCCGGCAGGTTCCGGCGGCCACGCCCCCCGGCCCCGTGTTCGACACCAACGGCGCGGGCGATGCCTTTGCCGGGGGGCTTATCTTCGGACTCGCCAGTGGTTATGACATCGAAAAAGCGGCCAGACTTGGCAACCGCTGTGCGGCGGGTATAATTACCCATACGGGCGCACGGCCCGTGCATGACTGCACAACCTATCTGGCGGACCTTTAACCTTTTATGATTTTCGATGATCCTTTCAGCGCGATGCAGGCCGCCGTCGACATCGTCGGCACCAGCCAGCATCCGGACAACAAGGTCGCCGCGACCCTGTTCGGCCGCACATGGGGATTGTCGCGCACAAATTACTGGCCCGCCCCCATCCTGTCCGCCTTTGGCACGGACACCGACATCGGCAACGCATCCGGTACCGTGCACGCGGAAACGGCCTGCATCCTGCAGGCGGGGCATCCGACGGACGGGGCCAGCCTGTGCATCACCGATCCGTTCTGTCCCAACTGCGCCAAGAACATCGCGGAGGCCGGCATCAAAAAAATCTATATCGACCATAAAGGTTTCGATAAGGATTTCTTTCAGCGGCGCGCCGGGCATTTCGAAAAAATGTCGATGCGCATTTGCGAAAAGGCGGGCATTGCCGTCTATGAAATCTGGCGCAAGGACGAACGCCTCATCCCCATTTATGAGCCGCAGCCGAATTATTTCATTTCCGAAGACAGTCCTGTTTACCGCGAACCGATCGAAACGCCCAACGACGGCGTGTTCGGTGAAATTCTGACACAAGGATTTAAAATCCACCAGAAACGCAAATTCGCGGTGGCGTTCGTGCGGGACAAGGACGGGAAATATATTTCCCTGACCGCGCGCGGACACGCCGTGACGGGCTTTACGATGGACGATCCCGACGACGTCGCGGTGATCGAACGCCATGAAGAAAAATATTCGTTTTTCCAGGAGCCGGTGAACCGCCTTCTGATGTATATGGCGCGGCACAACATGATTTTGTGCGAAGGTTTTTTCTTTTGCTCGCAAGTGCCGACCAGCCGCGAGCAGGTAAACATTGTCGGGGCGGGCATAAAGCGCGTTTCCATCGGGGATCTGCGCAAGGCGCGGGATGCAGGGGCGATCGCCGCGATGGAGCAGCTTTCGGGCGCGGGGATTTTGTCTTACGTTTAATTTATTAAATTGAACCACAGAGACAGAGGGCACGGAGAGATAAAAGCAAATATGCATTTATCGCAAACGCCTTTGCGACCAGGGCCTTAAGCCGGGGAAACAATCCAGTCTGGATTGCGGCGTCGCCTGCTCCGCCAAAGCTACGACTCCACGCAATGACGGACTTCTTAAGTTTTAGAGAAAGACATGCTTAAGACATGTTTACTAATGGAAAAAACTTTGTGTGTCTCTGTGCCCTCAGTGGTTTAAAAAACGGCTTTGGGATCCTATTAATAAACCCCGCTTTCGCGGGGTTTTAATTAGATTTCGAGAACGAGACGCTGCGGGTCTTCGATCGCCTGCTTGATGCGGACGAGGAAGGAGACGGCGTCTTTTCCGTCGATAATGCGGTGGTCGTAGGACAGCGCGAGATACATGATCGGGCGGGCCTCGATGTCGCCGTTCGGCATAACGACAGGACGCTGCACGATATTGTGCATTCCGAGAATACCGACCTGCGGCGTGTTGAGGATCGGCGTGGAAAGCATGGAGCCAAAGATGCCGCCATTGGTGATGGTGAAAGTCCCGTCCTTCATTTCGTCCATCGTCAACTTGCCATCCTTGGCGCGACCGCCGACATCGGCGATGTCTTTTTCGATCTGCGCCATGTTTTTTGAATCGCAGCCCTTCACCACCGGCACGACAAGGCCCTGCGGCGTCGATACGGCAACGCCGAGATCGTAGTAGTTCTTATAGACGATCTCATCCCCGTCGATTTCAGCGTTCACGGCCGGGAATTCTTTCAGGGCGTTGACGGCGGCCTTCACGAAGAAGGACATGAAGCCGAGCTTTACCTTGTATTTCTTTTCGAACGCGTCCTTGTACTGGCTGCGCATTTCCATGACGTTGGTCATATCGACTTCGTTGAACGTCGTCAGCATCGCCGCCGTGTTCTGCGCCTCCTTCAGGTGCCTGGCGATGGACTGGCGCAGGCGCGTCATTTTCACGCGCTCTTCCCGCGGGCCGGCAGTGCGCGGCGCGGAGGCGGGCTGATTTTGCAGCGGAGGAGATTGTTTTTCGGGAGCAGACGCGCCGCCTTCCAAATGGCTAATCACGTCGCCCTTGGTCACGCGGCCATCGCGGCCCGTGCCGGAAACGGCGGCGGGGTCGATATTGTTGTCGGCCATCATCTTGTTCGCGGCGGGGCCGTTACGCGACTCGCCGTCGGACGGTGCGGCTGCGGCGGATGTGGCGGCGGTGGGCGCGGCCTGAACGGCGACCGGGGGAACCGGCGCGCCGGGCGGCGGCGCGACAGGGTCTGCCTTCGGCGCGTTTTTGGTATCGTTCGCGGCGGCACCCGCGCCTATTTCACCGAGGAGCGCGCCGACGCCGACATTCGAGCCTTCCGGCGCGACAATGCGGGAAATGACACCGGCAGCTGGAGCGTTGACTTCGAGCGTCACCTTGTCCGTTTCCAGTTCGACGATGGTTTCGTCGGCAGCGACGGCGTCCCCTTCTTTTTTCAGCCATTTGGCGACGGTCGCTTCGGATACGGATTCTCCGAGGGTGGGGACTTTGATCTCTGCCATGTTTAGTTTATCTCTTTGATCGGCGCGGTTAATGCTGTATTTACCATGGCCCGAGAACAGCGGGAGGTCAAGGTTTCTTGGCTATTTGGGGGATAATTCGGGAGCCGGAAGCTGCCCTATATGCGCCTTCGCGGAAGCCCGCTTCATGATATTTTCAATATTCACAGTCATGACCTGATCGGCATCGCTGACGATGACGTTGATGTAATAATGCCCGCCCTCGGGATGGTTCAGCGTGGCAAGGCCCAAAACGAGTTGATGGGTTCCGTTACCAAAAGCGCCGGATACGCCCCTGTCGTGAATGGCGGCCTCGCGGTCGATCCTGGCGGCCGGGAAAATGTCATGAGACTTGCCATTGTCGCCGCGTTCATAAGGTATTCTGCGCGAGAGCACCCAAAGGTTTTCGGCATGGGGATGGAATTTTCGCGGGCGCGCAATCTGCATTTCCATCAGAACCGGGATTTGCGCGTCCGCCCCGCCGGCGCGCAGACGCGCAATCAAATCCAGAAAGCGTTTTTGTTTGGGCTCGGCGCGGTTGTAGCGGACGAAAAAATCCTGCCACGGAATCGGTTTACAGTTGCCAAAAATGACGACGCTGTCCACCACGCGGCTGGTTTCCTTCATCGTCATGAATTCCACGAGGTCCGCCGCCGATTTTACCGTGTAGATTTCGCGATCCGCCAGATCGGGATCGTTGATTTTCGTGATCGCGCCGCGGCGGGAATAGGAACCGTCCCTGGGCGTGTAAAGTTCGCTGTATTCCTGCGTGTTGATATGGACGCGGTAGCCTTTGCCTTCATTTACCTTGCTCCTGCCGGGCGCGGATTTTTTCGGAGCGGTGTAGAATTCGCACGCCGTGTCGTGGCGCTGGCCGGCAACGATGGCGAAGGCTGCCGCATGTCCTTTTAGAGAACTGCCCGATATCGCCGTCTCACTTGCGGGGCGCGGGCGGACATGGGCATCGCAGTGAAGGCAATGTAAATGCCCCTTATGTTCGGCTTCGTTATAATGGGCGCTTCCAGCTTCCAAAGCCGCGCCCGGAAGCCTGACGATTTTTTCGCTGCCGCTGCGCGGGTCGATATACCGCGCCGCATCCATGCGGACGGTTTTGGCCACGCCATCGAAAGCTGATCTGACCTGTTTCATTTAATATGCAATATAAGCACAACACCGCTTGTTGCAAGAAATTAAGCGTTAACATGTTTAACGCCGGCAGACTTCCTTCAGAAAAGCTTCGAGTTCGCGCACGGTTCTTTCCACCGAGAAGTTCTCCCGCGCCATGGTAAGGGCCCTCTCCCCCGCCGCTTGACGCGCCTCGGGGTCGTCGATCAACCGTTCCACCTGCTTTACGAACAAGTCCCAGTCGGAATCGGCGAAACCGCCCAGATCCTGCTTCTGGATAAGCGACGCGGGGTCGAACGCGCAGGAAACCGTCGGTTTGCCGAGCAGCCATGCCTGGATGAAATTGTTGCCGAAGCCTTCCGGTTTGCAGGTATGCACCAGGAAGAGGCTGCCCGCGATGATCCCCGTCGCGTCACGGAGGGGCTTCGGGCCGAGATAATAAAACAAAGGCAGGCGATCATGTTCCGTGCGAATCCAGTCGAACTGGGTCGACTGGATATCGCCGACCATCAGGAAATCAATGCCTTTGTCCGCAAGCGTTTTTGCAAGGCGAACATATAATTCCGGCTGCTTGTGCGGTTTGATATTGGCGACCCAGACGACGTACGGGCCCGGCCATGAAAACGGGTTTGCGGTTATATCGACGCTATTGGGAATGAATTTTTGCTTTTTGACCGGAAGGATGTTCAGGAAATCCGGGTTGTTGCTTGCGATACCGGACACGTAGCGGTATCCGCGATGATTGTAAAGGTTTTCGAATCCCTGCTTCAGGAATTGCAAAAAGGGAATAAGCCCTTTGCGCGGGTTTTCGCGCGCGCTCCATGGCTGCGTGTCGCTGATATGCGATATGGCGAAGACGATGGGAATATTGTTTTGTGCGAATTTCTTCGCCGCGTCATGGAAATGATATTTGTTAAGCCGCCAGTAAACCACATCCGGCTTTTCGGCGAGCGTGGCTTCGGCGATCGACAACGCATTGCTTTGCGTCGGCACGATTTTGTAGACGCGGTTATAGTCATGGCCGGGGCGGCCCGCAGGCGCGATATACACGACATCGTGATTTCGCGCACATAGGCCGGATGCAATATTGTCACATTGCATTTCGCTCCCGCCGAAAAAATCATCAGGATGCCTGTTTACGATTGCGATCTTCATCTCTTTCTACAGCGTCAACGCTTCATCGATCAGCTTGGCTTGCTCGGCCTGATGGCGGGCGAGAAGGCCTGTGGCGGGCGCGGCGGCATCTATGCGGCCGATATAGCGCGGACGCGGTGATTTATGCTTAAGCTCGACCAGCACGGCTTCGATGCGGCGGTCGACGAAATGCCAGTAACCCTGATTCTGCGGCTCTTCCTGACACCAGACGATGTCGGCGTTCGGAAACTGTGCGATTTTTTCCGCCAGCGATTTGTGCGGGAACGGATAAAGCTGTTCGACGCGCAGCAGCAGGATATTGTCGATCTTGCGGTCGCGGCGTTCCTGAAGCAGGTCGTAGTAAACCTTGCCGGTGCAGAGCACGATGCGCTTGATGTCTTTCGGTTTGGCCAGCGTATCGCGGTCGTCGTCCCAGAGAACGCGGTGGAAGGACGTGCCTTCCGCGAAATCCTCGATGGGGGATACGGCAAGTTTGTGACGTAGAAGCGATTTCGGCGTCATGATGACCAGCGGTTTCCTGAAATCGCGGCACATCTGGCGGCGCAGAATGTGGAAATAGCTGGCGGGCGTCGTGCAGTTCGCCACCTGCCAGTTGTCTTCCGCGCAGAGTTGCAGGAAGCGTTCGGGACGCGCGGAGGAGTGTTCCGGCCCCTGCCCTTCCATGCCGTGCGGGAGCAGCATCACAAGGCCCGACATGCGCAGCCACTTGGATTCGCCGGAGCAGATAAACTGGTCGATGATCATCTGCGCGCCGTTGACGAAGTCGCCGAACTGGGCTTCCCACAATGTCAGCGTGCGCGGTTCGGCCAGCGTGTAGCCGTATTCGAAGCCGAGGACGGCGAGTTCGGACAGCGGCGAGTCATGCGCTTCGAAACGCGGTTGCTTTGGCGAGATATGCTGGAGCGCGATGTGTTTTTCTTCGGTATTCTGGTCGTAGATGATCGCATGGCGGTGCGAGAACGTGCCGCGCCCGACATCTTCGCCGGACAGGCGAATAGCGTAATTGTCCTGGAGCAGCGAGCCAAAGGCCATGGCTTCGCCTGTCGCCCAGTCGAAACCCTGTCCGGTTTCGAACATCTTTTTCTTCGCTTCGAGCAGGCGCAGGATTTTCGGGTTCGCGGTAAAGCCCGCGGGAACGGCCGTCAGCACCTTGCCGATTTCCTGCAGGCGCGCGGCGGGAACGGCGGTGATGCCCCGTCGGTCGTCTCCGTAGGCGACCTTCATGCCCGTCCATTTCCCTTCGAGATAATCGGCCTTGTTGGGTTTATAGCTCTTGGTCGCTTCGAACGCTTCTTCCAGGTATTTGGTGAATTCTTCAGACATGGCCTTCGCCTCGTCCGCGGTGATGACGTTTTCGGATACGAGCTGCTGTACATATTTTTCGCGGGTCGTCACCTGATCTTTGATTTTCTTGTACATCAAAGGCTGGGTGAAGGCGGGTTCGTCCCCTTCGTTGTGGCCGAAGCGGCGATAGCAGAAGATGTCGAGCACGACGTCCTTTTTAAACTGCTGGCGGAATTCGGTCGCGATGCGGGCGACATGAACGACAGCTTCGGGATCGTCGCCGTTGACGTGGAAGATCGGCGCCGACAGCATTTTGGCGACATCCGTGCAGTACGGGCCGGAGCGTCCGAATTTCGGCATCGTCGTAAAGCCGATCTGGTTGTTGATGACGATATGCATCGTGCCGCCGACCTTGTAGCCCGGCAGTTCGGACATCATCAGCGTTTCGGGTATGATGCCCTGCCCCGCGAAGGCGGCATCTCCGTGCAATAGCAGCGGTAGGACTTTCGTTCCTTCGGCATCGCCGTGCTGAACCTGCTTCGCACGGACTTTTCCGATCACGACGGGATCGACGAGTTCGAGGTGCGAAGGGTTGGCGGTCAACGAAAGATGGATCGTGTTGCCGTCGAAATCGCGGTCGGCGGAGGTGCCGAGATGGTATTTGACGTCGCCAGATCCCAGAACATCGTCCGGCACGGCGGTTTGCCCCTGAAATTCAGAGAAGACAGCCGTGAAAGGTTTCATCATCACGTTGGTGAGGACGTTGAGGCGGCCCCGGTGCGCCATACCGACGATGACTTCTTCCAGGCCGAGCTGGCCGCCGCGTTTAAGGATCTGTTCGATGCAGGGGATCAGCGCTTCGCCGCCATCGAGGCCGAAGCGTTTCGTGCCGACATATTTCGTGTGCAGGAACTTTTCAAAGTTTTCGGCAGCCGTCAGGCGCTGCAGAATCGCGCGCTTGCCGTTCACCGTGAAATCGGTGTGGTTGCGCGGCCCTTCGATGCGGTCTTGAATCCATTGCTTTTCATTGGGATCGACCATGTGCAGGAATTCGACGCCGATCGTTCCGCAATAGATTTGCCTGAGCGCCGTCATGATTTCATCGAGCGTCGCGTATTCCATCCCGAGAAGGCCGTTGATGAAGATCGTCTTGTTTTTATCGGCGTCGGTGAAGCCGTAATGCGCGGGGTCGAGTTCCGGATGATGATTGACGGGCTTCAGGCCGAGCGGATCGAGGTTGGCGATCAAATGGCCTCTTGCGCGGTAGGCGCGGATCAGTTGCAGCGCGCGGATGGAATCCAGCGCAGTCTGGCGCGCATCGGCGGACGCGGCAAAATTTTCGGCGCCATGCGTGTTGGCGTTTGCATTAGCGGGTTCGGCGGCAAAGCCGTTCTGGTCGCGGCGGTTTTCGGCGGGCGTCCACGAAGCGCCGTGCAGTTCGCGCAGGACGCCGACTTCGCGGTCGTTCAGGGTCTTGAAGAAATCCTTCCAACTGGGATCGACGCTGCCGGGGTTGCGCAGGTAGCTGGAATAGAGATGCGCGATATATTCGGAATTCACACCAGTGAGGAAGGACAGGTTTTCGGACATTTCGCACACCGCCGCCCTATCGGCGGCTCCTTAAATGTTCATTCGGTTATTTTTGGAGGTATTCACCGCATTGCATCTTACGATAGGCAAAGACAAAGAAAAAGCCCTATCCTTTCAGGCAGGCCAGCAGTTTTTGCAAAGCCGCCTTTTCGGCGTCGCTGATATTTTCCGGCACACTCATATCCGTTTTTACGGAAAGGCGGTCGAGGAGCCTGGCGACCAGGCCGGCGCCCATGACTTCACGGGATAAATCATCCTCGCCGCCGTTTTCGGAAGCGGCCTGCGCGACCACGCCCGCCACGCGGTAGATGGCGGATTGATAGTCCTTCAGATCCTTCACCGGCAAACGGTCTTTTATCAGGCGCAAAGCCCGGGGCAGATCGTCCAGGACGGTGTCCGCACGATCCCGCCACCCCGCCCATTCCGCCTTGCCCGCCAGCGCATATTCTGCGACATCGTTTATAAAACGCGTATCCGCCGTCCTGGAAATAATCAGTTTCATGGCGCGTTCGATCGCCAGTTGTTCTTTCGTATCGTCGCGCGCCGTGGCTTTCAGATCGTCGACATGCGAGATCCAGTAGCCCACGCGCACGGGAACGGACACGATCAGCGCGCGTTCTTCATCGAGAAAATCATTCAGGGCCGACATGGTTTTGTCCTTTACAGTCTGGAATAGCGCAGCGAGTGCGCGAGTTTTTTCAGCGCGGCGCGCTCGCTGTCGCTGATATTGATATGGTCCAGCGGGTCTTTCTGAGCAAGAATGCCGCCAAGCCTTGCCAGGATTTCCTGCACGATGGGGCGGTTTTCGCCGTCCGCGTCCGCAGCCTCGCGAAACGCCATGGCGACAGCGAGTGCGATATCGCCCAGCACTTCGCAAAAGCCGGCAAGCTCTTTTTCGGACATCATCGGTTGCAAAAGCCTCATGACGCGATCCACCTGCGCGGGCACGGATTCGGCGTCCTGCGACCAGACGGGCCATTTACCGCGCAGGGCGAGGCAATCCATCAGGACTTTTTGCGAAAATTCGGTCTTGCAGAAATCGTTCGAGTAATCGCGCAGGATGTCGGTCAGCGACTGGATCTCGCTTTCCTGCGCGCTCCACCCGCCCGTCACATCCGCGTGTGAAACATAAAGCCCGATGCGGTAGGGCACGGAGATCAGCAGTTCTTCGTCCGCGGGCGATAGCTGCGAGAAAATTTCGATCAGGCTGTGCATGTCCGGATTGACCATGGCCAAGTATCGCAGATTTCGAAGGGTAAAAAAAGGCGGGCCTTTCAGGGCCCGCGCCAGCCTATTTGGGCATGGAAACGCTTGCGGGAAGGGTCAGGCGGTTTTTTTCCGGTGCCGCAGCCAGTAAATAGTTCCGGCCCCGGCAACCGCGGCCAGGAAGCCGATTTTAAGAAGCGGCAGGACGGAGACGACCAGTTCCTTGTTGTCGCCGATCAAATATCCCAGGGCGAGCAGGATGAACGTCCACAGTCCCCCGCCGGCGACGGTATACAGACAGAATTTCTTCAAATCCATTTTGGCGAGGCCCGCCGGAAAGGAGATGAAGTGGCGCACGCCGAGCACGAGCCGACCAAGAAAAATCGAGAGCGGGCCGTGGCGGACGAAGTATCCCTCCATTTTCAGAAGCTTTTCTTCGTTCATGAAAAAGTAGCGGCCGTATTTCACCAGAATGTAGCGCCCGCAATAATAGGCGATAAAGTAGTTGGCCAAAGACCCCGTGAGCGTTCCCGTCACGGCGAGCAGGAAAACCAGCGGGCCGTTCCACGTTCCCTGATGGATGAGATAACCAGCGGGAATCAGAGTCGCTTCGGAGGGGATCGGCAGGAACGTGCTTTCCAGCGCGGACATAATGAAAACGCCCGGGTAACCGAGCGTTTCAATGATATGGACCAGCCATTGAACGGCCGTTTCGATCATTACGCTGCCATCGCTTTCATGACGGCGTCGCCGAGGCCTGCGGGGGATTCCGAAACAACGAAACCGGCGGAGCGCATGGCGTCCATTTTTGCGGGCGCCGTGTCGTCGGCACCGGAGATCAGCGCGCCCGCGTGGCCCATGCGTTTTCCGGGAGGGGCCGTGGCGCCGGCGATGAAGCCGCCGATCGGCTTTTTCTTCTTCTGGTCTTTGTACCATTGAGCGGCTTCGATTTCCGCCGTGCCGCCGATTTCGCCGATCATCAGGATCGCTTCGGTTTCGGGATCGTCCATGAAGAGTTCGAGGCAGTCGATGAAGTTCGTGCCGTTGACCGGATCGCCGCCGATGCCGATGCAGGTCGTCTGGCCGAGGCCGACGGCGCCGGTCTGGGCGACGGCTTCATAGGTCAGCGTGCCGGAGCGGGAAACGATGCCGACCTTGCCACGTTTGTGGATGTGGCCGGGCATGATGCCGATCTTGCATTCGCCGGGCGTGATGATGCCGGGGCAGTTCGGGCCGATCAGCCGCGTTTTCGATCCCGTCAGCGCGCGCTTGACCTTCACCATGTCTAGAACCGGGATGCCTTCGGTGATGCAGACGACGAGCGGGATTTCCGCGTCGATCGCTTCGAGAATCGAGTCGGCGGCAAAAGGAGGCGGGACGTAAATGACGGAGGCGTTCGCGCCGGTTTTCTTTTTCGCCTCGGCCACCGTGTTGAAAACGGGGAGGTTCAGGTGCTGCTGGCCGCCTTTGCCGGGTGTCACGCCGCCGACCATTTTCGTGCCGTAGGCTATCGCCTGTTCCGAGTGGAAGGTGCCTTGCGCGCCCGTGAAACCCTGACAGATCACTTTCGTGTCTTTGCCTACCAAAACGGCCATGGTTCGTCTCTTTCGCTTGTGATGAGTGGTGGTTTTGAAAATCGTCCCCCTTATTTATAAAGGGATGCACCGCAAAATCAAGGCAAGGCTCGGCCTTCGCGGCCCTTTTTCACGGCGAAAAACACCTTGCCCCGCTTTACCTTATGTTAAACATGCCCAGCTACAATCTGCGTAGGAAAACGGGGGATTTGCGTTGGCGATTTCCAACGAACGAAAGAGATTGGCGGACTATCTGGCGCTGGAAGACCCCGGCGTCGTGGACGATTACATTTCGAAAACGCCGAAAATACAAAACGCCCTGCTAGAGTTTTACGGGCCGGATCTGGACATGGACAAGCTGGTCGAAGGGTTGCGGGCGTCCAAAGGCCGCAGGCTCGAACAGGTGCGCGATTTCGTCGACAATTTCCTTGAAGTCCGCGCGGGCAAGCTTCCGACAGCGCGTTTGCCTGCAAAGGTGCGATGGCAGGCGACGCGCGACGACGGTTACGAAAGCGCCTCGAAAGCGAAAACCAGTTTTGCAAAGGCGGTGCACGCCGCCTCCAGAATTAGCGGACTTCCCGCCGCGTTCTATCACGCCTCGTCCTTGATGTATCATGCATCGGCGGCTTCGCTCAGCTTTATCAATCTTACCAAACGCGAGCGCAAGCTCGGCATGCTGCTCGGCGTGGAAATGGTGGCGGCGGTGGCCCTCACGGGACAATCGGAAGCTACCATCGACCAGAGCGGTATCGAGGACGCCATCAACGACGCGGCCCGCCCCCGGATCGAAGAGGGCATGGGCGCGATGACGAAGCCGGAATTCCAGGACGGGCTGAGCGGTTACTTCGGTAAAGCGCAGAAACCGCCGCAAGCGGAATATCTTTTGAGTCCTTACCTCGTCAAGAAACTGGAGAAGGATTCCAATGCGCGCCAGTATTTGAAATGGATTTTTCAGGAAGCGAAGAAATTTAAAATTGACCCCGTTCTCTTCGCCAACCAGATGTTCCGGGAAAGCAATCATTTCAAAGACAGCATCGTCTATGGGCCGGAGAAATCATCCGCGGGCGCTATGGGGATCGCCCAGATCATAAAAGGAAAAGGCGCGGAATACGGCCTTCACCAGGAAAAGGATTTCTTCAATCCGCAAAAATCCATCGCGACAGCGGCGCAGATCATGCATGACTTCCTCAAGGAGTATAAAGGCGACAAGCTTCTCGCGCTCGCAGCGTATAACGGCGGCGAAGGCGCGGTGAATTACGTGCGCGAGCGGATGGGCCGGAAGAACATTACCGGACAGGAATGGCTCGATTTCATGAACAAGCGCCATGAGGAGCTGGGCAAGACCAGCGGATCGGCGTGGCATGTGCAGACGCGCGAATATATCGCGGATATCACCAATCTTGGCTGGGAGAACACCTATCGCAGCTGGGCGAAGAAATTGCAGGGTACGAACTGGCTTCAATATGCCGCGCAGATAGCGCAATTGAAAACACCGGCACAGCAAGCCATCGAAAGCGCCATCAGGTAAAAAAAGCGCCCCGTGGGGCGCTTTTGAATTTAGGCGGCTTTTTGCGCCCTGGCCGTTGCTTCCACGACCTTCTTCGCGGCGTCGTCGAGATTGTCGGCG
>DASTUM010000077.1:0-3648 GCA_035759665.1 Micavibrio sp.
TTCGGCATCGTCGGGATGCTGATCGCCGTGCCGATGGCGGCGGTCGTCGGCGTCCTCGGCGGCTTCCTGATCGACCGGTACAAAGCAAGCCCGCTCTATCAACGCGACGCCGAAGATCCGCCTCCGATCATCCTGCCCGAAGACGCCCCCGATATCGTTGTCGAGGTCAGGACGGATGAATAACGCGATGCGCCAAATCCCCTTCGATCTCGGCCACCGTACCGCCATGGGCCGCGAAGATTTCCTGATAGCGCCCAACAACCAGGACGCGGTCGCCTGGATCGACCTCTGGCCCGAATGGCCTGCTCCGGCGCTCATCCTCTACGGCCCCGCCGCGTCGGGCAAAACCCATCTCGCCGCAGTGTGGGGGGAAAAATCGAACGCCGCCTGCGTGCGCCCCGACACGCTCAACGATTCTACGATCCGCGATATTGCCTCGGCGGCAAGGCACGTCATCCTCGAAGACGCCGACAGCCTCATCGGCAATATCGAAGGGGAGAAGGGACTCTTCCACCTCTACAATCTTTTCAGGGAAGAAAAACGATCGATCCTCCTAACGCTGCGGGAACCGCCCGTGCGCCGCGCCTTCGCCATTCCCGATCTCGCCTCGCGCCTGCGCGCCGCGCCCGCCGTCGCCATCCGCGAACCGGACGACGTCCTGCTCGGCGCAATCCTCGTCAAACTTTTCAACGACCGCCAGCTCCGCGTCGGACAGGATGCCGTGAACTACATCGTCTCGCACATGGAGCGCTCGTTCGAAGAGGCGCGCCGCATCGTCGGCGAAGCCGACACCCGCGCCATGATAGAGAAGCGGGCCGTTTCCGTCCCGCTTCTTCGCGATATTCTCTCTGCCTGAACGATTATTCGGCGGCCAGTATCGGCTGTAACGCAGGCTTTTTCGCGGCGGGCCGGGGCTGCGTGAAAGTGCCCGCCTGAATGCGTTCCAGAATGCCTCGGTGATAACTCGCCCATTTCTGGATGTTGTATTCCTTCAGGTGCTTTTGCATCACGGCGGCGCGGGCGTCGGCTTCGCTCTGCGGCATATAGACCGCCCGGACCATCACGTCGACCAGTTCTCCGACATTCCCGTCCTTGATTTTCGAATAGACGAGCGCGCCCTTGCCATCGCAGCCCAGCTCCCCCGCCGCGCCCGCGCCCGATGAAATCACCAGCGGCCCGGCATTCCTCGGGTCCTGCGCTGCGGCGAATTCCTTCGCCGTAAGGTTCATGCCGTCCTCATGCGGCGTCACGAGTCCGATGCGGCGCTGGCCTTCCTTGCGGTTGCGCATCAGGCGGATGACGTCGTCATGGTCGATATTCTCGTTGCTGAAGATAACCGGCGGAACGTCCTGGCACCACAAAGACTTATCGCGGTTCAGACGCTGCACCATGCGGTCTACTTCATCGGCATATTGCTGGTATTCGCGGATATTGCCGCGCGTCGGTTCCGCGCCGAGGACGAGTTGCGCATTGCCGCGCAATTCGGGGCGTTTCTTCAACAATTCTTCAAAGGCGCGGACGCGCGGGATAATTCCCTTGGAATAATCGCAGCGTTCGAAATTGATAAAAATATTTCCGCCCACCAGCTTCTTGTCGAGCTCTTTCGCCCGCTCGGTTTTTAACGCCGGCGTGACGGCGATCGCCATTTCGTGGTCGGTGTTGATGCTGATCGGAGCGTGGCCGATAAAGACCTTTCCGCGGCCGTTGTTGCGCGAGTTGATGAACTGCCCGCTATAGGCCGGTATGGATTGCGGCGCGACGTGGCCTATGATGTCGTAGAAACGCTTGGCGACCTCTTCGGTCTGGAACAAAACCGCGTCGCATGCGCGCAGGGCGTTCGCCATATGCTTGAAATGGATGCGCTCGCTCTCGCTTCGCTCGCCGAGCGTTTCCAGCGTCGGCAACGGGATATGATGAAAATACATGATCGGGTTCTGAACGCGCAGGCGCCGCAGCGTGTCGGCCAGCGGCAGGTGGTGGTAATCGTGAATCCAGATCGGGGTTTCCTTGTCGCCGTTCAAATCCTGTTTGATGCGCTTGGCGATGGTTTCGTTGGCGCTGCGGTTGCCGCTGGTGTCGTCATGCTCCATCTCCTTGGCGAATTCGCCGAGATTGTGGCTTAGCGGCCAAACCAGGCGGTTGGCATATTGATTGTATTGCAGATCCCATTTCTCGTCGTCGGCCAGAACCTGGCGGACGCGGAATCCCTCGACGTCGAACGCGCTGATCGGCACGGTCTTTTTATAGAAGGCGTTGAAGGCGGCTTTGCAAACGCGGGTGAGGGTGCCGCTCTCTTTCTCCGGAACGCCGTAGGCGTACCAGAATTTATAGTCGAATCCCTTGCAGGCCTGCTTTACCGCGGGGGCCATGCCGCCGGACATCGGCGATCGCGGCGCGCGCGTGGCGACGATCACGACCTTGCTGCCCGGAAGGTTGTCCAGATGGATGGGGTATTCGCGGGCGATCTGCGCCAACGGATTATTATGGTAGTAGTTTTGAACGATATCTAAAATTCGTCTCGCCGCAGCCATATTTCACACACACCCTAGCAGATGATTTGCATCGTTTTATTCTGTTCCATGAACCACTTTCAACAGAAATACGTGCTGCGTTGCCAAATGTAGCGGCGCCCCATGGGGATAAGTGTTTTTATGTCCTCTTGCTCCCGCTTGCATTAACCAATATTTCCCCTTTTTTGACACAGAATAGACATTATGTATAATTAAAAACACCTTTAATGTCAATATAAAGCGGCGGCGGGCGGATCCTTCGCCGGTAAGAATAAACGGGATTTTCCCTTAGAACCGAGGGGGGCCCGCGGGGGCGGGCAAAAAATAAAATAATTATGTTCATCGCGGCCCGCGAAGCCTGTATAGCTTTGCGGCGGAAAGGTATTTTTGTGACGAAACTCTTTAACGGCAAATGGAACGGTCATTACGATTTCGACGATGCGGCGAACATCGCGGAAATCGCCCGGGTCGAATCCTATGATGTGCTGGAAGACGCTTCCGTCTATGCCGACGGTGACGTCATCGAATCCCCATGGGGCAGCAACCGCGTGCTGACCCTGACGAAAGAGGGGGACGAGGATGTCTGCGTCAAGGAAATCACCGTCAAGCCCGGCTACATGCTGTCCTTGCAGCGCCACTTCGGACGCTCCGAATACTGGGAGGTTGTGGAAGGAACGCTGGGAGTCGTTTGCAACGGGAGCTATGTCGAACTGCCGGCGGGGCAGGGCATGACGATTCCCAAAGGGGCCGTCCATTGCATGGTCAATCCTACATCCGCGCCCGTGACCGTACGCGAAACCCAACGCGGAATCTGCCGTGAAAAAGACAATGTGCGCCTCGCCGACATGAATGACCGTCCCCTCTATCCGCTGAGCAGCGAGGAAGAATATAAATCCTTCAAGCTTTATGAAACGCTGCGCAGCCGCATCGAAGAACAACGCCGCGCCCTAGACGGCGACCTTCTTCACGCGTCCCCTTTCGAGGCGCAGGGCGATTCTTCCGGCCTTTAAATCGACGGCGTCTTTCCCGAACATGTCGAACCGCCATCCCTGCATCGCGGGAATATCGGGATTTTGCTCGACCGCAAGTTTTTCGAGGTCGCCCGTATCGGCGACCAGTTTGCCCGCCACATCCTCTT
>DASTUM010000078.1:0-16800 GCA_035759665.1 Micavibrio sp.
CCAATAATAACTCAGAACAACAATCTGATTTCTTACGTTGGTTCCGTTTCCGATAAGGCTGAAGACGGTCAAATCCGCAGTTCCAAATGCGAATTACTTCGCAATGCCAAGGCCCTGATGTTTCCGAGCTGCTGGGCCGAACCGTTTGGCATGGTCATGCCTGAAGCAATGGCTTGCGGTACGCCGGTCATAGGTTTGGATTTCAAGGGCAGCTCGGTCAATGAAATCGTACGCAATGGCATTAACGGATTTAAATTCACGCGTGAATGGGAAGCCGCCGAAATCATCAATACCAAGTTAAGCGCCATTGACCGCCACAAGGTTTATAACGACTTCCACTCCCGGTTTACAACCGAGCGTATGGCGCAAGGATATCTGCGCGTGTACCAGGAAATACGGAAGCACTACATGCCCGAGCAAGTCCGCGCGCGCGTCACCAGCCGGGTAGGCGGATTCGGTCTTCATGTAAATTAAAAGACTGCAATCAATTTTGCTTTTTTGAGAAGTAAGGAATTAAGAAATTTAATATTTTGATAAACTTAAGAAAGAGCGTCCATAATTCATATCTACGTTATTAAAACCGCAAAAATTACAGAAAAAGTAAATTTTAGGAATAATCCAATTCTCATGGCCTTATAAAATAATGATTTTGGGGAGACCTCAGCCATTGATGCCTAATATTTGAACGACTGATCAAAGGGAGGGGGCGCTAAATGCGCCCTAAAATGCAGATTTTTTTGCGGTGCTGGTGGGCAGAAGGGAATAAGCGCCCATATATATCCATATATATAAAGTTGGCAGATGATGCGTCAATGTAATGCTGTTAGAAAAGCTTGTTCAGGTTGCTTTAGAGATATGTATTAAAGCAACGTCAACTTGACCAGGAATACATTTTTTTATTTTTTATATTTTACAAAATCAATCAATTGGATCAAGAATTATGAAAATAATTATTGTCAATAGGCACCCACAGGAAAATCTCGGGGGGAGTGAGCTTCAATGTGACCATGTCGCACGAGGGCTGTTAGAACGCGGGCATGATATTGTCTATCTTGCGCCTGCAACGAACCATCCAATATACACAGATGATTCATATAAAATTACTCCTACGAAGCCGCGTGCCGATGATATAATAAGGGAAATTATGCGCGAAAAACCGCATGTCGTTTATTGGCGTTTCAATAAATATTGTTTTTTAAAGGTATCAAAGGCGCTTTATAAATCAGGTGTTCCTATAGTTTTTGCCATTTCCTCACAAGAAGACACGAGGCTTTTCTTATTTAGAACAAAAATTAAAAACGGCCTTTTGAATTTTTTACGTGGTATTAAGCAATCTGTTTTTGCGATGTACAATCATTTAGGCTTTCGCTATGTCGCGGGCATCACCTCTATGAATCCGGATTTTCTCGGCAAACTTCCAGTAAAAAAGCAGGCATTTGTTCCTGATATTGTTGACGAGGAAGTCGTGCCGTTTGAATGGCCGCGGCCGTTTATTGTTTGGGTTGCAAATATCAAGCCGCAAAAACAGCCCGAGGTTTTCGTAAAAGTGGCTGAAACCTTAAAAAATAAAGACATCGATTTCCTTATGGTAGGGAAGATTCAGTCCGAATTATATCACTGGATCTTGGACGAGCCAAAAAAGAATCCTAATTTTTATTACCTTGGGCCGAAGACACCGCTTGAGGTTAATGGAATTCTGCAAAAATCTCTGATGCTCATACATACATGCACACCTGAAGGCTTCGGCAATAATTTCATACAGGCATGGTTCCAAAGGAAACCGACTGTTAGCTATGCCTTTGACCCCGCGGGATTCATTACCAAGCATCAATTGGGCGGATACGCCGCTGGAAATTGGGACCTTTTTCTTAAGCAAATTTTGGGTTTGCTTGAAAATCCCGCTAGCAGGAGTGAATGTGGCGACCGCGGATATGATTTCGCAAAAAAGAATTTTGATGCAACGAGTTCAATAAATAGTATAGAGGAATTAATATCCAGCGTAGCAAAATGATTCTACGACACGAAGTACGTTAAAAAAGATCTTATGAAAGTTTACAACACAGCGACCCGCCAGGTAGAAGACTTTATCCCTTTGGAAGAAGGAAAGGTGAAGCTCTACACCTGCGGCCCGACTGTTTATAACTATTCCCATATCGGCAATATGCGGACATATGTTTTCGAAGACGTCCTGCGCCGGACGCTCAAAGGGCTAGGCTATGGCGTCACCCATGTCATGAACATCACCGATGTGGGGCATCTTCAGTCCGACGCCGATACGGGGAAATGATCGCGATGGTGGAAACGCTGATTTGCAAGGGATTCGCCTATGAATCCGGCGGCAACGTCTATTTCGATGTGGCCGAATTCCCCCGCTATCCGGAATTCGCGCGCCTGAACATGACGGGCCAGCAGGCGACGGACCGTGTCGATTTCGACAGTCTGAAACGCAGCCAGGCCGATTTCGCGCTCTGGTTCTCCCAATCGAAATTCCCCAATCAAGTCATGAAATGGGATTCACCGTGGGGTGAGGGCTTCCCGGGATGGCACATCGAATGCTCGGCCATGGCGATGAAATATCTGGGTGACCGCATCGACATCCATTGCGGCGGGATAGATCATATCCCCGTCCACCATACGAATGAAATCGCGCAATCGGAATGCTGCCTCGACCATGATCATGCATGGGTAAATTATTGGATGCACGGCGCGTTTCTTACGGTCGATAAGGAAAAGATGTCCAAATCGAAAGGCGATGTCCTGACGGTCGATAAGCTAGCCAAAGACGGATTCAACCCGCTTTCCTATCGTTATCTTCTTATGACCACGCATTATCGCGGGGAACTTCGCTTCAACTATGATGTTTTGGAAGCCGCCGAAAGCGCCTACAAAACCCTGTTCGAAAAGGTGCAGGAATGGCGTGCGGAAACGCCTGATGAAAACGGCTTGTCGCCGAAAGCGCAGGAATACCGAAATGCCTTCTGGGATGCCATGCGCAACGATCTGCATAGCCCGCAAGCCTTGTCCGTCGCCTGGAGCGTCGCAAGGGCGGATGATATCGGCAATCGGGACAAGCTTACCTTGTTCAGGGAATTTGACGGCGTCTTCGCTCTGGGCCTTTTCACCAGTCAGGAGCACGCGCTATCTGCCAATGAGCAGGCATTGCTGGATCAGCGGGAGGCTGCGCGCCTGCGCAAGGACTGGCAGGAATCGGACCGCCTGCGGGATGTTCTGCTTAACGATCACGGCGTTCAGATCCGCGATACCAAAGACGGCGTTGAATGGGTCAGAACCATCTGACCGAAAATTCGATATTGATCCTTCTCTATTTCTCCGCTTTCAATTTAAAAACCTCTGTATTCATTCTATAAACCCGGGTTTTTCCTAAAGGGTATATACGATAGTTGGGGCGCAGGAGCCTTCGAATCGCGGGGTCGGTTATATCGAGGCCTCCTGTAAAAGCGCCGAAGGCCGGCACAATCATTTTTTGTCCGTCTTCGATAAAGCAATGACTCGATAGTCTTTTTTGCCCATTCGTTATATCGACTTTGGGATGAAAATGGCCGCTAATATCCAAAAGAGCGTCTGGAGCGGTTTCATGGCGGAATGTAATGCCTTTATGGGCATAAATGTCCGCCGCATAAAAACCCTCGGGCACAAAATCACGATCATGATTGCCGCGAATCCAGATGGGGTGAAAGGCCAGAAGGCTTTTAAACATCGCACGCTCCCTTTTGCCTAACCGACCAAACCCCTTTTCATCGTGAAAAGCGTCACCAAGCAGTAACAATTTTTTGCATTGCAATTCCTGACAGACATCCGCAAGACGGGAAATTGTATAATGGCTGTCATAGGGCGGCAGAAAAAATCCGCGGCGGGCAAAATGCGAGCCTTTCTCCAAATGAAGATCCGAGACGATAAGCATGCTTTCCGACGGCCAAAACAGGGCCCCGGAATGATGGAGAAAAAAATCATGTCCGCCGAAGGAAATGATCATGAAGAAAGACCCGCTTCGCTCAAAAGTTTGGCCTCCAACTCTTCCATATAATACTCACTCGATTCCTTGCGCGGAACGCTTTCGCGGGCGATTTCGAGCATCATCGGTACGGCGAGCGGCGATACGTGATCCAGCTCTTTGATTAGAAGCTTTCCTTCCATGGAAACGAGCATATCCGAAAGCCTGTCCGTATCGATCAGCCCACCCGTAGCATCTTGGCGCGCTGCCTGAAGCAGAACATGATCGGGTTCGTATTTTTGCAAAACATCGAAAATGAGATCGGAGCTGAAGGTCATTTGCCGCCCCGTCTTTTCCTGCCCCGGATGGCGCCGCTCTATCATACCGGCAATCACGGCATTTTCACGAAATGTGCGTTTCAAAAGCGGGGTGTCGTCCAGCCATTCATGGAGTTCTTCGCCAAGAAGATCGGTCGAAAACAGGCCGGGAATATCCTTCGGTTTGTTGATGGATGTTATCACGATGGCATAATCGGTCGCCACGAATCCCAGAGGTTTGTCTCCGTTGCGGGCCATGCGGCGCATCAATAAAAACCCCAATGTTTGCAGGGCGCTTCGTCCGGAAAATGGATAGGCGATCAGGAAATAGCGGCCACGGCGTGCAAAATTTTCTATCAGCAAATGATCCGTTCCCGGAAGGGCGGATTGTTCCTCCTGGAGCTTTAGCCAGTTTCTAACATTGCCAGGCAGCGAATCCCAATAGCTTTCGTTTTCGAGCAGTTCCCTTACCCTTACGGACAAATGGGTGGAAAGCGGTAGCTTTCCTCCATCATAGCTGGGGATTTTAGGTTTATCTCCGACCGCGCGGGATACTAGAACCGTCGCATCATGCAACTGCTCAAAACGCACAATGCGGCCTGCAAACAAAAATGTATCGCCGGGCGTTAAATGGTTGATAAAAAATTCTTCGATTACTCCAAGATTTTTTTTGCCCATTTTGACTTTGAGCATGGGAGCTTCGACAATCGTGCCGACATTCATGCGGTACTGGCGCGCCATGCGGGGATCAACCAGTTCATATTGGCCTTCCTCGTTTATAATGATCCGTTTATAGCGGTCATAGGCTTGCAGGGCATAGCCACCGTCCTGCACGAAGCGCAAGACCCGGGTGAAATCGCTTTGGGACAGATGAAGGTAAGGCCAGGCGGTTTTAACTTCTCCATACAAAGCATCCGCATCGAACGGGCCGCTACAGGCGCGGCCGAATATATGCTGAGCAAGCACATCCAGACTACCCGTTTTCGGTGCGATTCCATCCAGTTCACGATGCGATATGGCATCAACGGCGGCAATGCATTCCAGATATTCAAAACGGTTGGTCGGAACAAGAATGGCTTTGCTCGGTTCATTCAAACGGTGATTGGAGCGCCCGATCCGCTGCAGCAGACGCGATACGCCTTTCGGCGCGCCGATTTGCACGACCAAATCCACCTCCGCCCAGTCAAGGCCGAGATCGAGAGAGGACGTGGCGACCACACAATCGAGATCGCCCCCCGCCATTTTGGCTTCGACCTTCCGCCGTAAATCTCTTTCAAGAGATCCATGATGCAGGGCGATTTTAAGGTCTTTATCATTAAGTCGCCATAGTTCCTGAAAGATCAGTTCCGCTTGCGCGCGCGTATTAACGAAGACAATGCTCATACGGCTTTGCGTTAGCGCCTGGTATATTTCGGGCATGGCGTAAACCGCCATATGCCCTGCCCAGGGAATGCGCAGTTTGGATTTTAAAATAGTTATGTCAGGGGTAACGCGCGCGGTCGCTTTGACGATGGTGCCATCAGCTCCGCACAGCCAGTCGCGCGCAATGTCCGGCTCCGCGATGGTGGCCGATAACCCAATCCGGCGTACCTGAGGCGCAAGCCCCTGGAGGCGGGAAAGGCAAAGCGCCAAAAGATCGCCGCGCTTGGAATGAAGAAGGGCATGAAGCTCATCGACGATGATATAACGCAAACCGGAAAAATATTCGCGGGCGTTATCGTACGATAATAAAAGCGCCAGAGATTCCGGCGTTGTCATCAATATGTCCGGCGGTTTGTTCTTTTGCCGCGTACGTTTGGCGGTGGAGGTATCGCCGGTCCTTGTTTCATAGGTAATTGGCAGCTTTAAATCGTCAATCGGTTTTCCGATGCTCCGGTGAACATCGACCGTCAAAGCCTTGAGGGGTGAAATATATAAAGTATGAAGCCCCATCCTTGTCTGACCGCCGCCGAGCAAATCGGCCAGAGCCGGTAAAAATCCTCCCAGAGTTTTCCCCGCCCCCGTCGGCGCGCAAAGCAACACATTCTGTCCTGCCTCCGCCGCTTGCAAAACCTCCACCTGGTGCGGGAACCAGTCCCAGCCACGAGATTGCAACCACCCTGTCAGCGGCTTGATTTTCTCCCAATCCATGCTGGCTATAGGCCCGCTCCGGCTTATATCCTTTGAATGCAGTTGCTTCGCCATGATCTTTATATAGGGCCGATCGATGCCTATATCGACCCCCCGTTTCCGGTAGAGCGCGCCATCATCACCCACGGTCACGCGGATCATGCGCGAAGCGGTCATACTCATATTTTGGCGACACAAGAAACCATCGGCATTATCCGCCGCCGCTACGGCGAAGATGCGGCCAAACATTATCAACCTATTCAATATGGAGAATCCGTACAGCAAGGCCCTGTCAAAATCACCTTTTACCCGGCCGGTCATATTCTGGGCAGCGCTCAGGTTCTTCTCGAATCCAGTGGCTGCCGCATTGTCGTATCCGGCGATTATAAAAGGCGTGATGACGGAACAAACCCTCCCTTTGAGCCTGTTCCTTGCGACATCTTCGTAACCGAGGCAACGTTCGGGCTTCCCGTCTTTCAGCATCCCGCGGCTCATGATGAGATCGCCAAGCTGCTTGCCAGCGTACGAAACTTCCCAGACCGAAGCCATTTGATCGCCGCTTATTCTCTGGGAAAAGCGCAACGCGTGATCAAGCTGCTGCGCCTTGCAGGATACGATGCGCCCATCTATTTGCACGGCAGCATGATCGGTATGTGCGAGCTTTATCAGGAATACGGCGTCGATCTTGGCGATCTGCGTAAAGCGACGGGCCTGCCCAAAGGCGCCTTGAAAGGACAGATCGTCCTTGCCCCGCCATCAGCGACGAAGGAGGTGTGGGCCCGCCGGATGGACGATCCCTTGATCTGCATGGCCTCCGGATGGATGACGATCAAGCAAAGGGCAAAGCAAAGTGGCGTCGAACTGCCCCTGGTAATTTCCGACCATGCCGACTGGAATGAATTGACCACCACCATACCTGAAACCGGCGCGGGCGAGGTCTGGGTCACGCACGGGCGCGAAGACGCCCTGGTTCATTGGTGTAAGACAAAAGGCCTCAAAGCCGCACCTCTCCATATGCAGGGATGGGAAGACGAACAGCAGGGAGAT
Source organism: Micavibrio sp. (assembly GCA_035759665.1). Lineage (GTDB taxonomy): Bacteria > Pseudomonadota > Alphaproteobacteria > Micavibrionales > Micavibrionaceae > Micavibrio_A. Next base: position 7,426 of record DASTUM010000078.1, read on the forward strand.
CTTGCGTGAGAAATTTCGCTCTTCTGCTCGAAACGCTCGTTTTGACGCCGTCCCGCAATGCCAAGCTAGCGCATATGGCGCAATATTTCCGTGATGCGCCTGATCCCGACCGTGGATATGCCCTGGCCGTCCTGACAGGGGCGATGAGCTTTAAAAACGTTAAGTCGGCTTTTTTGCGCAATATCGTACTGGAAAAGGTCGATCCCGAGCTTTTTGCCATGTCTTATGATTATGTCGGCGACCTTGCCGAAACGATCGCGCTGATATGGCCCGAAAAATCGGAAGGGGACTTGCCGAGCTTATCGGAACTGGTTTTGGAACTCCGCGATCTTCCTGCCAAACAACTGCCGGCTTTGATTGCCACCTATATGTCCCGGGCAACGCCCAACCAGCGCTGGGCGATCGTCAAGCTGGCAACAGGCAATCTGCGGATCGGGGTTTCTGAGCGTCTTGCCAAAACATCGCTGGCGGAATTCGGCAATAAATCGCTGGATGATATAGAACGCATATGGCATGGGCTGCAGCCTCCCTATCTGGATCTGTTCGGATGGCTGGAAGACAAAGGCCCGTTGCCGGAAATCCATCGCCACAAAGTTTTTCACCCGATGATGCTGTCGAATCCAATCGATGAGGCCAAAGATTTTGCCGCTATGAGGCCGGAAGACTATCTGGCCGAATGGAAGTGGGACGGCATTCGCGTGCAGCTTGTTCTGGGCGAAGACGAAAAGCGGATTTTTTCCCGCACGGGCGACGATATCACCAGATCCTTCCCCGATCTTGCCGATTCGCTGCACGGAACAGGCGTTCTCGATGGCGAACTTCTCGTTGGAACGGATTTTGAAGCCATGTCCTTCAACGCTCTGCAGCAAAGACTGAACCGTAAAGCCGTTAGTTTAAAGCTGATGGGCGAATACCCCTCTTTTATGCATTTGTACGATATTCTGTTCGACGGCGATGACGATGTCCGTGACCTCACGTTGAAAGAGCGGAGGCAAAGGCTTGAAGCCTGGGTGGAAAGAACAGGCAATACGCGGCTCGATACTTCCACCATCATCCCGTATGAAAGCTGGGATGAGCTTGCAAAGATTCGGATACAAGGCGCCGAAGAACAAGGGCATGAAGGCATCATGCTTAAACGCAAGGACAGCCCCTATATCGCAGGGCGGCCCAAAGGTCCATGGTATAAATGGAAGCGCGATCCGCGCCTCATCGATGCCATCTTGATGTATGCCCAGCGCGGCCACGGAAAGCGGTCTTCTTTTTATTCCGATTATACGTTTGGCGTCTGGCAGGGAAATGAAATTGTTCCGGTCGGAAAGGCCTATTCCGGTTTTACCGACCAGGAGCTTTTAAAACTGGACAAATGGGTGCGCAACAACACCATCAATCGCTTTGGGCCCGTTCGCGAAGTTAAAAAAGAACTGGTCTTTGAAGTGGCGTTCGATTCCGCGCAAGAAAGCGCCCGCCATCGTTCGGGCGTCGCCCTCCGCTTTCCCCGCATCAATCGCCTGCGTTGGGATAAACCCGCTCATGAGGCAGATACGATCGATAATATCCGTATGCTTATAGGCGACGGGCGCGTTCATTCCGATTGATTCGGGGGCTATGGGGTACGGGCGCAACTATTAAATTAACTGGCGCGTTCCGATCTCTACGACCTGGTTTGCCGGAATGCGGAAGAAGTCGGTGGCGTCGACGGCTATTTTATTCAGCGAAACATAGATGTCGTCCTGCCACGCCGGCAAGCCGTGGCGCGCGTCCGGAACGATTTTACGATGGCCGAGGAAGAACGAAGCGTTTTCAACGTCAATGTCGTAACCGAGGGCGCGGGCGCGATACAACGCCGCAGGCACGTTCGGGGTTTCCATGAAACCGAAATGGATGATGATGCGCGTCAGGCGGCCGCAAAGCTGCTCGACTTCGACGCGGTTCTCGATGGGTACCCTCGGGATCTGGTCGATCATGATCGTCAGGATGATGTTTTTATCATGCAGAACCTGATTATGCTTGAGGTTCTGCATCATGGTTTCCGGCGCATTGTCGGGATCGCTGGTCAGGAAGATCGCCGTGCCTTCGACGATTTTTGGCGGATCGCGCTCGATCATGTCCGTTAAGTCGACGGTCGAAATGGATTGCAGCCTTGCCTTTTCGACGAGGTATTTCGTCCCCTTGACCCATGTAAGCATCAGCAGGGTGAAATAAAGCCCGAAGACGAGCGGGACGAAACCGCCATCCACCAGCTTGAGGAGGTTCGATGACATGAACATGATTTCGCAGAACATGACGGGCCCCATGATAATGGCGGCGATGGCATAGCCTTTCTTTTTCACGCGGGCGATATAGACCATGGCGATGATCGATGCGCTGATCATCGTCCCTGTGACCGCGATGCCGTATGCGGCGGCGAGTTTCGCCGAGCTTCCGAAAACAAGGCAGAGGAACAAGACGCTGTAGAGAAGCAGCGAATTGATTCTGGGCATGTATATCTGGCCTTCCTGATGCTCCGATGTATGGCGGATTTCCATGCGGGGAAGCAGGCCGAGCTGAATTGCCTGGCTCGCCATGGAAAACGCGCCGGTGATGACCGCCTGCGAGGCAATGACGGTGGCCAGGGTTGCAAGGCTGACGATCGGAATGAGCGCCCAGGAGGGGAAGAGCAGGAAGAACGGATTGTCCAGCGTTGCAGGAAGCGTCATCAGGAGCGCACCCTGCCCGAGATAGTTCAGCGTTAGGCAGGGAAACACCGCGTAAAGCCAGACGATCTGGATGGGCTTGCGCCCGAAATGGCCGAGATCGGAGTAAAGGGCCTCGGCACCCGTGATGGCAAGGAAGATGGAACCCACGACGACGAAGCTGAGGAAACCGTGCGAGGTCAGGAAGGTCACGGCGTAAACCGGATTGAAGGCGTGCAGAACCGCGGGATTTTTACAAATCCAGTAAATGCCGGCTCCTGCCAGAACGGCAAACCACAACGCCATAATCGGGCCGAACATTTTGGAAATGCCGGCCGTGCCGTGCTTTTGCACGACAAAAAGGCAGATAAGGATGGCGATGGCGGCAGGCAGGATGAATTTGTTGAGGGCGGGGGTTATGAGCTCGATCCCCTCCATGGCCGATAAGACCGAAATGGCGGGGGTGATGGCGGCGTCGCCGAAGAAAAGGGCCGCACCGACGACGCCCGCGAAAAAGACGATGCCGGTTCTCCTTTGGCGCAGCGCCCTTTGCGTCAACGCCATCAGGGAAAGAATTCCGCCTTCGCCGCGATTGTCGAGATGGAGCAGGAAGATCACGTACTTGATCGTGACGATCAATGTCAGCGCCCAGATGATCAGCGAAAGAATGCCGAGAATTTCATGATTGAACATGCCGTCCGCCGCAACGTGCTGCGCGGCCGTACGGAAGGCATAGAGGGGGCTGGTTCCGATATCGCCGTAGACGATGCCGATGCAGCCTAGCAGGAGGGCGGCAAAGCGTTTGCGCGACGACGCCTCCGGCGTCTGGTCATGCGGGACGGCGAGGGCGCTTTCGGTAAGCTCGTTAGTAGGGCTGGTGTTCATGAAATATCTCTTGGCGGCGGGTATGTCGTACCGCAACAAAGATACGGCAGCTCCGTAATCTTGTCTACTACAAGAATATGAAAAAAGCAACGATGCCGAGGGCGATCCTGTACCAGGCGAACGGGGCGAAGCCGTGGCGCGAGACAAAACCAACCACGGTTTTGACCACGATCAGTGCGGTCAGGAAAGAGGCCGTGAGGCCAGCCACCATCAAACCCATATCGCCTGTTTCCAGAGCGTCCCAGTTTGTAAAAAGATCATAGGCGACGGCGCAGAACATGACCGGTATGGCAAGGAAGAAGGAAAATTCCGTCGCCGCCGTGCGGGACAGGCCCAGCCCGAGCGATCCCATGATCGTCGCGCCTGACCGCGATACGCCGGGGATCAGGGCGATGGACTGGCAAAGGCCGATCATCAGGGCCTGCCGGGGCGTGATGTCGTCGATACTCTCTGTCGTGACCGGACCCAGCTTCTTTTCGAACAGCAGGATGAAGATGCCCCCAAGGATCAGGCTGACAACGATGACCATCGGGTCGTAGAGCGTATTCTTTATGAAAGAATGCAGGCCCGCCCCGAAAATCAGGGCGGGAATGGTTCCTATGACGATGTTGCGGGCGAAATGCTGGGATGTCTTGTCGCTCGTAATGCCGCGCACGGTCTGGAGTATCTTCGCGCGGTACAAAACCATGACGGCGAGGATCGCCCCGATCTGGATGAACACTTCGAACACGCGCCCGGGCGGAGCGGCGAAATTCAGCCCTTCGATCAGGAGAATGAGGTGCCCAGTGGAGGATACGGGGATATATTCCGTCAATCCCTCGACGAAGCCCAGAAAAATGGCGGTCAGGTAATCGGTCATTGCGCCAGTTTGCTATGCCGGATTCCGTAGCCGAAGTAAATGGCCAATCCGGCGGCAAGCCATACGACGAAACGAAGATGCGTTTCCCATGGCAAGAACGCAATCAACGAACCGCAGGACAGGACGCCCAGAACCGGCAACAGGATTCCAAACGGCATCCGGAACGGGCGCGGCATGTCAGGATGCAGCCTTCGCAGAAAGATTACGCCGGCGCAGACCAGGACGAAAGCGGCGAGTGTGCCGATATTGACCAGTTCCGCCAGCGCGGCGAACGGGACGAAGCCTGCCATGGCGGCCATGACGATGCCGCACAGGACGGTGGTGCGAACCGGCGTGCAGGTATTCGGGTTGACCTTGGAGAAATAGGGGGAAATCAGGCCGTCCCGCGAAATCGCCAGAATGACGCGCGTCAGGGCGTAATAAAGCACGAGCATGACCGTGGTCAGGCCGGTGATGACCCCGGTCGCCACCAGCGCCGATGCCCAGTTGAGTCCCAGCAATTGCAGGGAATGGGCGACGGGCGAGGGAACGTTCAACTGGTCGTACTTGACGATGCCGGTCAGGAGGCCCGAGACGATAATATAGATGACCGTGCAGAAAATAAGGCTCGCCATGATGCCGATGGGAACATCGCGCCTTGGGTTTTTCGCTTCCTCGACGGCTGTGGATACGGCGTCGAACCCGACATAAGCGAAGAAGACCAGCGAGGCTCCGGCGAGAATGCCGATCGGTTTGCCGCTTTCCGTATGGTCAAACCATCCGAATGGCATGAAGGGCGACCAGTTTTCCGGATTGACGTGGAGGAGCGCGACGATAATAAATACCGCGATCGTCAGAAGCTTGATGAAAACCATGGCCGCGTTGAGGCGGGCGCTTTCCCGCACGCCGGCGATAAGGAGCATCATGAGGATCAGGATGATGCTTGCCGCCGGAAGATTGATGATGCCGGGATTTTCCGCCCACGGCCCGTTCATGAGATAATCGGGCAGGGGTACGCCAACGGCCTTGAGTGCATTGTTGAAATATCCGCTCCAGCCCACCGATACGGCGGCGACGGAAACGCCGTATTCGAGAATTAGATCCCAGCCGATGATCCACGCCATCAATTCGCCGAACGCGGCGTAGGAATAGCCGTAGGCGCTCCCCGATCCGCCGACGCTGGACGCCAGCTCTCCATAGGCCAGGGCGGCGAAGGTACAAGCCACGCCCGCCACGATGAAGGACAGCACGACGGCCGGCCCTGCCTGCGTCGCCGCCGCGGTGCCGGTGAGGACGAAAATCCCCGTGCCGATGATGGCGCCTATGCCGAGCAGGGTCAGGTCGAAGGCGGACAAGCATTGGCGCAAGCCCGAATCATGAAGGTCGGCATTGAGGAGTTTGCGGCGGGTTAATACGGACATGGTTTTCTCTCTGATGAATTCGGGAGAAAAGTCTATTTCGCTTTCGTGATCTTCTCAAGCCTGATAACGACACGGCGGTTCTGGGCCTGGTTGTCGGGGATAGGATTCCCGGCCTCGTCGCGGTTGGGGACTTTGGGGGAAGCATCGGCAAACCCCACGGCTCGTAGCCTTTCCTTGGGTAGGCCGAGGTCGATCAGGGTGCGCACGACCGAGGCCGCGCGCGCAGTGGATAACTCCCAGTTCGAGGGGAATTGCGGGGTCTTGATCGGGCTGTCGTCGGTATAGCCCTCCACCGAGATTGTATAGTCTTTATATTCATCCGACATCAGCGTCGGCTGCAATTCGGCCAGAATGGTAACCCCTTCTTGGCTCAAAACCGCGGCCCCGACGGGGAAGAACGGCGCGCTGTTCATCTCGATGGTGGTGATGCGGTCGCCTTTTTCGACCTCGACGTCCTTCTTGTCTTCGAACCGGTCGACGATGGACGGCAGCGCTTCGAACAACACGTCCGACGTCGGCGGAGTATCGATCTGCGAGGGGGGCAGGGTATGCTGGCCTTTAAGGTGGTCGGAATTGCCGCTCGAAAATTGTTCGGAAACCTTTTGCTTGGCGGCTTCGAATTTTTTCTGGTCAGGAATTGCGATGGCGATGAAGACGGCGAAGAAGCACAGCAGCAGCGTGATCATGTCGGCATAGGTCATCAACCAGTCGTCTATGCCCGTTTCGTCATGCTGTCTACGGCGCGGCTGCCAGTTGCGTTTCACAGCTTTACCTCTTTATAGGTGATGCCGTCGAGGTCGTAATGGCTTTCGAACCGCAGGAAGGAATTGAGCCTGTCCTGAATGAAGCGCGGCGATTTGTTGGCGACGAGCAGGACAAGCCCTTCGGTGATGAGCTGGTTGCGGAAACGCATTTCTTCCTGTTTTTGCTGCGCTTTCGCAGCGGCCGGCATATAGAGCATCCGCGCAGTTACGACACCATAGAGAGTTGCCAGCAGCGAAATGGAAAGGCCCGATCCGATTCCAGACATATCGCCGCTAAGATCGCCGAGCATGATCACCATCCCGACCAGCGTGCCGACCATCCCGAAGGCGGGGGCGTGGCTCGCCATCGCCATCAGCACGCGCGAGGGGACTGTCGCGCGCTCATAAGCCGCCTCCGCCGCCGTTTCCATCATGCTGCGCACTTCGTCGGGCGCATAGTTGGAAACCACCATGTCGATGCCGTATTTGACGAACGGGTCGTTGATGCCCCTTTTGCCCGTTTCGTTTTCGAGGCCGAGCAGGCCCCTGTCCTTGACGATCCGCGCCCAGCCGATGATTTCGATCAGGTCCTTTTGCAAATTTTCATGGGTCGTTTCCGCCTTGCGGAACATCAGGCCGATGGAGCGCAGGGCCTCGATCACGTAATGCGCCTCGAAGCTCATAAAAGCGACCGCGAGCGAACCGCCGATGACGATCATCAGCCCTTCAAGGCTGATAAACCCGCTGGCCTCGCGCGTGCCGATCAGGATGGCGATCATAATCAGCGAAAAACCGATGGCTGCGCCGGCTATGGAAGCTCTTGAATATTGCATAATACCCCTGGGAACTGGTCTTTAGAATAGTTAATGCAAAGACCATACCATTGCTTCAAGACTGCATAAAGCCGCCTTTATTTTACGAAACCCTCCGGAACCCGCTCCTTATGCGGGACGTTGGTGCGGCGGAAGGAGAAAACGCCATGCCGCTCAAACAGCAAGACACAGATAAAATGAAAAGCCAGCCCGCCGACGTTTTCGGCAAGCCGGGCAAAAAGGAATCCCGAAACAAGCAGCCAGCCCGCGACGTCAAAGTCGGCTACGGCGCTGCGCGTGATGCCGAACTCAACACCGCGGGCGAGGTAACGGAAGAAGAGGAATATGCTGCCGACGGCCTGCCCCGCACGACAAAATATTCCGTCGACAAACACTGAGCCTGCTATGCAGGGGCGGGCGGAACTACTATAGTCCGTCTTATGAGCAACCAACCGGATAACAGCATCGAACCGCGCTACGCGATGATTGCGTCCTTCTGGGCGCTGGGTACCGTCTCTGCGCTGATCGTCATCAAAGCCTATGCCTACTGGGTATCGGATTCCGCCGCGATCCTGGCGACGCTGACGGATTCCTTCACGGATGCGGCAATGTCGCTCGTCATGCTGATGGCGCTGCGTTATTCGCTTAAACCCGCCGACAATTCCCACCGCCACGGTCATGGAAAGATGGAGGGGATCGGCGCGCTGTTCCAGTCCGCCTGCCTTGTCGGTGCCGCCCTGTTCCTGATTTTCGAGAGCCTGAACCGTTTCGCCCAGCCGCAGGAAATCACCGGCCACGTCCTGGGCATGTGGGTTGCCGCCATCGCCATCCTGCTGTCGATCATTCTCGTGTCGGTGCAGAAATACTGCCTCTTTAGGGCGCCTTCGCTCGCCGTAGAAGCCGATCAGGCGCATTACTCCACCGACATCGCGCTGAACGGCGCCGTCATGGCCTCGCTTCTGGTCAGCTACAATGACGGGCCCATATGGGTCGACCCGCTTTGCGCGATCGCCGTCGCCTTTTATTATCTTTTTACTGCCCGCAAGATCTGCTTCAAATCGCTGGACATGCTGCTCGACCGCGAGCTGCCCGAAGCCGTGCGCACGCGTATCCGCGAAACCATCCGGCGCCATCCCGACATACTGGGCTATCACGATCTGCGTACCCGGCGTTCTGGCATGATCATTCATATTTCTTTCGACGTCGAAATTGATCCCGAGCTTCCATTGAAGGCCGCGCATGAACTCACGCGCTCGCTGGAACACGATATTCTGGCCGACTACCCTTACGCCGAAATCATTATTCACAAAGACCCGTACGGGGACACTGACGACACACGCCATAAGGGAGTTCACCATTGAGCATAGTTCTTGCAGATCTCGGCGGAACGCATCTGCGCCTTGCAAAGGCGTCCGATCCGGGCGCCCTGAAAAAATACAAGATCGCCGATTATCCCGACATTGAAACAGTCCTGAAAGAATATGCGCCGGATATCACCGCGCTTTATCTCGCCGCAGCCATCCAGCCCCGCGGCGGAATCATCGAGGACACACGCTTTGGCGATAAAAGTCTCTGGACGATCGACCTTTCGAAATTGCAGGACAGGCTGCATTTACAAAAACTTCTCGTCCTGAACGACCTTGAAGCAGCGGCCTATGCCCTGCCGGAACTGATCGGCGACGATCTTACGCCTCTGGTCCCCGCCGAGGTAGAGCAGCTGCATTTTGATCATCCGCCCAAAGTTCTCGTCGGCATCGGCACGGGCATCGGCCATGCCTTTCTTTTTGAAAAGGCGGGCCACGAAGCTTTCGTCCAGCGCAGCCACGGCGGCCATGTTCCGGCATTCGCGCTGTCCGACGAACAAAAGGGAATCGTCGCGCGGCTCTCCTCCGCAAATCCCCGCGGGCGTGATCTGATTGTCGAGGATATTGTGTCCGGCTCCGGCTACGCCAATCTCCTGACCCTGACATCGCAAGACCATGCGCAGCGCCTCTTCTGGGAATT
>DASTUM010000079.1:0-16040 GCA_035759665.1 Micavibrio sp.
TCTGACTACGGATCAGAAGGTTAGGAGTTCGAATCTCTTCGGGCGCGCCATTTTTCAATGACTTAGCAGGTGTTCTTAAAGTTGTGGTTGGGCCTAGCGTACGATGCAGGCGCCGTCGTTTACGGCGGCGAGGCAGCCTGAAGCTTCGGTATGGCCGCTGTTTGCGCCATTTGACGCCTTCGGTGACGAATGAATCTCGGAAACCAGAACGCTTTTCGATGTGGCCGTATCGATCACGGACTGAGGAATCTCGGCCTGTGGTTGGGGCGGAGGCGACTGGATAGTGAGGGTTCCGCCCAGATATTTAATATCGTAACCCTGCTGCCCGGAATAAAAATCGCCGGAAATGGTGATCGCGTAGCTGCCCGGAGCCTTGGCGCCCTGTGCCGCGCCGCCATAGGCCAGCGTACCTGTGCCGCTAAGATCGGAAGCGTCGTCGCCGTTCTCGAAACCTGAATAAGAAGCCGATCCGCCGCTCCACGGCGTGCCGGTATAGGCGACGGTGACGTTGTCGGCCGAGATCGTGAGGGGGTTAAGGAAACTGGCCAGAAGCGGGTAGGTATCGCCTTCATAGATGCGCCATGCGGTACCGGTGCCGCCGGAGTTGCGGATGCTCCAGCCCGAAAAATTCGCCATCTGTTTCATCTGCGCCGTTGTCAGGCCGGTTCCACCGGCGCTCGTAGCCCGTCCGCTCGTTTGGGTGTTCCAGTAGCTATTGGTAACTGTACCGGTATTCGCTCCGACCAAACCGCCGACATTTGAGGTTCCGGATACGGAACCTGTCGCGTAGCTTTTGGTGAGTGTAGCGCCATTCGTTCCGACCAGACCGCCGACATTCGTGGTTCCGGATACGGAACCTGTCGCGTAGCTGTCGGTGATTGTGGCGCTGTTGCCGTTTATACCGGACAGCCCGCCGGTAAATTGTCCCAAGCCTGTTACCGTGCCCGTTGAATAGCTATTTCTTAGAATAGCCGAATTCCAGTTTCCTCCCGCCAGGCCGCCGACATAGTGCCCCGAACTATTGACGGTTGCGGTCGAATAGTTCGAGTAAAAATTGCTGGAAGTATTGTTTGAGCCCGTGATCCCGCCCACGCGCGAAGCGCCCGATACGCTACCCGTGCTATAGCTCTGGTAGATAGTCGTATATTCATTATATCCGAACAATGCGCCGATATAATCTTTTCCTGTGACGCTGACGTCGAGAAGCCCGACATTGCGGACAAGCGCTCCGTTCGCTGCGCCGAACAATCCAATGTAGTCCGTTGCGGGACGATTGATGGTCAAATCCGTGATCGTATGTCCGAGGCCATCGAATTTGCCTGTGAATTTTGTCGCGTTGGTTCCGACCGGCGAAAATCCCGCGCCTGCGTTCCATGCGGCGGAGCCTGAAGCGTCGATGTCTTTGCCGAGGGCATAAGCACCCGCGAGGTTAGTGTTCATGGCCTGGAGTTGCGTGACGTTGTTGACGAGCATCCAGGCGTTGTTGGTGCCAGTGATATTCCCGCTATAGTCCGTGGGCGCAGTGTAAGCAGTAGGGTTGTAATAAAGGTCGGCCTGTCCGCCGCCGGAGAGGGCGATCGCACCAGATGCGCCGAAAGTGACGGTACCCGTTCCGGAACCTTCCTTGTCGGCGCGAAGGAGAAGGCTGCCGCCGGTGGTGTTGGTGATGGCCTGGTTGACTTCGATATTCCGGTGCGCACGCAGGGTGAGGGTGTTTGCGCCCGTCCACGAAAGCGCGCTGTCCACGAAGATATCGCCTGCGTCGCTGCCTGCTGTCGCGGTTTCGATGGTTATGTTGTTCGAGGCCAGTTGCGCGGCCAGCGTGGCCGTTGTGATATTCCCGCCGCTATCCGCGATGGTAAAGTCGGTTGGGTCGATCAGCCATGTGCCGCCTCCCGTGTTGATCAGGGCGCTGTCCGCAATATCCACCGTTCCGGCAGCGGACGTTTCTATGAAGCCACCATCGCCGCCGCCTGCGAAAATCGATCCTGCCACATAGGTTCTGTCTTGCGCGTAGAGTTCAACGCTTCCGCCTTCTGCGCTGGAAGCGTCCAGAATGGCTTGCTGCGTCACGTTGATGTTGCCGCCGTTGACGATAATTTGGCCGTCGTCTGCAACGTGAACCGAAGACACATCCACGAGCCCGTCGAGATTGACAAGGCTGTTGATCGCTTGCCCCGCCGCCTGCGCCGTCATCAGGACGGTACCGCCTTCGGCCCGTATCTCGCCGGTGTTCTCGATCAGCGCTTCGCTGGTGGAGCCGTCCACGGCAATTTCGACAAGGCCGTCGCCGTAAAGATCAAGCGTGGCTTTATCGCCCGAAGCCAGGGATACCTTACCCAGTTTTGCCTGAATAACGCCGCGGTTGACCACTGTGGGCGCGACGAAGGCGGCAATGCCGGCCTGGGCCACGGTGATGGTGCCTTCATTGATAATGGCGCCGCCTGTATCGATGTCGGTGATGTCAAGGGTGGGGGAGCCTGCCATGAAGGCCTGGTCGTTGATCTTGCCGGTGCTTGCGATGATTCCACCGACGTCGATGACGCTGTCCTGCCCGAAGATTACGCCGTTGGGATCCAGCACGATGACCTGACCGTTTGCGATCAGGCTTCCCAGGATCATGGTAGGATCGATGCCGCCGCCGGTGATGCGGTTGACGGCGAGCGATCCCGATCCCGGCTGATGGAACTGCGTGGTGGCACCAGCGCCGATGTTAAAGCTGTTCCATTCAATGATGGCGCGATCGGTCGTTTGATGGATATCGAGCCTGTTGTCTCCGTAATTCAGAGAGGCCGATCCGCCCGTCACGCTCCCGCCGGAAGGCAAGGCCCCGTCATCCAGTGCGTTCGCGGAATAGAACGGGAGCGCAGAGACGCTGAGCGTCAACGCGCCAATGGCTATACTTCGTTTAAAAGCATTGCCTATCTTGTGCACCCGTTTCATGGATTTTGGCCATACCTTTCGTGATAAAGCCTTTTGAGTCCCCAAGAATACTTTACAATATTTTATAATACTTTTGGTTAACCCATAGTAAAAAGTGACAAAATCTCTGGATGTTTTTAGCTGGAGTCCGCCAACGCAGGATGCGGGCACCGTAGGATACGTTCCGTTATCTTTCCCTTAAATTTTATGTCGGGAGTTCAGGGGCTTATATCGGAGCGTAATCGCCCGTTTTGTTTTCCTTTTGTTAACCAATTCTGTGTAAAACTTTAGGGTGACCTAATAACACTGCCTACATCTCCCACTCACGCACGACCGGAAATCCATGGTTATGAAAAAGAATAGAGACGCGGAACTGGATATCAGCACCATCGACATCAGCGGCATGTCTTTCGAGACGCAGAAGCCGATTCTCGATGCGAAAACGGGAGAGGCTTACGATTACGGCAGTCAAAACGAGGAAAGCGAATTTACCGCGGAAAGGCACGGGGGCAGCAAGGACATTGCCGTCTTGCACCGTCAGGGTATTCAAAAAACCCGCTCGGATGAGGACGGCGGCAAAGGCCGTATCGGCGATCGTCTCGTTTCGATGGGCATCATCACGGCGGCTCAGCTGAATGTCGCCCTTCAGGAAAAGAAAATTTCCGGCAAGATGTTGGGCGAAGTGCTGGTCGATCTTGGTTTTATCACCGAAGAGGCTCTGACCGCCTTTCTTGCTGAAACATCGGGCTTTGAGGTGTTCAATCCGAAGGTCACCGTAATTGATGGCGCCGCGCTGGCTATGATCGAAAAGAAAGTCGCGGTCAAACATCAAATCCTGCCTGTCTCCGTAGAAGGCTCGGTCGCGCAGATCGCCATGTCCGATCCGTACGACGTGGTCGCTATGGATACACTGCGCCGCTATCTGCCCAAGGGCGTTACGGTCAAACCGCTGGTGACGACAGCGAGCATTCTCTCGGACGCTATCGATGCCGCCTATGGTTACGCCTCCAAGGTCAACGACATTCTGAAAGAACTGGAAAACAAGGACGGCAAGGAACTCGAAGTCGCAGGCTTGTCGGAAGAAGAGGCTTTCACGCACCCGATCGTGCGCCTTGTAAACGCCCTGATTTCCGAGGCCGTAAAAATCCACGCCTCCGACCTTCACTTCGAACCGGAAGAAAACTTCGTGCGTCTGCGCTACCGCCTCGACGGCGATATGTTCACGGCGCAGATCCTTCACAAACAACACTGGAACGCAGTCAGCCAGCGCCTGAAAATCATGGCGAATCTGAATATCGCCGACAAACTCGCGCCTCAGGACGGACGCATCAACATCGTCGTCGGCGGCAAGGAAATCGACTTCCGTGTGTCGTCGCTGCCTACCGTGCACGGTGAGAATATCGTCATGCGCGTTCTCGACAAGAGTTCGAGCATCAAACCGCTTAAATTTCTGGGCTTCTCCGAACACAACCTCAAGCGCATTCAGCGCGCGCAGGAACGCCCGGAAGGGATCATCATCGTCACCGGCCCGACAGGTTCGGGTAAGACGACCTCCCTTTACTCTATGCTCAACGAAATCAACACGGTCGACATCAACATCCAGACTCTGGAAGACCCGGTCGAATATTCTCTGCCGATGATCCGCCAGACGCCGGTGAGAGAGGGCATCCTCGAATTCGCCGACGGTATCCGCGCCCTGCTGCGTCAAGACCCTGACGTGATTTTCATCGGGGAAATCCGCGATAAGACCACCGCGACGATGGCCCTCCAGGCCGCTATGACCGGCCACCAGGTTTACACGACGCTCCATACCAACGACTCTTTCGGCGCGCTGCCGCGTCTTCTCGATCTCGGCATGGTGCCGGGTATGATTGCCGGAAACATCATCGGCATTTTTGCACAGCGCCTTGTCCGCGTTCTGTGTCCGCATTGCAAACAGGTGCATCAGCCGGATGAGGAAGAGTGCAAAATCCTCGGCATCGAGTTTTCCTCGGCCCCGCAAATCTTCAAGGCAAAGACGGGCGGATGCGATCTCTGCGCGGGGCAGGGCTATAAAGGCCGCGTCGCCGTAGCGGAAATCCTGCTGTTCGACGAGGAAATGGACGATATGGTCGCGCGCACCTGCACGAAGGCCGAGCTAAAAACCGTTGCCGTGGAAAAGGGCTTCAAATCCATGAAGGATGATGGCATCCTGAAGGTGCTTGAGGGAATCACCACCCTCGATGCCCTCTCTAAAGTCGTTGACATTCACAAATAATCGCCCTGAAAATATATGGAAAAATACAAGTATGGAAAAATACAAGTATAGAGCGCTTAACGCCAAGGGCCGTCCTATTAAGGGTGTTCTCGGGGCTGTTAATGAAAACGACTTGTTCAACCAATTGCAGACTGCCAACCTCGAATTGGTCAGCTGTACACTCCTGTCCAAGAAGAAAAGCAAATCGCGCCTTTTGACCCGCGTTAAAATCCGCGACCTGATTTCCTTGTTCCTGCATCTCGATCAGATGGACGGGGCGGGGGTTCCGCTGCTCGATTCCCTGGCTGATATCCGCGACACGACCGAAAATACGGCGCTGCGCGACGCCATGTCCGAAATTCACCGCGACGTGATGGAGGGCAGCCAGCTCTCTGAAGCCATGGCGAAGCATCCGCGCATATTCCACAATCTTTATGTCTCCCTCGTCGCATCGGGCGAGGAGACGGGTAAGATGAGCGCGTCCTACCGCCAGTTGATCAAATACCTCAAATGGGTGGACGGGATGCAGGCGCGCATCCGCAAGGCGACGCGCTATCCGATGATTCTCCTGGTCGTCGTCCTTCTGGCCGTCACGATCATGATGGGCTACGTCGTGCCGCAGATCGTCGAATTTATCCGCAACATGGAATTCGATCTTCCGTTCGCGACGACGTCGCTCATCGCCACGTCCGATTTCGTGCAGGCATACTGGTATCTCATTTTGCTGGTTCCGGTGGGAGTTATCGCTACGGTTCTTGCCCTGCGCAAGTCTTCCGAAGGCATCGCCTACCAGATCGACCGTTTCCTTATCGAGGCGCCAATCATGGGGCCGCTGATTCGGAAAATCAACATTGCACGTTTCTGTCAGACATTCGGCGCCCTGTACGCCGCGGGTCTTCCCATTCTCGAGGCAATCAAATCCGCCACAAACACCGTCAACAACCGCGCCCTTCTTGAGGCGTTGGATAGCATCCAGAGCCTGATCAAGTCGGGCAGCCCCTTGTCCGAGGCCTTTAACGGGAGCGGGGAATTCCCGAGCATGGTCGTGCGGATGCTGAAAGTCGGGGAAGATTCCGGTAATCTGACCGCAGTCCTTGAGCAGGTGGCTGAGTTTTATACCACGGACGTGGACGAAGAAGTTCAGAAACTGATTGCAATGATTGAGCCTTCACTTACCATGGTTCTTGGTGGTATGATTCTCTGGATCGCGGTCGGTGTCTTCGGCCCGATTTACAATAGTTTCGAAGATATGCAATTCTAGACCTAGGCGTTCCGTCCATGGCGATTTTTAGCCCATCCAGATGTGTTCTTCTCCTTAGCGACGAGGGGCTGAATATCTTTGATGTATCGGGGCGCGTCCATCTTCTCGATTCCATTCCGTGGGAAACACAGGATTTCGAAGAGGCGGCCTCGGATGTCATTAAAAAGAAATGCCGCGGCAAATCCGTCCTTATCCTGAACGATATGGTTGAACAGCACTACCGCAAGGAGCGCGTACCCAAGGTCAGCCCGTTCGACAAAGGCAATATTCTCAAACGCCGCGTTTCCGCCGCGTTTCCGTCCTATCCGATCCGCGCTGCGATCAAGCTGAAAGAGAAAGCCCCTGCGCGCGAGGGGCAGCCGAACGGGGAAATATATCTTTTCGCCGCCGTTCCGTTTTCCGAAAATATCCGCAAAACTCTGGACGCCGTTCAGAAGTCTTATGCGGCCATCGCCGGATTCAGTCTGCTTCCCGTTGAATCCTCCTCGATGATTCACGCGCTTTCAAAGAAACTAGCCAAGCGCGGCGACAATGTCGCGACGTGGACGGTCTTCGTCGGGCAGCATCAGAGCGGCGGTTTACGCCAGATCGTGACCAAGAACGGTGAACTCGCCCTGACGCGTATGACGCCGATCATTGACACCGACATCGATCAGGATGTCTGGACGTCCGAAGTCGCCAACGAGCTCAAGGGAACGATGAGCTATCTTTCCCGTTTCGGCTTTGACCCTTCGGACGGGCTCGATGTTGTCATTATAGCCAACAATTCCGTGGCCGACCGAATGGTCGCGAAGGTCGATTTCCAATGCAACCTGAGTGTTCTGACCTCGGTCGAGGCGGCCAATCTTCTCGGCATAAAAATTGGGCGCCAGGAAGAGCAGCGTTATGCCGATCCCATTCATATCGCATGGGCGGGTCGCAAGTCGGCGTTGACCATGCCTTTACAGGCTGTCCAGCTTGACAAGATTTCCGGCCCCGCGCGCTTGGCCACGGCGGCATCCCTGCTTCTTCTGGCCGGTTGCGCATGGTTCGGGTATCAGGCATTTGTTTCGGCGGGCGAATGGGCAAGCAATGCGTCCAGAATTTCCGATGCAACCATGCGTGTCGACAGCCTGAGCTCTCAGCATATAGCCGAAATCGAAAAGAAAAAGGCGGCTGGCGTCGATTTCATGCTGATCGAAAGCTCGACCAAAGTCTTCGACAGGCTTGAAAAAAAATCGATGAAACCGTTGAGTGTGTTCGAGGCGATCGGCCATTCTCTTGGAGCTGATCTGCACATCACGTCAATGGAAGTGAAGCCCGTTGGCGGGGGGGCGAATGCATTTTCCGCGGGAGGGCTACAGGCTCCGGAATCCTTTGTCGTCGATACGCCGGGGCAACCCGCCGCGCAGGCCGAGTATGATGTCGTCATACGCATTATTTTGCCAGCGGAGCTGGATCCGAAAAAAGGCGTCGAACTTATTTCCGACCTTGAATCCCGTTTAAAGGCGAATCTGCCGCAACATTCCGTCTCTATCCTTAAGCAGGTTGCGGATCTTAGCTATACCGGCAATTTCATCGGCGAGGCCACGAGCAAGATCGAAGAACAGCAAGGAAAAGAAAAGCAGGACTATGAAGCCCAGATAGTCATCCGGGGAGTGATGATATGATAACCTCTATCGGATATAAAAAATCGCTTCTGCTCTTTGTTCTGGCTGGTGCCTTCGTCTTCCTGGGGTTTGCCACCTATTTCGTGTTCCAGCCCAAGGCTGCGGCCAGCAAATCGGAATTACAAAAGCTTGAGGCCCAGGCGCTGGCGCTGCAAAGCGAAGTCGACCAGATGCAGCAGGATTTCGCGCTGTTCGATTCCAAGAAGGCGCTGTTTGAAAATATCAGCCGCATGGGTTTTTTCAACGACCAGAACCGCGTGCTCGCCCGCGAGCGCTTCGACACGCTGCAAAAACTTTCGAAGATCATGTCCGCGCGCTATGAAATCAAACCTGCCAAGGTTTTTTCACAGGACATTCCTCTTGAAACCGGATTCGTCGTAATGGAAAGCCCAATAACGATGACGCTTACCGCTATGGACGATGTCGATATTTATCGCTTCATCTATTACCTGAATTACGGCTTCCCGGGACACATTACGATCGACAGGCTTGAGATCAAGCGCGAGGGCGAGGTGACGCCGGAGACGCTGAAAGCCATCGGCCGCGGCAATCCGCCGGCGCTGATTACTGCGACCATGTCAATGCAGTGGAGGACGATGGCCCGCAAGGAATCGATCGCTCCCGAAACCTTGAGCTCCAACACGGCTGTCCAGCCTGCCGGAGGCCCGCGATAATGAAACCGATCCTTCTGTCCGCTCTGCTCGTTACCATTTCCTCGCTACCGGCCTATGCCCAAAACGCGGACATCCAGACTCCGCCCGCCACGAACATCGTCGTGCCCGAGGCCCGAACGCCGCCGCCCGTTTCCGGCGTTGCCGATGGGGCGGCTCCTGCAGCAACCACGACGATCGTTGCTTCCGTTCCGCCTGCGGAAGACGAGAAGGCTGCCGGCCTGACCCCGATTGAAAAAGAAATCAACGAGCAACTGGCCTATCTTCGCCCCACGGTGAACATTGAAACGATGCCTTCGCTCTTCTTCTCCATATGGGAGCATGATCTTGTGCGCGATGCGCGCCGCGGCCTGAACACACGCGACGGCTCTGACGACGGCGTGGATATCACCGGGCCGCGCGATATTTCGCTTGGCGGCATCGTTTACGCCTCCGGCAAGGACTGGACGATTTGGCTCAACAATATCCGCATTTCGCCGAATAGAATTCCGAGCGAGGTTATGGATCTGAAAGTGTATAGCACGCATATCGACCTGGAATGGTTCGATGCGCAGACGAACCAGATTTTCCCGATCCGCCTCCGTCCGCATCAGCGTTTCAATCTGGATACGCGTATCTTCCTGCCGGGCTGAGATGACGGACGCTTTTCTCGATATCCGGAATGTTTCCGCGGAATATGGCGGGCATGAGGTCATATCGGAAATTACGCTCAACGTTTGCGCCGGTGAAACCTATGGCCTTGTGGGCCTCAACGGCGCCGGGAAAACCACGCTCCTGAAAACGATTCTCGGTCTGAAAGATCAGTCTTGCGGAACCATCACCGTCGCGGGCCATCCGTCCGGCGGCGCGGACGCCAAGAAAAACCTGGCTTTTTTGCCGGAGCGTTTTGACCCCGCATGGTTTCTCAACGCCTATGAATTCATAGCCTTCTCGCTTTCGCTCTATGGCCGCAAGGCCAGCCGCAAGGATATCGACGCCATGGCGGCCAAGCTGGGGCTGCAAAAGGAATTCCTCCCCAAACGCGCGCAAACTTATTCCAAGGGGATGCGTCAGAAGCTCGGCCTGATGACCACCTTTATGACCGGCTGCCCGCTGCTAATTCTCGATGAACCGATGAGCGGACTAGACCCTCTGGCGCGCGCTCAAGTGAAGGACATTATCGCAGAGGCGAGGGAGCAGGGACGCACGACCTTCCTGAGTTCCCATATTTTGTCGGATATGGAAGAACTGTGCGATCGCATCGCCGTGCTTCACGAAGGTCGAATCGCATTTATCGGAAAACCGGGTGATTTGATCGCGCAATCCGGGCAACTTCAACTCGAACGCGCGTTCCTTTCCCTGATCCATCCGCCGGCGTCCGAGGCGGCGTGATTTTTGTGAATTCCCTTTTAAGGCGTTTTTTGATAGAATCAGCTTTGAAATTCTATGCCTCCCTTCCTTCTGACCATTTTAAAGTGTCCAGGCCCATGAAAAAGATCAATAAACAATTTCTCCTTCTCGGATTCTCCGTGATTGCTGTGTCTCTTTGCGCATTTGCACCGGATGCGCAGGCGCAAAACGACGGAACGGTCAGCGCCGTCGGCACGCCGTCAGGGCCCGAGGCCAAAAAGGAATTCCCGCCGCAGCCCGTCAGCGTTGCGCCGGAAGAAGAAGCGCCAGAATCGGCGGCGCCCGCACCCGTTGCCGATACTTCTATTCCTCCCGCCGCGACGGCGCCCTCGCAACCCGCCCAGAGCGGTCTGACTCCCATCCCAGGTGAAGCCTCCGATACCGTGACGGGCACGAACGTCATGGGTGATACTGGAAAAACCCGCCATTCGGGCACTTATTACGATGCAGACGCACTCGTTCCCGACAGGGATCTCGCCAAAACCGGCGCGACGGGGCCGCGCAAGGTCGATCCCGCGATTGAGCCGGGGCAGAAATACGTGGTTGTCCAGAAAGGCGCTAGTGCATCGTCGTTCGAAGCGCAATTTGTCGCCGCTACGCGTGCCCTGAAACTTGGCCGCTATGCCGCAGCCATGGAAATGTACGAAAAACTTTACAAGAAAAATCACCGCGATCCGCGCATCCTGATGGGGCTTGCGGTCGCGCAACAAGGTGCGGGATTTCAGCAATCTGCGGCCAGCACCTACGAAGACTTGCTTAAAATCCAGCCGAACAACGCGGACGCCATCGTCAATCTGATGGGGCTGATGAAAGCGCAATACCCTTCGGTGACGCTCAAGAAACTTATGGAACTGCGCAACAAGTATCCGACCAATCCCGGCGTTCCCGCGCAAATCGCGCTGGTGAACGCGGCGCAGGGCGATTATGACGGCGCGGTCAAATTCTTCGAAATTGCCGCCAGCATGGATCCGCGTAACGCATCGCACATTTACAACATGGCGATTGCGGTGGATAAAAAAGGCAATTCGGCGAAGGCTATCAAATTGTACGAGCGCGCGCTCGAACTGGATTCCACTTATGGCGACGCCGCCAGCGGTCTGCCTCGCGAACAAATCTACGACCGCCTCGTCGTGCTTCGCCGCAAGGTATAAAACATGTCGGCGGGCGCGGATCTCCCCGCCGCTATTATCCTGACAGTGTCTACCGTCTTTCTGGGGCTATGCCTTGGCAGTTTTGCCACGGCTCTCGTCTATCGCATTCCGCGCGGCATGGCGTGGGCTATCCCATCCAAAGACGATAAAATAAATCGATCTCGTTGCCCGTCCTGCAACGTGGCCTTGCGCATATTTGATCTCGTTCCTGTTTTTTCGTGGCTTTTCTCACGCGGACGCTGCCGCCATTGTCATGCGAAGATTTCTGTCTCTTATCCGCTGATCGAACTGACGACCATGCTTTTGACCGTCGCGCTTTTCTGGGCGTGGGGCTTTTCCGTGGTTTCCGCGCCGCTACTGCTGGCCGTGCCGTTTATGGTGGCTGCCGTTATCATCGATTGGGAGCGCATGATCCTGCCCGACGACATCAATATTTCCCTGTCCGTCCTGGCGGTTTTTTATGTGCTGCTATCCTGGTGGAATGCGGATTGGGCCATGGACGTTTTTGCGGAGGCCGCCCTTGGAGCCCTTTTATTGTCCGGGACGATGTTTGCCGCGTCTTATGCCGTCTCAAAATGGAAAGGGCGTCCTGCGCTCGGACAAGGGGATTTGAAATTCCTGCCCGCCGCCGGACTTTTTTTAGGGATAGCCCCTTTGCCGTATTATCTGGGGCTGAGCGGGCTTTTGGGGCTGTTTACCGCTCTTTTAAAGGGGGAAGGCGGGCGGAAAGCTGCGTTCCCTTTCGGCCCGGCACTGATTATTTCTCTCTATATTCACGTTTTTTTAACCGGATTAGGGTTTGATTATACTTGGTGATCTACTTGACCGGGGACGGGGGTAGGCATCACACTGCGGGATAGTTTCTTTCGAACGCTTCTGTTCCGTTTCAATTTTTCATAGGGGAGACTCCGCCGTGGATCTTACGCAACTCTTGGCATTTACCATGCAGAACAAGGCATCGGACCTTCACTTGAGTCCGAACAATCTGCCTGTTATCCGCGTTCACGGCTCTTTGCGCCGCGTCAAAACGGACAGCCCCCTTAACAGCGATAATATTCGTTCCATGCTTTACTCGGTCATGACCGAACAACAGCGCGCGGACTACGAAAAGGACATGGAGCTCGACTTCGCCATTTCGTTCGGTGAAAAGGCCCGTTTCCGTGTGAACGCCTTTACGACGCGCAACGGCGCCGCCGCCGTGTTTCGGGCCATCCCGTCCGACATTCCGTCGATGGCGGATCTCGACCTGCCGCCGATCATGAAACGCTTCGCCGAACTCGACCGCGGAATCATCCTCGTGACAGGTGCCACCGGTAGCGGTAAATCGACGACGCTCGCGTCGCTGATCAATCATATCAACGTGACGATGGACAAGCACATCATCACGATCGAAGACCCAGTCGAATTTTTCCACAATTCGCAAAAATCGCTGATTAACCACCGCGAAATCGGGCGCGACACGCTATCCTTCGCCCGCGCGCTGAAGTCTTCCTTGCGTGAAGACCCGGACGTGATTTTGGTCGGGGAGATGCGTGACTATGAAACGATTTCTCTCGCCCTGACGGCTGCCGAGACAGGACACCTTGTTCTGGCGACATTGCACGCCTCGACCGCTGCGAAGGCCGTCGACCGTATCCTCGACGTCTTTCCCACGGGCGATAAGCCAATGGCCCGTACGATGCTCGCAGGCTCTCTTCAGGGCGTCGTCGCGCAAACGCTTCTTCAACGCGCGGGCAGCAGCGGGCGCGTCGGGGCCTTCGAGGTTCTGGTCGGCACAAACGCAGTGCGCAACCTGATCCGCGAAAACCAGGTACCGCAGATTTACTCGATGATCCAGACAGGATCGCGCTACGGCATGGTGACCATGGCCGATTATGTTGGAAGCCTGTTGCAGCAGGGCGTCATCGATGCCGAGACCGCACGTTCCGCCGTGCTCGAAGTGACCGAGGAAAGTGATGAGCGCGACAGCGACCACACGTCCGTTGCCCTAGGAGGCGGCAAGATCGCGGCCAAAGGTGGCAAAAGCGAAGGCCGCGGCGGCGAAGGCGGAGGTTATTCCTTTTAATGGCGGTTCCATTCGCGTTTCAATGTTTGACGAAGATGAATGAAAGGGGGGCAAGCGATCTTTACCTGACGCTTGGCCATCCGCCGAGTCTTCGCATAGAAAACTACCTTGAAAATATCGGGACTGCGCCTCTCGATGAGGAAATAATTCAGGACATACTTTCAAACATTCTGACTGCGCGCCAGCTTCGCGATTTCGAAACGAAGATGGAATTGAACACCTCGCTCGACATGGGCGAATACGGGCGCTTTCGCGTCAACGTTTTCCGTCAGCGCCAGGCGCCGGGCCTGGTCATTCGCCGGATCATTTCGAAAATTCCTTCGCTGGAGGAGCTCAGACTCCCGCCCGCGCTTTCCCGCATGGCAATGGAACCGCGCGGCCTTGTTCTCGTTACCGGCATGACGGGGAGCGGAAAATCGACGACTCTTGCCTCAATGCTCAATTACCGCAACGAACGCACGCAAGGGCACATCCTTACGATCGAAGACCCGATCGAATATTATCACGAGCACAAAAAATCCGTCGTCACGCAACGTGAGGTCGGCGTCGATACCGAAAGTTATTACACTGCCCTGAAAAACTCTCTGCGCCAGCGTCCGGACGTTATTCTCATCGGCGAGGTTCGCGACCGCGAGGTTATGGAGCAGGCGCTGACCATCGCTGAAACGGGACACCTGTGCCTTGCGACGCTGCACACCAACAACGCCTATCAGGCTATCGAGCGGATCGTGAACTTCTTTCCCGAAGAATTCCATAACCAAACGCGCCTTAACCTGTCCATGAACTTAAAGGCGATCGTTTCGCAACGGCTGCTACCCTCGCAAATGGGGGGGCAGGTTCCGGCGCTGGAAATCCTGATCAACCAGGCTTTGATACGTGAGCAGATTCAGTCAGGGGATTACGAAAAAATCCCTGAAGTGATGGAGCAGAATATCGGCATTGGCATGTGCACTTTCGACCAGTCCCTGATCAAACTCTATGCCGAGGGCCATATTTCCGAGGAAACCGCGATCAGCCAATCCGATAAATCGTCCGACATGGCCGTTAAGATTCGCCAGCTTAAGCTGGGCAAGGGTGGGACCGGGCTGGGCGATCTAGATACCTCTGGGCTTAAAATTTCCGATGCCTACTAGAGACGTTTCAGCCTGTAAATCCCTGCGGGCTTAGCATTATTCTTGCTAAGCGCCGCGATCCATAGCAAAATTCTTATGTTGATTCTCTTTCCTTCCTCGATTCAAATCACGGATATAGCCATGTTGTCAGAGCCCAGAGCCCCTCGA
Source organism: Micavibrio sp. (assembly GCA_035759665.1). Taxonomy (GTDB): domain Bacteria; phylum Pseudomonadota; class Alphaproteobacteria; order Micavibrionales; family Micavibrionaceae; genus Micavibrio_A. Next base: position 14,625 of record DASTUM010000079.1, read on the forward strand.
ATCCTCACAGCCAGAGCCATCGGCGTACTATTGTTAAGCGCCGTTTTCCTTGCCCCGCTTGCAGGATGCGATCTTGCGAAAAACCAGCTGAAGGTTGATCGCAGCTCGGATATGGAGGTTCAGGATTACCGCGATGCGCTTGCATCTCGCCTGCCCGATGTGTCGGACAAGCCGGTCGATGAGGCTTCTATTCCTGAAATGAAACCCTATATGGCGACGCCTTCAGACAAGCTTAAGCCGATGCCGCTGGTTTCCATCAATATCAACAACACGGTTCCCCTGCGCGATGCTCTTTATGAAATTGCCGAGCAGGCAGGATACGATATCGAACTCGACCCGCGAATCAGGGGCAGTATCATCTTCTCTGCCAGCAATCGTCCCTTTGACCACGTCATCGACCGCATTTCCGAAAGCGCTGGCCTGCGTTACAAATTCGATAGCGATTCTGTGCGCATTGAGCTCGATACGCCATATCATGAAATTTATAAGGTTAATTACCTGAACTATGTTCGCTCCAACACCAGCTCCATCAGCAACGATGTCGCCGTTGTTTCGGGCGAGGGGGCCGATACAGGCTCCAAATTCCAGGCGGAAGCGAAGAGCGAATCCGATTTCTGGGGTGAGATGGATGCCAACCTGACGCAAATTCTCGGTGTGAACCGTGAAGCGGGCACTATGACCACGAAGAAAGATCCGAAAATTACGGCGGCTACGGAAGCACCTGCGCCCGTCGAGCCTGTCTTGCTCAGCTCCACGAACGGTGAAGTGAACGCGGTCAATCCGGACGGCACTCCCGCGCCGACGGTTCAGGTCGCTCCGCCTAACGCCGTTCTGAAAGTCGAACCCCTGGCCATGGAGGAGGAAGAGAGCAATCGCAATTCCAGCGATAACGATCCCTTCAAGCCCCGTTATTCCATCAACAAACAGGCTGGCGTCATCTCCGTCTTTGCAAACGAACGCTTGCAAAAACAGGTCGCGAAATATCTGGATGTCATGAAAAAGGCGTCTACGGCCCAAGTTCTGATCGAGGCCAAGGTTCTTGAAGTCGCCCTTAAGGACGAATTTGCCGCAGGTATCGATTGGGGCAGTCTGAACCTCTTTAACGACCGTCTTACCCTGGGGGTCAATTCGGTCGGCGGTTCGCTGGCGCCCATCTTCGAGCCGGCGTCCGATCCTTCGGTCGGTTTTGGTGCGACCTATGTCAGCGGTGACTTTCAGGCCGCCGTCGAAGCAATGTCACGCTTCGGTACGGTTCGCGCTCTGGCATCGCCTCGTCTGACCGTTCTGAACAACCAGTCGGCTGTTCTGAACGTTGCTGAGAACCGCGTTTACTTCGAACTCGATATCGATGTCAGCGAAGGGAACCAGAACACTCCGCCGCGCACCACGATCGACAGTAACATCCGCAACGTTCCA
>DASTUM010000080.1:0-2641 GCA_035759665.1 Micavibrio sp.
TCGAGATTTATCGCGGCGGGCAGGGGCTGCGCTACGGCGCGGCGACACTGGGCGGCGCGGTGAACATGGTGACGCCCACGGGAAAAACTTTGCCACACACGGCTCTGTTCCGTGCCGAGGGCGGGAGCCACAAGACGCTGCGCCTCCATGCGCAAGCCGGGGAAACCTTCGATGGTGCCGATGCCTTCGTTGCGGCGACCAGCGCCTTTGGCAAGGGCTTCCGCCGTCATAGCGAACAAAACAACCGTCGTGTATCGGGCAATATCGGCGTTGATCTGGGATCGTCCGCAGAAACGCGCTTCTACATCGCCTACAACGATCTGGAACAGGAAGTGCCAGGCACGATTTCCAAACGCAACACCCTGCACCATCCCAGGCGCGTTCCGGCGATCAATGTGCTGGACGATTACGCCCGCGACATCCATTCCCTGCGCCTTGCGAATCGCACGGCGTTCTGGCTGAGCAATGGCTGGAAACTGGAAGGCGGAATTTACGCGAACGACAAGACGCTGTACCACCCGATCTTCCGCATTCTCGACCATAAATCGCTGGATGCAGGCACATTCGCGCGGCTGGACGGCGATTATTCGCTCGAAACGCATAGGAATGAATTTACTCTGGGCATCAATCTGGGCCGGGGCCGCAACGATGCCAAACAATTCGAAAACGAAGGCGGCAGGCGCGACGCTCTTCGCGCCGATACCAAACAGATGGCGCGGAATGTGGAATTATACGGTGAAAGCCGGTTCTTCGTAACGCCGGATCTCAGCCTCATCACGGGCTTTCAGGGAAGAATCGCCTATCGCGATTATGAAGACCGCCTGAACCCCGCGAACGATGCGGATAAAATTTACAAGTCTTTCAATCCGAAGCTCGGTGTTCTTTATAAAACCGCGCCATCCTCGGAAATTTATGCCAGCGTCACACGCAGCAGTGAGACGCCGACTTATTCCGAACTCGTGCAAGGCGGCTTGCCGGGCTTCGTTCCCATCGACCAGCAAACGGCATGGACGGCGGAAATCGGCTCGCGCGGTACGCACGGCGCGCTGTCGTGGGACGCCACGCTCTATCATGCGCGGGTGAGGAAAGAGCTTCTCAATTACACGGTCGATGCAAATACGCCCGCCTCCACCTTCAATGCGGACGATACGATTCATCAGGGCATAGAGCTGGGGCTTGGCTGGCTGGCGACGCCGGAATTGTCCTTCCACGGCGTTTATAACCTAAATGATTTCCGTTTCGACGGGGACGATCAATACGGCGACAACGATCTGGCCGGCGCGCCGCCGCACCAGCTCCGCCTGTCGGCTCGCTATGAAGAGAACGGCTATTACGTCGAACCGAACATGGAATGGACGCCAAAGGCGGCATGGGTCGATTACGCCAACACGCTGAAATCCGATACGCCCGTTCTGGTCGGGCTGAAAGCGGGGATGGATGTCGGAAACAACGTCACGCTGTTCCTCGACGCCCGCAACCTGATGAATGAAAAGTCCATCGCCACCTTCAGCACCATCACCGATGCCCGCGTCGCTGGAACGGAAGTCTTCTACCCCGGCGAAGGGCGGAGCCTTTACGGCGGCATGATGGTGAAGTTTTAATGCCCGCTCACAGGCCAAAAATCAGACAGGCTTGCGGACGATATGGCGGCCGATATCGATGAGGTCTAAAACCAGGGCTCTCTTTAGGCACAGCATCAACACCCCGTAAATCGCGACGCCGCAAGGTATGTAGACCAGAAGGTTTATCGCCGGATGTCCGAAATTCCACTGCGCGTGCATGAACGCCACGCCCGCCCCCATGACAAGCGCGCAAAAGAGGATCGGGAAAATGCCCTTGATATAGTCGGCTACCCGAAGCCCTGTCAGCTTCATGGCCAGGCCCAGCGATAGCGGATGCAAAATCGCCGTTTTCGCCACCAGCGCGAAAGCGAGCGCTTGCAGCCCGTACCGGGCGAAGATCAGCAATACGACGATATTCGTGACCGCATTTGCCGTGCTCACGTAAAACTGCCAGTGCGGGCGGTCGAAAATCATGCGCGTATTGCCATTGTATTGATCGAGCGAAGACAGAAATCCACCTATAGCGAGAATGGAAATCACCGGCGCGGCCGTAAGCCATGTTTCGCCGAGAAGCAATCCCACGAGATCATGGGACAGCACGGCAAGGCCGGCATAGACGGGCGCCGTCAGGCTTGCCGTGTAAACGATCCCGCGCAGGAAAATATCCTTGTAGTTCTCATGCTGCCCCTGCGCCGCGATGGTGGGAAAAGCAACGCTGTTCACGCCCGCAACGAAGATCAGATTGAAGGCGACGATGATCCGCTTGGCGGCATTATAGACGCCGGTCGCCGCTGCGCCGAGATAATAGGACGAAAAGAACACATCGCTTTGCGAACTGATGAAAGCGGTCACCGCGCTGAACGACAAATACCTGCTGAACCCCAGAACCGAGGCGATCGTGTTTAAATCCGTCTTCAGGCCCGGCCGCCACGGCGTCGCAGCCCAGAGGCACAGCGCGCCGAGCAGGGACGTAATGAGCTGCTGGGCGATCAGGCTTTCCAGCCCGTAGCCCTTGACGGCCATATAAATCCCGACGCCGCCGCCCACGCAGATGGACAGGAAGGAGCGAATGGCGAGGG
>DASTUM010000081.1:0-3830 GCA_035759665.1 Micavibrio sp.
CGCGGCGATTTCAAACAGGCGATGCTTTCGCTCGAAGCGATCGACACATCATCGTTCCGCAACAAAGCGTATGATACCGTTTCCAGGATTTTTCTCGGACGCGCCATGGTCGAAGAGGCTTATGCCTGTACGATGAAGATCGACAACGCCTTTTTAAAGGCTAAATCGATCCAGAGAATATTAAACAAGGGCAACGCCGAGGAATCGGACATGGAGCCCACACAGGATCTCGCGGAGTAAAAAGTTTGATCAGATTCGAACATGTAGGTTTGCGATACGGGATCGGCCCCGAAGTTCTGGCGGATATCAATTTCACGCTGGAGCCGGGATCGTTCCATTTCCTGTCCGGAGCTTCGGGCGCGGGAAAAACGTCGCTGATGTCCCTGCTCTATCTGGGGCGGATGCCGACGCGCGGATTGATCCGCATGTTCGGGCAGAATATCGGCGATATGGATCGCGACCAGCTCGCCGCCGTGCGGCAGCGCGTGGGCGTGGTGTTTCAGGATTTCCGCCTGCTCAATCATATGAGCGCGTTCGACAACGTGGCTCTGCCGCTGCGCATTCAGGGGCGGCCTGAAAAAGAGATACAGAATAATGTCGGGGAATTGCTCGACTGGGTCGGGCTTGGCGAGCACAAGCATGTCCTTCCCAACACCATGTCGGGCGGACAGCAGCAGCGCGTCGCCATCGCCCGCGCGGTGATTACGCGCCCCCGCCTCCTCCTTGCGGACGAACCGACGGGGAACCTCGACGATGAGATCGGATTCCGCCTGATGGCGCTGTTCGACCAGTTGAACCGCATGGGCACGACCGTCCTCATCGCCACGCACAATCAGGCGATCATGGACAAGTTCACGCACAGGCGCCTGATCCTCGAAAAAGGCCTCCTGCGCATAGAAGAGCCGAAGCCGAGCGGATTGCGCAAGCGGCTGGAAGGTGTTTTTTAGGAATGAAACAAGGAACCCCGTCATTGCGAGCACGGCGAAGCAATCCAGTCTGGATTGCCGCGTCGCCTCCGGCTCCTCGCAATGACGCGGAGGGTAAGGCAGTATGAAGATAAAAATCCCTTCTTTTAAAAATCCGTTTCAGAGGGAAAGAACGCTTGGCGTCGCGAAAGGCAAGCGGCGCTATGACCTGCCGCTTGCGGGGAGCACGAGCAACGGGTTCCTGCGGCTGCTGATCGGATTGATGTGCGTGCTGGGGATGCTGGCGCTGTGCGCGTCGTTCGCGCTTGCAGCCATGACGCAGCGATGGGCCGCCGGGCTGGAAAACAAGGTGACTATCGAAATTCCGGCGGCGGATTCTGGCGGCGAGACGATCGCGCCCGGCATCGTCGCAAGCATGACGGACGAAGCAGCGCGTATGCTGATGGGTCATCCGGATGTGCAGGACGCGCATATCCTTGAAGAGGACGAAATCAAACACCTGCTCTCCCCGTGGCTCGGCGACGACATGGTGATGGATTCCATCCCGATCCCCGGCCTGATTTCGGTGACGTTCAACAAGGGCGCGGTGCCGGATTTGGAAGACCTCGAAGTGCAGATCCGCGATGTCGCGCCGCAGGCAAGGATCGACACGCATGAAAACTGGCTGGAAGACGTCACGCGTTTTACGGGGGCGCTCCAGTTCGCGGCGCTGCTGCTCACCCTTATTATCGGAGCGACGACGCTGGTGGCCGTCGCGGGCGGCGTGAGATCGAAGCTTTCGGAGAACAAGGAAGAGCTGGAGCTGCTCCACCTGATGGGCGCGTCTGATTCCTACATCGCGCGGCAGTTGCAGCGCCATACGCTGATCCTCTCATTGCAGGGCGGGGCGGCGGGGGTGGCGATGGGCGGCATCCTGCTCTTTATCATTTCAATGGTCGCGGGGAAGATCGGCGTCAATTTGGTGCCGGATTTCAGGCTGGACGGCGCGCAAAAGCTGATGCTCATCCTCATGCCGCTGCCGATTGCGGTGCTGGCCATGATTACGGCGCGCTTTACGGTCTTGCGCGTCCTCGTCAAAATGCCGTAAAAAACGGACTGACATGATACTTCGCCTGTTTGCATATTGTTTTGCCGCCCTTTTCACGCTCGCCCTCCTCTGGGCGGTGGGATGGCTGTGGTTCGCGGCGTCGGTCGTATCCATGAAACCTTATAATGTGAGCGCGAAGGCGGATGCGGTCATCGTCCTGACCGGCGGCGACAAGCGCGTGAATGAAGGGCTCGACCTGCTCGCGAACGGATCGGGCAAATTGCTGCTGGTTTCGGGCGTCAATGAAAAGGTGAAGACGGAGGAGCTGATCGCGCTGTGGAAGGGCGACCGCGAAAAAGTCCTCTGCTGCATCACGCTGGGCTATACCGCGAGCGATACGGCCAGCAACGCCGCCGAGACGGAAGACTGGATCAAGGCGCGCAACGTCAAATCCATCCGGCTCGTCACATCAAATTATCATATGGCGAGGTCGCTGCTGATGTTCCGCAAGCGGATGCCCGGCCTTACGATTTATACCCACCCCGTCGTGCCGGACGATTTCCAGCCGTGGGGACGGCAGTTCTGGGTTCTCACTTTTTCAGAATATAATAAATGGCTGGCGACATGGCTGCGTTTCGACCTGCTCGATAAGAACCCCTCCCTCGCGACGACAACAGGAACGACATGACCGCGCTTCGCTCGATTATCTTCAATATTCTTTTTTACGGCTTGTGGACGCCGCTCATCTGCATCAGCATGGCGCCGTGCCTGCTCCTTCCGCGCGGGTTTACGGTGTGGGTCGCGGATTTCTATCAGGACGGGACATATTATCTCGAAAAATATATTTTGAACCTGACATATGAAGTACGCGGCCTCGAATACCGTCCGGCCAGAGACGAGCCGTATCTGGCGGCGTGCAAGCATTATTCGGCGTATGAGACTCTGAAGCTTTATCCGTTGTTCGGCGATCCTACGATCGTTCTCAAGCGTGAATTGCTGTCGCTGCCGCTGTTTGGATGGTTTCTCAAAAAGCTGGACGTTATCGCCATCGACCGCGGCAACCGCGAGACGGCGATGAGTTCGCTGATCTCCGGCGCGCAGCATATGAAAGCAGCCAGGCGGCCCATTGTTATCTTCCCGCAAGGAACGCGAGTCAGGGTCGATGCCACCACGCAGGAAAAACCGTATAAAGGCGGTATCGTTAAATTATACGTGGCGACCGGCCTTCCCATCATTCCGCTGGCGACGAATTCGGGGCTGTACTGGCCGCGCAATTCGTTCTGGAAGAAATCCGGCAAGGTGATATTCGAATTCCTGCCGCCAATCGAACCGGGACTGCCGGGAACGGACGTCATAAAAATCCTGGAAGAGAAAATCGAAACCGCGTCGAACCGCCTTGTCGAGGAAGGGCGAAAGGCGCTCGCGGGATGAAAAAACGCACGAAGATAGCGTTTGGAGTTATCGCCTTCGTCCTGATCGGCGCTTATCTTTCATTGTGGTTTTACAGCGCGCAATGGTTTCACAAGGAAATCGACAGGCTGTACGGCGACGAGACGGACAATGTCGTATTTCTCGGGGAAAAACCGACGATCGGAAATTTTCCGTTCGTGCCGACGGTCAATTATCATGGCGGCCTGCAAATCGGTAATGCGGAGATTTTGTTTCCGCAGGTGCGGGTAAAAGCCTATCCCCTGCCCGGCACGACGTTGAAGATCGATTTTCCGCTTGGGGTTTCGCTGGGCGGGATGGTCGACCCGCAGATATGGAAGCTGGATTCATTGAAGGCGGGTGTCGCAATCCCTTATCGCTTACCCGAGGATTTCACCTATGAGGGATTGAGCGCGTGGCGCGACGGCGGCGGCACGCTTACGGTGCGC
>DASTUM010000082.1:0-6942 GCA_035759665.1 Micavibrio sp.
CGAAAAGGCGGCGTCGGCGCTTTCGATGCTATGCGTAGCAGCCTGGATCAGTGCTGGCGGCAGCGCCTGAAGATCGGGAATCGCCTGCGCCGTCTCGGCGACCAGCGCTTTCAATTCAGCGATCGTGCGTTCGGGATTTTCAAGAGCGCCCGGCGTTTTAGTCGCTTCCAGCGCGCGGTTAAGATCGGCGACGGCGGCGACCAGTTTCATAATTTCAGGTGGCAGCGTTCCCTGCTCTATCGCCTGACGGACTTCCTCCATCGCCGCGCCGCCGCCCGCGCCGACGGCTTGCATCAGCGTCGCAAGGTCGGCGTCGACTGTGTCGAATTTATTGAGATCCGAACCTACGATCGTTCCATAGTAGACCAGCAGCCATTTCTTTTTGCCGCTTTCGAAAACGCGGTTCATACTCATGCCCTGACTCATGGCGTTGCTGGTGCCATACAGGGTAAGCGTCATGGACATTCTCCCTGCATCGTCGCCCTGAACGCGCTGGCCGTCGATGCAGGTGACGGACTGGAGTTTGCATTCGGGAATGTCTTTGGGCTCGCGGTCCGTCACCATGACGCGCGCGTAAAGAGGTTTCGCCTTTGCCTGACGGGCGAAGTCGGCCCCGAGGCCGCTCACATAATCCGCTAATGTATCGAGAATCTGCGCGGCGGCCAGATGGCTCGCGCCAACTTCCTGCAAGCCCTCGGCGACGGATCGCAGAACGTCATAAACCCGCCCCTGTGCCTCGATATCGGTTTTACGGCCTTCGTCGTCAAGGCGGATCAGTTCGCTCGCCGCGCGGTAGACCATCGGATCGGCAGCCTGTTCATGTATGACGAGTTGTTCAGGCGTCTCCACGGCGCTGGCCAGAGCAGTGTCGCGGGAACGGGTCCGGACAGGAATAATCTCAGGAGAAAAAAGGAATTTTTCGGCACGTAAGACGTTCATTTTTCACACAATTTGCCCGAAGGCTTTTTTATCGCAAATATTGAGAGTGAGAGTCATTCTCAAGGACACAGTGATAGCATACGGGTCTTGTGGCGCAAAGGGAATTTGGGCATTTCCGGGTAACAAAACACGTGCTTTACGTATCCTTCAGTGTGTAGTTGTTCAATGTGGCGATGAAAGCCTGTTTCGCATCGAATATATAATGTTTCAGCCGGCACGATCTGCTGAGAACGCACGCACTCGAACCGTCATTAAAACACTCCACGATATCCATGTTAGGCTCCAGCGCGCAGACGATGTTTCCGAGTCCATGTTTCTCCGCGCCTTTTGCGAGGCGGATGCCGCCGCCCTTTCCCTTGACGCTTTCCACATATCCAAGCTGCGCCAGCTTGTGCACCACTTTGACCATATGGTTATAGGAAATTTTGTAATGATCAGCCACCTCACGCACGCTACAAAGGCGCCCGGGATGCATTCTCAGGAACATCAACGCGCGAAGGCCGTAATCGGTGAAAATCGTCAGTTGCATTCGACCTGCATCTTTAGCAAAAAATCCACTTGCTGTTATAAGCAGATTATAATATGTATTTTCTGCATATATTATAGGAGCGACAACATGCTAAGTCAACGAACCATCGATATCGTTAAATCGACAGCCCCGATCCTCGAGCAAAGCGCGGAAACGCTTACGCGGCATTTTTATAAACGCATGTTCTCCCACAATCCCGAAGTCGCGCCTTTTTTCAATCCCGCGCACCAGGAATCGGGGTCGCAGCAGCGCGCCCTGGCCGGCGCCATCTGCGCCTACGCCGCCAACATCGACAATCTGGAAGTCCTCGGCGGCACGGTGGAACTGATCGCGCAAAAACATACGTCCCTGATGATCAAACCCGAACATTACCCGATCGTCGGCGCGAATCTCCTGGCCTCCATCCGCGAAGTGCTGGGCGAAGGCGCAACAGACGAGATCATTGACGCGTGGGCGCAGGCCTATGATTTTCTGGCCAATATCCTGATTGGGCGCGAAGCGCAGATATACAAGGAATTGGTCGCCATGCCGCATGGATGGGAGGGATTTTCCGATTTTCGCGTTAACCGTAAAGAGAAGGAAAGCGACATCATCACCTCTTTCTATCTCGCGCCCGCCAATGGCGGGAACGTTCCGGCCTTCAAGCCGGGGCAGTACATTACGGTGCGGGTCGCTTCGCCTTACGGCCACACGACCATGCGCAATTACAGCCTGTCGGACAAGCCGGGGCAAAATCATTTCCGCATCAGCGTAAAACGCGAGGCCGGACCGAAAGCGAATACGCCGCAAGGATATGTGTCAAACCATCTGCATGACGATATCGAGGTCGATTCCGTGATCGAGGTCGGCCCGCCCTGTGGCGAGTTTTGCCTTGATATGAACGAGAAACACGACCGCCCGCTCCTTCTCCTCGCGGCGGGCATCGGCATTACGCCCATCCTCAGCATTCTGCAAACCGCTCTGGAGGCCATGCCGGGCCGCAAAATTATTCTCGTTCATGCATGCCTGCACGAAAAAGTTCAGGCGTTCCGCAAAACTCTCGACGATCTGGCGGCGGCCCATGAGAACCTCACCTTGTGTCACTGCTACAGCGAGGCACCGCCGTCCGGCGTTCAGCGCTCCCCCAGCGACGCCACCGGTATGATTGACGCCGCTTTGATAGAATCCCTGGTGCCGGGACGCGATGCGGATTATTACTTCTGCGGGCCGAAGCCCTTCATGGTGAATATCCACCATCTGCTTTCGGACTGGCAGATTCCGGCAGCGCAAATTCATTTTGAATTTTTCGGCCCGCGCCAGGAACTGGAGAAAAAGGCGGCGTAAACTATGCCTATATATCTCGAACGCATATACGATCCACCGCAATATAAAAGCGGCTATCGCGTTCTGGCGGATCGGGTCTGGCCGCGCGGGATGACCAAGGAAAAGGCGTCCGTGGATGAATGGTGCAAGGATCTCGCCCCCGGCGCGGCGCTGCGTAAATGGTTTCACCACGATCCGGAAAAATGGGCGGAATTTTCAGAACGCTATAAGCAGGAATTAAAGCCAATGCGCGAGGAAGCCCGCGCGCTTTTGAAAAGAGCGGGTAAAAAGCCCCTCGTCCTGCTCACCGGAACCAAGGATATGGATCACACCCATATTATCGTCTTAAGAAAATTTCTGGCCGATCTTTAAGAATATTCCGCCGCGCTGCGCAATTCCCATACAATATGTCAATATTGGTCCGCGATTCTTCAAAAAGCTTTTCAAATCCGCACGCTAGTCCTTCTCCCGGCAGAAATTCGGTTACTAGGCTGTCCTAAATTTGCTATATGAGTGATCCTCGGCAACCAATATGAAAAGAATAAACGATGTCTAAAGAAATCATCACACGCTTTGCGCCCTCTCCTACCGGATATCTGCATGTGGGCGGCGCGCGGACGGCCTTGTATAACTGGCTGTTCGCCCGCAAAAACGGCGGCAAGTTTATTCTCCGCATCGAAGATACGGACGCGGAGCGCTCCACCCAGGCCTCTACCGACGGCATCCTGGAATCGATGAAATGGCTGGGACTCGATTGGGATATAGGGCCTATCTTCCAGTCGCAGCGACTGGAAATTTACTATTCCATGATGGACAAGCTCAAAGCCGCCAAGCTGATTTACCCCGCCTTCGAAACCAAGGAAGAGCTGGATGCCATGAGGGCGAAAGCCATGGCGGAAAAGCGCAATCCTATTTACGACCGCGCCTCCCTGAAACTTTCCGAAGATGAGGTGCAAAGCCGCATCCATTCGGGCGAGCAATTCACTTGGCGCTTCCGGATACCCGACACCGGCGTTACGGAAGTTCCGGAATTGCTGATGGGAAGCGAGCAGACGAAATTTGAAAACCAGGCCATCGGCGACTTTATCATCACGCGCCCCGGCACGATCGACAAGCCGGGGATGCCTCTTTATAACTTTGTCTGCGCGGTCGACGACGCCCTGATGAACATCTCGCATGTCATACGCGGCGTCGAGCATTTCACCAACGCGGCAAGGCAGGTTCTGCTGCATCAGGCTCTCGGCAATGCCATTCCCACATTCCTGCATTTGCCGCTCATCATGAAGAACGGCAAAAAAATGAGCAAACGCGACGCCGATGCCGACGGTAAATATCCCGTCAGTGTCGCGGCGCGCGCCGAGCTTGGATACCTGCCGGAGGCGACGTTGAACCATCTGGCGCTTCTGGGATGGTCACATCCGGACGGAAAGGAATTGCTTGAAATGGAAGACCTGCTCGAGAATTTCGATCTGGCGCGCCTGAACAAAGCCAATGCCAATTTCGACGAGAAGAAATATCTTCACTTCAACTCCTACCACATCATGAAAAAGAGCGATGAGGATTTGCTCTCGATTTTGAAACCGTATTTTAAAAAGCACGGGCTCGATACGGGGAAATACGATACGCCGACCCTGCATAAAATCATCGCCATCGAAAAAACGCGCTGTAAAATTTTGTCGGAATTCCCCGATGCGCTGAGCTTCTTTTTTGAAAGGCCCGAAGAATACGACGAAAGCGGCCTGAAAAACATTGATCCCAAGGCCGTTGATGTACTCAACAAAGTCACGGACGCTTTGCCACAACTGGAAGAAATATCCCTTCACAGCGTGGAGGAACTCCTCGCAAAGATCGTCAAGGACATGGAGATCCCCTTCAAAATACTGGGACAGAGCATGCGCCTCGCCCTGACAGGCCGCATGCAAAGCCCAAGCCTGCCTGAAATCATCGACGTCCTTGGCGTAGATGAAACCATCACCCGCATAAAAAGCTTTCAAAAACATATTTCATGAGAGAACGGCAAAAAGGCGTCAATGCGTATAATAATATGATCCTTTATCAACGCCTTACAACTTAATCATAGGATTTTTAGCAGGTTTTATGGAGGTTTTGGTACAAGCGCAGGTAATGTATTGGGCCTCCCTCACGGGGGGTATAGCCTTTGCCCTGTCGGGGTTTCTGGCAGGCGCGAAAAAAAACCTCGACTGGATGGGGTTGTTCATCCTCTCGTTTCTCACGGCGAATGGCGGAGGCGTTTTAAGGGATTTGCTGGCCGATCGCCCGCCGGTTGTCATTGTGAGCAACGAACCGTTTCTGGTCGCCCTGGCCGTCACCGCCTTTGGTATTTTATTCAAGTTACAACGCAACAAGTCGGTTGAAAGCCGATGGCTTTTCGTTATATGCGATGCCATTGGGCTTGTAGCCTTCGCCATAACGGGCGCTTTGGTGGCAATCACCATAAACGCGCCGTTCTTCGGGTTTATCACATTGGCGTTTCTAACAGCGGCGGGCGGCGCCATGTTGCGCGACAGCCTCGTGAATACGATACCGGATGTCCTGCATAGCGGTTTTTATGGTAGCGTTGCCATTGTGGTTGCGATCGCCATCTATCTATTGAATATAGTAGACCTTGTAACGCCTTACGGACTTTTTTCCATTTTTGTTGGCGGACTGATTTTAAGATTTGTCGCTTATTACTATCGCTGGAATTTGCCGAAAACCCAGTGACCGAAATCCATCCGGTATTTTACGCCGATATTCCGTCCTTGGACGCTGGATTTCATGTCATCTTATCATACATTGACTAAGTGTCCTCTAAACTTAGCCGTAATTCACTCTGGCCCCAGTTAAGGATTTTAGCCATGGAAAATTATAAAATAGCCGTAGTCGTCGGCAGTCTTCGCAAAGATTCGTTCAATCGCAAACTGGCGAACGCACTGGCAAAAATGGCGCCGCCGGGATTTTCATTCCAGCATGTAGAGATAGGCGATCTGCCGCTTTACAATCAGGATGACGATTCTGATCAGGCACCATTCGTAAAGCGTTTAAAGAAAGAAATTGCGGCGGCGCAAGGCGTTTTATTTGTTACAGCTGAATATAACCGATCCATTCCAGGCGTTCTCAAAAATGCTATCGACCATGCCTCGCGGCCTTATGGCGAGAGTGTCTGGAGCGGCAAGCCCGCCGCCGTCATAGGTATTTCTATCGGCGCGATCGGCACTGCCATCGCCCAGCAGCATCTGCGAAATGTAACCGCCTATCTCGACATGCCGACATTGGGCCAGCCCGAGATTTTCCTGCAAGCTAAGGAAGACCTGTTCGATAAAGACGGAAACATTGGTTCAGCCAGCAAAGATTTTCTTCAAGGCTGGATGGATAAATATGTAGCCTGGGTTAAAAACCACCAATGATCGAATGAAGAAATGTCGCAATCTTTTTTAAAATCAAATCCGGTTGATGAAAAAGTGAGAATCGGTCACGTCCATCTAAAAGTCGCTAATATCGAGCGGGCGCTTGGTTTTTATTGCGATGTCCTTGGCTTTCACATTACCCAGCGTTACGGCGACAGCGCGGTATTCATCTCAGCGGGCGATTACCATCATCACATCGGTCTAAACACATGGGAAAGCAAAGGCGGCCCCCCGCCGCCTCCCGGAAGCACGGGGCTTTATCATACTGCTATTTTATACCCGACGCGGGCTGCGCTTGCCGATGCTATACGCCGGGTGAAGGCGGCTGGCATAGAGCTTGATGGGGCAGCGGATCATGGAGTGAGCGAAGCTGTTTATCTTCGTGACCCTGACAATAACGGTGTCGAACTCTATTGGGATAAAGCGCGTGAACTTTGGCCGGTAGATGCAGGCGGCCTGTTGAAGATGTATACCAAACGGCTTGACCTCGATAACTTACTGAGTGAGGCCCCGCCCCATAAAATCAGTCAGCATATGCGTCTGCAAGCACTCTCCCGCTGGGAAAATGAAGGAGGCTCGCTCAACGAACCGGATGAGGCATCTCCCAATCCTGAAGAACGATCCATATGCAATGAATATAGACAGCCTGACTAATATTTATGACCTCTACGATTTGGCCCGCAAAGTCTTTTGAATGTCATTTTTGCTGAATAACGCTGGAGAGTACCCTTAAGAGAAGTTATAGCTAATAGTATCGGAATGCTG
>DASTUM010000083.1:0-4903 GCA_035759665.1 Micavibrio sp.
TTTATGAATTCGAAGGCGACCTGTTTTCCGAGATCATGGACAACGAACAATACCTGATGATCAACCCCGTGAGCGGGGGGATTGTCTTTCAGGGCGCGCATTTAAAAGTATTTGCAGGCCCCGCCAACGACGAATAACAAAAACCCCGCCGAAGCGGGGTTTTTCTTTAATTGTAGCTTTCCGATTTAGGCTTGGCCGCCGTGAAGGTTTTCTTGGTTTCGACTTTCGCCGTGCCTCCGATGACGGCAGTCTCGCCGTTCGGCAGGGGCATGAGCATTGTCGTGCCTTTAGGCGGCGGCGCGCCCGGATCTTCGGGACCGACAGGAACTGGCGTGCCGGGCGGCGGAACGAAGGTCGGCGCCGGCTTTAAATCCGATGGAGGAATGGGGACGGAGCCTGCAGGCGCTTGAGGCACTCCCGGCGCGCCAACGGCCGGAACCGCAGGTGCGGTTGACGATTTCACCCCAGGTGCAGGCGGCAGCCCCGGAGCCGGAATGGTCGGCTGCGTTGGCGCCGGAACATAGGCTTCCGGCTGCGTGACCGGCGCTGTAGGAAGCGGGGCCGCTACCGGAGCAGGTGTCGGCGCTGGAGAAGTGCCCGGCGGCAACTGGTTCGGTTTCGACGGCGTCATGGCCGGAACGGCGGACGGCGGCGTGGCATAACTCTTGTTGGTCGGTACGGCCACTGGCGGAATTGCGGGGGGCGGCTGCTGTGCCGGTGGCGCGGCATTCGTTCCGGGCGCGTAAGCCGGTGTCGCCGGAGCGGCTACAGGCGCTGCCGGTGGCGTTGCAGAGGGCGCTGTACCCGTCACAGGAACGTAATTGCCGCCGGAAACAGGCGCGGACGGCGGAACATAAACCTTGTCGACAATCTGCCCGACCGTGTCCTGCCTGACTTTGTTTTGCGGTAAATCGTAGGCCGTGAAATGCCCGTCGCGGTCATTGACGTTAGAATATGCACCAGCGGGCACCTTCGATGGAACGGGAGCCTCCGGAACGGGGTAGGCGCCGGATTGATAATCCTTGGCCCCGGCATTGTTGGCATAGGCGTAATCGATCGTGCAGCGGGCATTGATGCAAGCCGCCGAAATCGGCGGGTTCATATTGCAGGTCGGGTTCGCCGACATCGCTTTGTTGCAGCGGGATTGATAAAGCGTCTCCAGCGCGGGAAGGTTCGCACGGTTGACGGGTACATAACCGCAATTGTCCTGGCAACTATTGGTAACGAGGGCGCATTCTTCGTTTGTCGTGCAACGCTGCATGGTCGATGCCACCATGATATCGGCGGCATAGGCGGGTATGGTAAAAGCCGCGGAAACGGCGGTCAAAACGCTGAAAACTATTTTCTTCATCTATAACTCCCGGGAGATAATACTATGGAATATAATGGCTTAAACAAATAAAACCAGAGTTTTGTTCCCTAAGGCAAATTCGGGGGGTGGACAGGGTGGGCCGCTTTAGGCATAACTCCTGTGCGGGGCCTGTAGCTCAGTTGGTTAGAGCTATCCGCTCATAACGGATCGGTCGCTGGTTCGAGTCCAGCCGGGCCCACCACCGTATCTTTTTTCAAGTTTCGCTAAGGGCCTGTAGCTCAGCTGGGAGAGCGCCTCGTTCGCAATGAGGAGGTCGGCGGTTCGATCCCGCTCAGGTCCACCATTTCCCCAAAACCCAGGAACCAATCTTTTTTTCAACCGTTTGTTAAACGCCGAAGTTAACAAGCAATAGGAATTTTTAGCATGAAATCGAGTTTTAAATATATTTTGAGCGTCGCTGCTGTGGCCGCTTTGTCTTCCCCGGCTTTTGCCGAGGTGGTGAAAACCGAAGGAGCCGTCACCAGCGTTACCAAACAGACAAGCGCGGTCGCCCCGGACGGCAGCGTCGTTTACGAAAGCCAGACTACGGTGACCCGTGCGCCTGTGAAACCCGGGCAGGTCACGTTCTATTATTACAATCCTGAACTGGAAGAGATTGTCACGGGCAGTGACCTGACGGACGATATCATCGCCCTGTGGGATACCAACAACAACAATGTCATCGACAATCATGAATTCTATACGAACGCCATGGTCGTCTATGAGCCGGTCGAATATACCAGCCGCACGTTCAAGGATGTCGACGGCCATTTGAAAGTGACCAGGGAAGAATACACGCTCCGCCTGCAACAGCTTCCGTCCTATAGAAACCTGAACAAGGACGCGAATGAGGGTTTGACGCTGTATGAGTTCACAGGCGTCGGTTTTCAGGATGCGGATAACAACAACGACAACCAGATCAGCTATGACGAGCTGAAAAACGCCTTCTACGCCAAAGAAGGCCTGGCGCCGAAACCGCTGAAGGAAAATCATTAACAATCTGACCGTAAAGGAGGCCTGCAATGTTTGATTTCATTAAAACCATGTTCTGTCACTGCGACAGCAGGGACGATTTGGAATCGCGCCGTGAGGCCGCCATTCAACAGGATAAGGAAATCCGCGAGTCCCTCACCGAGAAACAAATAGACAAGGGATTGAAAGACACGATGGAAGCTTCCGATCCCGTAGCCAAATATTAGCTTTCCTTTCCTAGGGAACGACGAAAACCGGACCGTTTCGGCAGTAGGCCGATAGGTCCGGTTTTGTTTGACAGGGGGCCAAAAATCGCTATAACCCACTCTATTCCCAAGAAAAGAGGGCTTCCAGCCTTCTTGCTGTATCAGGTTTAAGCCCGGATCAGTCCAAAAAAGGCAATTGGGACAATAACTTAGTATAGAACCAGAAGGAATCTGACATATGAGCGACAAACGCCCTAATTCTAAACACAAGATCGACCGCCGCCTGAACTGCAACCTGTGGGGCCGTCCGAAATCTCCGTACAACACCCGCCAGACCGGCCCCGGCATGCACGGCGCCCGCCGCCCGAAGCCGACCGATTACGGCATCCAGCTGATGGCGAAGCAGAAGCTGAAAGGCTACTACGCCAACATCGGCGAAAAGAAATTCCACCGTTACTATGAAGAAGCCGTCCGCCTGAAAGGCGACACGGGCGAAAACCTGATCGGCCTGC
Organism: Micavibrio sp.; assembly: GCA_035759665.1. Classification (GTDB taxonomy): domain Bacteria; phylum Pseudomonadota; class Alphaproteobacteria; order Micavibrionales; family Micavibrionaceae; genus Micavibrio_A. The sequence goes on from DASTUM010000083.1 coordinate 3,042, forward strand.
TTGAGCGCCGTCTGGATGCCGTCGTTTACCGCGCCAAGTTCATCCCGACCGTTTTCGCAGCCCGCCAGTTGGTTTCCCACGGCCATGTCACGGTCAACGGCAAGAGAGTCACGATCGGCTCCTATCAGGTTAAAGAAGGCGACACGATCGAACTGACGGAAAAAGGCCGCCAGATGGCGATCGTCATTGCAGCTCTGGAATCCGCAGAGCGCGACGTTCCGGAATATATCGAAGCCGACGGCAAGGGCAAAGCCACGTTCCTCCGTACGCCGAAACTGGAAGACGTTCCGTATCCGGTTCAAATGGAACCGCACCTCGTGGTCGAATTCTACTCCCGTTAATTGGTACGGGACGACATTCAAAAAGCCGCTCTTTCCGGGCGGCTTTTTTATTTCCTGTCATCCTGAGCGCAGCGAAATCTCCGGGATTCTTCGTACGCTCAGAATGACATCATGCATGATTTTTCTTGCCGGTGAGGGCGGTGATCAGGCCGTGGAAGGTGTTCACTTCCTGTGAGGTCATTTCCGCGCGTGCCAAAAGGTTTTTCAGGTTGCGCATGACGGTCGGCTGCATGTCCTGCGTGCGAAAAAAATGCCCGGCGCGGAGTTCTTCCTCAAGGCGGTTGTAGAGATTGTTCAGCTCTTCATGCTGTGCGGGAAGTTGCTGCCTTTCCTCCTTGCTCAACTCTGTCGTCGCCGTGCGCGGCACGCCCTTTACGGCGGCAAGCTGATACCATTCATACGCGCATAGCAAAACGCCCTGGCCGAGGTTGAGAGATGAGAAATCCGGATTGACCGGGATCGTGATGATAGTATGGGAAAGGGCGATATCTTCATTGTCCAGCCCCGCGCGTTCCCCGCCGAACAGGTACGCGCATTTTTGCCCCTCCGCCTCGCGGTTCCGGCAATCCGCGGCGGCTTCCTTCGCCGTCAGAACGGGTTTCACCATATCGCGAATGCGCGCCGTCGTCGCATAGGCGTAATGGCAATCGGCGATCGCTTCTGCTGTGCTTCCGTAAACCTTCACCGGCGGCATTTTGTCGAGCGCGCCGGACGACATCGCTTTGGCGCGTTCGTTCGGCCAACCGTCGCGCGGGTTCACGATGCGCAGCTCGTCTATACCGCAATTGAGCATAGCACGCGCGGTTGCGCCGATATTTTCCCCCATTTGCGGGTTGACGAGGATGATGACAGGTTTCACGGTTTCTTATTAACTCCGTCTTCTAAGCTTTTTCAATGACGAAGCGGTAACCGTTGGTGATCGGGTAGCGCCGCTCACGCCCGAAAGGGCGCGCAGAAATTTTGGGGCCGGGCGCCGATTGCCGCCTTTTATATTCTGCGAGATCGAGAAGGCGGTTGACCTTTAAAACCAGATCTTTTGCATGCCCTTCGACAACCAGATCATCCACGCCCAGATCGCGTTCGATCAGCCCGTCGAGAATGGCGTCCAGCGTGTCGTAGGACGGCAGGCTGTCCTGATCCGTCTGGTTTGCGCGAAGCTCGGCGCTGGGCGCTTTCGCAATGATGCGTTCGGGAATAACCGGCGACAGGGCGTTGCGCCATTCGGACAAGGTATAAACGTAAGTTTTGTAGACATCCTTCAGAATGTTGAACCCGCCGCACATATCGCCGTAGAGCGTCGTGTATCCCACCGCTATTTCGCTTTTATTCCCGGTGGTCAGCACCATGGCGCCGGTCTGGTTCGACAGCGACATCAATATGACGCCGCGGGCGCGGGATTGCATATTTTCATGGGCAACGCCTGACAAGCCCAGAAGGATGTTCTCGAACGCTTTCATCGCCCGATTGATCGAAATGACCTCATAGGAGCATCCCAAAGCCTTGCAGCAGGCTTGCGCATCT
>DASTUM010000084.1:0-14472 GCA_035759665.1 Micavibrio sp.
ATGCGCGCGTAGGCGGCGGTGGCTTCGTCGATGTCGGCGTCCGTGGTAGCCCATCCGGTGGAAAATCGCAAGGCGGAGCGGGCTTCATCCGCGCCGTGTCCCATGGCGGCGAGGACGTGGCTGGGCTTGAAGGTGCCGGAGGAGCAGGCGGAGCCGCTGGAGACCGCGATGCCTTCCAGATCCATCGCCATCAATTGTGTTTCGGCGGAGGCGCCGGGGAGGATGACGTTCGTGGTGTTGGAAACGCGGGGGGCGTTTTCGCCGGCGATGATGATGTCGTTCGCGCACGAGCGCAGGGCGGATTCCAGTTTGGCCTGAAAGGCTTTGCAGCGCGATTGATATGTGTCGATATTTTCGAGGGCGCGGGTTGCAGCGGCGGCGAAGCCGGCGATGGCGGCGACGTTTTCGGTTCCGGCGCGCTGGCGTTTTTCCTGCCCGCCGCCGCGCATGAATTTGGGCATTTGCAAACCTTCGCGGAAGATGAGCGCGCCAATGCCCTGAGGCCCGCCGAATTTGTGGGCGGAAAGGGTGAGGTAATCGACGCCGAGCGATGGGAAATCGATTGCGATGCGGCCCGCGGCCTGGACGGCGTCGCAGTGAACCATCGCGCCTTTGGCTTTGGCGAGGCGGGCGATATCCGCGACCGGCTGGATCACGCCGGTTTCGGAATTGACGAGCTGCACACAGACAAGCGCGGGCGCGGAGACTTGCATCAGGGCCTCGAATTTTTCGAGATCGACGAGGCCGTCTTTCGTAACGGGAAGATAATCCGCCTTTGGCGCGGCCTCGAGAATGGAGGGATGCTCCATCGGGGAGACGAGCACGGTCTTGTCCTGATAGCCGGACAGGATCGTGTTGTTGCCTTCGGTCGCGCCGGAATTGAAGATGACCTGCGCGGCGCGCACGTTCGCGAGTTTTGCCACGTCGCCGCGCGAATCCTCGACGATCTTGCGCGCGGCGCGTCCGTCGGCATGGATGCTGGACGCGTTTCCGGTGTGCGCCATCGCCGCCGCGGCGGCGTCGATCGCTTCCGGGAAAATCGGGCATGTGGCGTTGTAGTCGAGATAAATTCTGCGCATCGCGTGGTTATAGAAAGAATTGGCGGGCTTGTCATTTTCAAAGCTGCGGCGTTTGCAGATTTGCCCTAATATACATAAAATTTCCAAGCGAATTTTGGTATATTCCCAGAGTCTTTCCTTACCCACATGCGAATCAAGCACTTATGCGAAAAATTTGGACTTTTCCGGATCGGGTCTTTATACAGGGGGCTAGAAATAGCTCTTTGTGTGGAAAGACATAAATGCCCGAAATCATTTTCAACGGTCCTGCCGGCCGCCTCGAAGCCCGTTACCATCATTCCAAAACGCCGAACGCTCCGCTCGCCCTGTGTCTGCATCCGTCGCCCGAACATGGCGGCACGATGAACAACAAAAACACATATCTGCTTTACCAGGTGATGGTCGCGCGCGGCTTTTCGACGATGCGGTTCAATTTCCGCGGCGTCGGCAGATCGCAGGGCGTGTTCGACCGCGGCGAGGGCGAACTGTCCGATGCCGCCTCGGCGCTCGACTGGATGCAGCAGCTCAACCCGAACGCGCCGTATGTGTGGGTCGCGGGATTCCAGTTCGGCGCGTGGATCGGTATGCAGCTTCTGATGCGCCGTCCGGAAATTCAGGGATTTATTTCCGTCGCGCCGCCGGCGAATATTTACGATTTCAGCTTCCTCGCGCCGTGCCCGTCTTCGGGTCTGATTTTGCATGGGCAAAAAGACAACATCGTGCCGGAAGCGAGCGTGCAGAAACTTGTCGAGAAACTGCAGGCGCAAAAAGGCATCTCCATCGATTACCGCGTGGTGCCGAATGCCAACCATTTCTTCCACGAAAAGACGGACGAAATGGTGGCCCATGTCCACGACCACATGAACAAGGCGGGCGGCGGCAAGACCGTCACGCAATTGCTGGCCAAAGCCGCATAAGGGAAAATCGCAATGATTTATAGAAACGCCGCAGGAATGATTGCCCTCGCGGCGTTTTTGTTTGCCGCGCCGGTGTCCGCGCAGGAGACTGTCGGCGGGCGTTTTTATGCCGATTGCTGGATCGCCGACGGCGCGGCGACGACGATCGTCCTGGACAACCATATCCGCATGAATCTTGCCGGGGCCGAGGTAAAGCCGAACGATGCGTATCGCACGGCAAAACAGGTGTTCGAGGGCGAAAGCCAGACGATGCAGATCAGCCTGTGCGACGCGAAGATGGACAATTGCCGCGACATTGAAGGCGTTTTGTCGACATATGAAATAGACGAGAGCACCATCGAAGGGACGCTCGAATATTTCGACGGCACGGAAGTGCAGGGCGATTCCGAAAGCATCGAAGGGCATGTGGCGCAGTTCAAGGCTGTGCGGGGCAATAGCAAGCCTGCTGTTCCTTGCGATTAGCGTTTTCGTTCCGCGCGAGGCTTGTGATATCTTTAAACCTACTGGATTGCCGCGTCGGCTGCGCCTTCTCGCAATGACGTAAGAGGTATAAGCCGGGACGAACCGGCTTTTTCATTTCATCGTAGGGGCGGCCTTACACCAAAACGAAAGGGAGGCGTTATGGCGTGGATTTTTCTTCTTATTGCGGGGCTGTTCGAAGTGGGCTGGGTGATCGGGATGAAATATTCCGAAGGGTTTACGAAGATCGTCCCGTCTGTGCTGATGGTTTTGGCGTTGTGCGCGAGTTTCTGGTTCCTCACCCTCGCGGTGAAATCGTTGCCGCTCGGCACGTCCTATGCGGTGTGGACGGGCATCGGCGCGGCGGGGGGAATGATTGCCGGCATTATCCTGTTCGGGGAAAGCGCATCGGTGATGCGTCTTGCGAGTGCGGCGCTGATAGTAAGCGGCATCATAGGATTGAAACTGGCGACGTAAAGAAACCCCCGCCTTGGCGGGGTTTGTTTTATGGCTTGTAGGGTTTCGCGGAGACGGATGTGCCGATCAATGACGCCTTAGCGTCGCAGGCGCCGAGTTTGGGATTGTCCGCGAGGACAGCGGCGGGAATTTTGTGTTGGTTGGTCAATGCGTCGACAATGATTCTACTTCCTGCGTTCCCGGAAAGCTTGTTGGCATCGAAAGACAAATCACCGTTGCCCGTTACACACGCGGCGTTCCTGAAGGATACCGACAAATCGATATCGATTTGCGGCATGCTGGCATTGATAAGGTCGTCCATAAACCCTCACTTCCCACTTATATGATTGTAAATCGTAGCTGGGAATGATTGCAAAAAGCTTAAAAGCCACATTTTACGGGGTTTTTGGTGCTTTAGCCGCTTTTTTGCGGGAATGAAATATGCCCGAACGAAGCCTGTATTTAGGCTTCATTGCGAGGCATCGGTTTCTGGATTGCCGCGTCGCTACGCTCCCCAATGACGAAGAGAGGTGTCAGGCGGCCTTCTTTTTGGCGTTGAGGACGGCGAGGATTTCTTCGGTGTGGCCTTCGACTTTCACATCCGGCCATATTTTTTCGATCGTGCCACCTTCGTCGATAAGGAAGGTTGTGCGTTTGATGCCTATAAATTTCCGGCCCATAAAGTTTTTTTCACCCCAGACGCCATAGCGTTCACAGACATCGCCGTTTTCATCAGAGGCCAAGGGGAATTGCAGATCGAATTTCTTTTTAAATTTATCGTGTTTTTTCACGCTGCATTTGGAGATGCCGACGATGGCGCAGCCAAGCTTTTCAAAAGATTTGATGTTTTCGGACAGGGAGCAGGATTCCTTCGTGCAGCCGGGCGTGTCGTCCTTTGGATAAAAATACACCAGTATCTTTTCCCCCTTCATGTCCGAGAGACGGAAATGGCCGCCATTGTCGGTGGGGAGGTCTATGTCGGGGGCTTTGGAACCTTCGGTTAGCGTGGTCATTGGCGATCCTTTCCATGGAATTGATGCTATTATAGGTGGCCTTTTTGCCCGCGGAGTCAAGAATGCCGCCTGACAAAGCCGTAAAATTATCTTATTGTTATAACAATCATATCCGATGATTTCAGGGATTCCGTTTTGATCAGGCATATTCTTAAATTCAGCAACCGCACGCTGATCGTGACGTTCGAGATCCTGGCCGTTCTCGCGCTTTTGCTTTCCATCGCCTTTGGCGCCTTCGTCTGGAAGGTCAGCCAGGGGCCGATGAGCATCGGTTTTGCCAAGGAATATGTCGAAGATGCGCTTTCCAGCATCGAAGACGGCGTGAAAGTTACGTTCGACGATATCGTCTTTTCTTGGCCGGAGCTGAAGGGGCCTTTCTTGCTCGACCTGACGGGGCTGCATGTGCATCAGGGCGGGGCGGAGGCGAACACGCTGACGATCGACAGCGCGTCGGTGGGGCTTTCGCGGCGCGCGCTTTTGTTCGGGCGCATCCGGCCCGTCAGCGTAATAATCAAGGGGCCGTCGCTGGAACTGGTGCGGGACAAGGGCGGGAAGTTGAGCCTGTTCATCCAGACCGAGAAGGCGCAAGAGGAAAAGCCGCAGCCGGAGCAGGCCGCCGAAACCAAAAATCCCGGGCAGGAAGTGGCGCAGATTTTCCGCGATATGGCCACGAACAAGCGCGGCAGCCTGATCGCCCGCCTGAGAAAATTCGAAATCCGCAACGCCAGCGTTGCGATCCGCGATTACGATTACGGGCTGTCATGGTATCTGACCGAACTCGATTTTTCGATCGGGGAGGAGCCGGAGGGAGTCGTGTCGTCGCTGCATATCGCGCTGCCGGGCGGTCGTGGCGAAAACGCCAGTATCGACCTCGATATGGCTTATCGCAAGGAAACGGACGATTTCTACGCCACGGGAAAAATCCACGATATCAACCCGTATGTGATTTCGCGCTTCCTGCCTGTGCCGGACGAACTCAGCGGTCAGGATTTGTATTTTAGCGGCGATATGGAAGGCACGCTGGACGCCAACCTCGTCCCGACATCCTTCCGCGTATCGGGCGCGATTCCCGAAGGCCAGATCACTTTGCCTGAAGAATACGACGCGCCGGTCGTGCTCAAGGATATTGCGGTCAGCAGCGAATATAACGGCGCGGACGGGACACTTTCAGTATCGAAGCTGTCGGGGGAAATCGGCGGCATCGCCTTTTCGGGCGAAGCAAGCGGCAAGCTGGTCCGGGATTCTATGACGCTTCCCGTAAAGATGAATGTCGCGGGCGCGGAGCTGAAGCAGGTCGCGGCGCTGTTCCCGAAGTCGGAGCATGACGGCGAGGCCTATGAATGGCTGGGCCGCAATATCGAGGGCGGCACGGTGAGCGATGTGGCGCTCGATATGGAACTGACGGCGGAGCGCGTTCTGGATGCGGAAACGCAGGCGAAGACATGGTCGTTCGATATGCCGCAATTGAAGCTGGGCTTTGCGTTTGAGGGCGCGAAGGTGACGTACAATGAAACGCTGATGCCCGCCGAAAACGCGAAGGGCAAGGGGATGCTCGATCTCGGCGCGGAGGTGCTGGAGATCAGCGATGCCAGCGCCAATATCGGCGATATGGAAGGCAGCAGCGTCAGGGTGAAGGTGACGGAGCTTATGACCGCGGGCGGCGGGTATGTGAGCGTCAACGCCAAAGTGAAGGGGCCGCTCGCCACCGCGCTCGATTACATCGCCGCCGAGCCGATCAATATGGGCAAGGCGGAGATCGGGCTCGACCCCAAGACAGTGAAGGGAACGATCGACGCGCAGGTCGATGTCGGCCTTCCAACCGTGAAGGACGTTCCGAAGGAGGACGTCGATGTCAAGATCGCGGGCACGCTCAGCGCGCTGAACATTCCCGATGTGGTTGAGGGATTGCCGCTGTCGGGCGGGCCGCTGGAGCTGAAAACCGAGCCGGGCGGATTCACGATCAAGGGCAGCGCCCAGCTTGCAGGGCGCGATACGAAGATAGACTGGCATCAGTATTTCGAGAGCGAGGGGCATCCTTATTCGATGAAGGTTACGGCGAGCGTGGGGGCGGATCAGGAGCTGCGTAACCATTTCGGTGTCGATCTCGACGAGTATATCAGCGGGACGGTGCCGGTGGACGTCATTTATACCGACAAGGGCGACAAGACGGCGACGATCAACGTCAAAGGCGACCTCAATCCCGTGCGCGTCTATATCGACCCGTTCAAATTTGAAAAGCCGGTGGGGACGCCGGGGACGATGACGTTGAACGGATCGCTGAAAGACGACAGCCTCAAGCAGCTTTCCGATATCGAGATCAGCAGCAGGGATTTCAGCGTGTCGAAAGGCACGATCAATTTCGCGCCGCTGAACGGCAAGAAGGCGGATATTGCGAGCGGATCGCTGCCGTCTGCGAAAATCGGCGGGACGCAGGGATCGGCGAGTTTCGATACCGATAAATCCGGCGCATTGGTGGTCCAGGCGAAGGCGCCGGTGTTCGACCTTGAGCCCTTCCTCGCGGAAGGCGAGGCGTCGGACATCAGCATGCAGCCGGACGCTCCCAAGGAAAAGCAGCGGGCGATGAAAATCACCCTGAACGCCGACAGGATGCTCGCCAAGAACGGGCAGTCGGTCAGGGCGGCGCGGGCCTATATCGAACTCGATGACGACGGCGACATGACGCAGATAGAATTCGACGGCGGTATCGGCAAGAACAAAGGCGACATTTATCTGCGTTTCAAGCCGGACGAGGCGGGGCGGCGCAGCTTCCGGCTCGACACCAACGACGCCGGCAACCTGCTTTATACGTTTGGCGTGTATGAGAACGTGCATGGAGGAACCTTGCGCATCTACGGCCAGCCCAAGGACAACGATCCGCGCGGCGACCTGCACGGGTCGATGCAGATGGAGAATTTCCGCGTGGTCAAGGCGCCGGCTCTGGCAAGGCTGCTCAGCCTGATGAGCCTGACGGGCATGACGCAATTGCTCGGCAATGAGGGGCTGGTGTTTTCGAAACTGGAATCGGGGTTCGAGTGGCGGTTCCGGCCCGAGGGGAATTTGCTGATCATCAAGGACGGGAAGACGTCGGGGTCGAGCATCGGCCTGACCTTCTCCGGTGTGCTCGACCGCGGCAAGAAGACGACGGATGTGTCCGGTACCATCATCCCTGTGACGGAAATCAATGAGTTTTTGGGCAAAATTCCGCTGGTCGGCAATATCCTCGGCGGATCGAGCGGGCTGATCGCGGCGACCTATTCGATGAAAGGGCCGACGAGCGATCCGAACATCACGGTGAACCCCCTATCGGTTCTCGCGCCAGGCATTATCCGCAAGATATTGTTCGAGGGCGGGTATGAGAGCAAGATTCCAGCGCGCGACGCACCGGCCTCATCGCCGGACACGGAGCCTGCGCCCGCAGCCAAGGCAACCGTGCCTGTCCCGAATGGCAATCCGAAGCCGACCAATAAAATTACCACCGAACCCGTGCAAAATACCGGCAATAGATAACCGTCGTTGCGAGGAGGTTATGCCGGGGAAGCAATCCAGCTTGCGATGTTGCCGAACCACAGCGGGATGGATTGCCGCGTCGCCCTGCTTCGCCAAGGCTACGCAGGGCTCCTTGCAATGATGTGGTGGGGTGTTAAGCGGTTTTTATAAGGGCGTGGCGTTTTTTGCCGGCGGAAAGTTTGATGTATCCGTCTGCGGTTAGATCGTTCGCCGACGCTGTTGCTGTAATCACTGTGATGGTTTCATCATTGCATTTCGCGCCGCCGCCTTCGATCAGGCGCTTGGCTTCGCCTTTCGAGGCGGCCAATCCGGCCTGCACGAAAAGATCGAGGACGGAAACGCCTTTTTCCAGATCGGCCATCGGGATGTTTATAGAAGGAAGGTCGCCGCCGACGCCGCCTTGTTCAAAGACCTTTTTCGCGGTTTCGGCAGCCTCCAGCGCGGCAGCTTCGCCGTGGCAGAGTTTCGTAGCCTCGTGGGCGAGGATTTTCTTGGCCTCGTTGATTTCGGAGCCTTGCAGCGCGGAGAGGCGTTTGACCTCCGCCATCGGCAGCATGGTGAAGCGGGCGAGAAGATTTGCCACATCGGCATCGTCCGCATTGCGGAACCATTGCCAGTAATCGTAAGGCGAGAGCATGTTCTTGTTGAGCCAGACGGCGCCGCCCACGGTCTTGCCCATCTTCTCGCCGGCGGCGTTGAGGAGCAGCGGCGCGGTGAGGGCGAACAATTGCACCTGATCCGATTTGTGCGCGAGATCGACGCCGTTGATGATGTTTCCCCATTGGTCGGAGCCGCCCATCTGCAGGATCGTGCCTTCGCGGCGGTAGAGTTCGAGGAAATCGTAGCCCTGCATGACCATGTAGTTGAATTCGAGGAGCGTGAGCGGGCTTTCGCGCTCCAGCCTTGTTTTCACGCTATCGAACGAGATCATGCGGTTGACGGTGAAGTAGCGCCCGTAATCGCGCAGGAAGTCGAGATAATGCAGTTTCGAGAGCCAATCGTCGTTGTTGACCATCTTGGCGTCGGTCTTGCCCGAGCCGTAGGTGAGGAATTGCGTGAAGCAGGTGGTGCGGACGTTTTCGATATTTTCGTTGATCGTTTCATCCGTCATCAAATTGCGGGTCTGGTCTTTGAAAGACGGGTCGCCGACCTTGGCCGTGCCGCCGCCCATCAGGGTGATCGGCCTGTGCCCCGTTTCCTGAAACCATTTCAGCATCATGATTCCGGTGAGGTTGCCGACATGCAGGCTCTTCGCCGTCGGGTCGAAGCCGATATAGGCGGATTGCACGCCGGAGCTGAGCTTTTTGTCGAGGCCTTCGTAATCGCTGCACTGGTGCAGGAAGCCGCGTTCGGACAGGATATTCAGAAAATCGGATTTGTAAGCCATAACAAGCTTATAACCACGAAGACCATAAAGATCACGAAGTTTTTCAGCGCCAACCCTTAGAAAGTCGGCTGCCTTATGAGGTTAATGCCGGGCACACAAGAAAGCGGGCAGCAGCGCCGCGGGCGATATCGCCTTGGGAATTTTTGAAGGTGATGGATTTGTGAGAAGGGGTGTTCGCATCCGTGAATTCTCTAAGGACCGTGAAAACGCCGTTGCCTTTCATTTTTGAACCGTAAATATGTTCAAAATCGAGGCCATTCCGGGGGTCTATGATAAGATTGTGCCCAGGCAGCGGAGCCGGGTATTTATCGGCCCTTATACATTTTTCCGTTGCAGTGGGCGTTTGAGCTGTCGCAGCGTTAGCGAAAGCCAAGATGCTCAAACCACATGCAGTTCCAAGTGCTTTCAAATCCATAGCCGATCCTCCTAAAACAAGAGATAACGTATCATGATATTATGTATAGTATAAGGTTTTTTTGACTGGATAAGCTGTTGTAATTATTGAAGTTACATAGATAATATAAGCCATGGATAAGATTTACACCGCCATAGGGTTGATGTCCGGCACGTCTCTGGACGGGGTGGATGCGGCCCTTCTGGAGACGGACGGGCGCAGGTATGTGAAGCCGCTGGGGTTTGTAAGCATGCCCTATGCGCCGCGCGTGCGGGACGAGATCAGGGCGGTTTTCGGGGTGAAAAACCGGCGCGATCCGAAATTGCTGGATGCCGAGAAACTGGTGACTTTCAAGCATATCGAGGCGGTGGAGGAATTGCTCCGCGAGACGGGGCGCGGGGCGAAAGATATCGACGTGATCGGATTTCACGGGCAGACGGTTTACCACGCGCCGGCGGAACGCGTCACGATCCAGATCGGCGACGGGGATTTTATGGCGCGGGAATGCCGTATCGACGTGGTCGATGATTTCCGGATTGATGATGTGAAAGCCTTTGGCGAGGGCGCGCCGCTCGCACCCATCTATCACGCGGCGCGGATGGCGGACGCGAAACTGGAATTGCCCGTTGCGGTTCTGAATATCGGCGGCGTCGCCAATGTCACTTGGATCGGCGAGGGCGAAGGCAGCATGATTGCTTTCGACACGGGGCCGGGCAATGCGTTGATGGACGACTGGATCAAATCGCGCACGGGGAAGGCGTATGACGAGGGCGGGAAATACGCGGCGCACGGGACGCCGATCGAGGCGCTGCTCAGGCAATGGGAGGCGCATCCCTACTTTACGAGGAAGCCGCCGAAATCATTGGATCGCGACCAGTGGGACATCGCCGCGCTGGGGCAGGCCTCACAAAACATGCAGAGCATCAGCACGGAAGACGGAGCGGCGACATTGCTGCGCTTTACGGGCGATATGATCGTGCGGTCGGTGGAGCATATGCCCGCAAAGCCCAAGGCATGGTATGCGTGCGGCGGCGGGCGGCTCAACAAGGCGCTGATGCAGTATTTGAATGAAAAGCTGGATGGCGCGGTTCGGTGTGTCGACGATCTCGGCTGGAACGGCGATGCGACGGAGGCGGAATGTTTCGGCTATCTCGCCGTGCGCAGGCTGCTCGATCTGCCGATCAGTTTTCCGGGGACGACGGCCGTACCGCAGCCGATGACGGGCGGGAAGATTCATAGAAAAGGGTGAATTTTTAAACCACCAAGGCACGAAGACGCCAAGGGTTTTTATAAAAACCAAAAGTATCTTGGTGGTTTTGAACATGGATCCCGCTTTCGCGGGGATGCTAGAAAGTGGAGAATGCAAGAGGGCAGAATCTTGGCATTCTTTAATAAACCTTCTTGGTGTCTTTGTGCCTTGGTGGTTTAAACATCAATGTGTCTCTGCGGTTTAATTTCCTTGATTTTTTGGGGCCATAATGGCCATTTAGCGCCATGACGAAGATGGCCGCCCCCACCCCCGAAACGATTGAAGAAGCCGCGCGGATATTGCGCGATGGCGGGCTTGTAGCGTTTCCGACGGAGACGGTCTACGGGCTGGGCGCGAACGCGCTGGACGGACGGGCGGTCGCGGGAATTTTTGCGGCGAAGAACAGGCCAGCGATCAACCCCGTCATTGTTCATGTGGCAAGGCGCGAGGACGCGGCGAAATATGCCGAGGTCGATGCGCGCGCGAAAGGGTTGATGCAGGCGTTCTGGCCGGGGCCGCTGACGATGATTTTGCCGAAGAGGAAAGAGGGCGGCGTGTCGGACCTCGTGAGCGCGGGGCTGGATACGATTGCGGTTCGTATGCCCAATCATCCGGTGGCGTTATCGCTGATCGAAAAAGCGGGCGTGCCGGTTGCGGCGCCGAGCGCGAACGCGTCGGGCGAGCCAAGCGCGACAACGCCGCGTCATGTGCGGGAATCGCTGGGCGATCGCGTGCCGATGATTATCGCGGGCGGGGCGTGCGCGGTTGGACTTGAATCGACGGTGCTGGATTTGAGCGGGGAGGAGCCTGTGATCGTGCGGCCCGGCGCGGTGACGGCAGAAGATCTGGAGCCTTATCTGGGCGATGTCGCCGCCGATTCCGGCGCGCACGACAAGCCGCGCTCGCCGGGGCAGCTTTTGAAACATTACGCGCCGAGCATTCCGGTGCGGCTCAATGCGGTGGATGTTGAAGCCGATGAAGGCCTGCTCGCGTTCGGTTCTGCGAAGTTCATGGGCGTGAAGGGCGGCGGGTTCGCCAAGGAGCTGGGCGATGGCAGGTTCCGCAATCTGAGCGAGAACGGCGATCTGAGCGAGGCGGCCGCCAATCTGTTTTCGATGCTGCGCGAGCTGGACAATCCGGCGAATACGGGCATCGCGGTGATGAATATTCCGGACAGGGGATTGGGTGTGGCGATCAATGACCGTTTGAGACGGGCCACGCAGGGGCGATAGCATCTTTGTGAAGGGCCGAAGGGTGTACGCAAACCCATGGATTGCTTCGGCTTAGCCTCGCAATGACGCGGGATTAGTCGTTCGTGCCGCGGCGTTTGTTGCCGGTGGGTTCGAAGCCTTTGCCGGAAATGCTGACGGGCGCGCGGTTGTTGCGCCGGTCGGGGATCAGGTGGCGAAGGTCGTTGTAGATATCCGCCTGCTTCCTGTGTTCCTTGATGGTCAGGCAGTAGGAAAATTCCCCTTCCTTGCCCCGGGTCAATGTCTGGTAGCTGAGTTTATCGAGGTTGGAATCGAGATAGGATTTCACCTTGTCGCCCGTCTTGCGATCGGGTCCCGCGCCCATCGAGCCGAAAGAGACTTTCAGTGTGCAGAAAATGCGGTCCTCGAATTTTGAGGGGTCTTCAGGCGGTACGCCGGAAACCGGGTTGTTGGGATAGGGATTCACATAGGGCGAATCCGGCGCGGTCTGTTGCTGCGCGGGGGCGAGATCGCGTTCCTGCATGGTGGCGGGCGGAGTCGCGGTGACGGGCTCGACATCCTGCGTGGGCAGGGAATCGGCACCCGGCGGCGGCGGCGCGATCACGGCTTCGCCGCGGTTGATGGGCGGCGGGACATCGGCGGGCGCGGTCATGACCGGCGCGCTGCCCATGGCCATCGGGTCGGTTTCGCCCTGCATCGTGTAGGGCGCGGGCAGGGCTTCGCGTTCGATCGGCTGGGCCAGCGCGGGGGCCGTGGCGGTGAGCAGGAGGGCGAGAAAAAGGAGAGCGGTGGGGGCGGCGCGTTTCATAGGGGCATTATATCGCCGCGGTGCCGATCACGAAACGATATTTTGCATCGCTTTTCAAAAGCCGCTTGCTGTCCTGCATCTTGCGGATGCCGCAGATGAACGAAAAAGCGGTGAAGATATTGGCCGCGAAACAACGCCGTAATGAGGGGTTACGGCGCTGTCCGTCGAAAGGCGGAATTCCGTTACAGGCGGAACATTCTCGCGGCGGCGGCGGCGAAGCGGGGGCTATTTCGCATGGCGACCAGCATTCTCCATTTGCTCCCAGCCGTTGAAACCTCTGTTTCGATCGCCGGTCTGACTGGTTTTCTGGACCCGTTGAAACGGGAAACAAGTTTTGTCATTTAGAACCTCCCTGGTTCTTGGTTAATAGCGGGTGTATTCCCGTCTTGTTATTTTAAAGATAGTGTATAGATGCTTTTTTGTCAAGAAGAGAAACACTTTTTTTAATAAAGGCAAATATAAAAGTAAAATATGTATTTATTTATAGTATAGTTTTTTTGTACATGCTGTATGGATACATAAATACTGTATTTGTATATTTATTTATAATCAATCTATTCTACAATACAGTATTGCCCGGCCATGGAGCGGCAGGGTTGTAAAAAACGCATGGGGTAGAGGCTATTAGGCCGTGAAATCGTCCAGCATCATCATCTGCGCGGGGCTCAGGGCGAGCTTGCCGTACAGGCTGGGCGGGAAAATCTGCCAGTCCTTGAGAGCGGAATCGCGGCCCGTCTCGCCGGAGATTCTCAGGACGGATGCGTTGGAATCAGCGCCCATCAGGCCGGCGATGCGGGTGAAGGGATCGGGCATGTCATAGCGCACGGGCGCTGCGCTGCGAGGGCCGGTATAGGCGTTGTCGCGCACTGTGTTGTTGGCAGCCGTCATGACCACATCGTTGCCGAGCGCGGCGGGGGCGTCGAATTTCTTGTCGAAGAAAGCGTAGACCTGTTTCATCGAGCGCGGCGCGCCTGTTCTGGAATCGTAGAAAACATTGCGGTTCGAGCGCGCGGCATCGGGGAAGATGTCGGCGGCCGCCATGTTGGGGCTCTTTTTCATGGCGTTCAGGAAAGCACTGGCGCCGTTGGCTCCGAGGAAGTGGGCCATATAAAGTTCGGTCGAGCCGACATGGCCGCCGACGCGGTCTTTGAGCACATTGTAATTTTCGGTGGCGAATTCCGCGGCCATATAGGCGGAAATCTCGGGGTCTTTGCGAAGGTTCAAAATCGCGTTGCGGGTTTTGTGATCGGAAACGCGGCCATTGTCGGAAATCTTATCGGCATATTTTTCGAGGCCGTATTTGGGGCCGTGTTCTTTCACCATCTTCAGCCATGTGGATTCGATGAACTGGAACAGGCCGGTGGCGGAGGAGGTGCGGGCCTTGGCATTGGGATCGAACGAGCTTTCGACGGCAGCCTTTTCCATCAGGTAGGTAAAATTGACCCCCGTGGCGTTCGCCGCCTTACGGATGGCATTGTAGACGTCCTTCGGGACTTGAAATGCCTGTAATGCTTTGTTTTGCATTAGATTTTGTGCCATTGCTCTACTCGCTTCGCCGCGTGGTCTTGTTCTCTCTACAGGATTAGAGTTTCAAGATGCATGCCAGTTTTTATGGCTGTATCTTTATTAAAGTTAGAATTAAGAAAGCAGAAAAGCCATGTCTTCCATTTTAGAAATGACCACCACTGATTGGGTTGCTGTATATGGGGCCGTATTATCTACTATTACAGCCGTAGCAGGCGGTATTGGTTGGTTCTTTAGGCACAGGATTATTCTTACACATTCTATAAATATGGAACTTTCAGATGGCTCAGGAGTAACGTATATAACATTTGAAGTGACCAACAGGGGCAGCATTCCCACGCAAGTAACCCATCTGCATGGGTATTATTATAAGTCACATTGGGAACGCATTTTTTTTAGCAAGAGACGAAGATCATTTATTGTTTCTGATAATCATATTCCTAAAACAATTGATCCCGGCGCATATTGGATTTTTTTTGCTAAACAAGA
>DASTUM010000085.1:0-5900 GCA_035759665.1 Micavibrio sp.
TCTCGCGCCAGCGCGCATGGGGTGTCCCCCTCGCCTTCTTCGTCAACAAGAAGACGGGAGAGCCGCTGGAAGACGAAGCGGTGCTGAAACGCATCGTCGATACGTTCGAGGCCGAAGGATCGGACGCATGGTGGTCGCACAACCCGCGTCATTTCCTCGGTGAGGAATACAGCGTTTCCGATTACGAGCAAATCTTCGACATCGTCGATATCTGGTTCGAATCCGGCTCCACCCACACTTTCGTCATGGACGACCGTCCCGAATTGTCGGTTTCCAAGGCCGATCTTTATCTCGAAGGCTCCGACCAGCATCGCGGCTGGTTCCATTCCTCGCTGCTGGAATGCTGCGGGACGAAAGGCCATGCGCCGTACAAGAACGTTCTGACGCATGGTTTCGTGCTCGACGAAAAAGGCTACAAGATGTCGAAATCGCTCGGAAACGTGGTAGACCCGAACGAGCTTCTCAAAACCCACGGCGCCGACATCATCCGCCTCTGGACGGTGACGTCCAACTTCTCCGACGACATGCGCATCGGGGAGACGGCGATGAAGAACACGGGCGACCTCTATCGCCGCATCCGCAACACGCTGCGCTTCCTGCTCGGCGCGATCAACGGATTTTCGGGCCTGGAGCGCGTTCCGGCGGCGGACTTTAAGAACATGCCGGAACTGGAGCAATATATGCTCTCGCGCATGGCGCAGATCAGCGCGTCGATCCGCCATGACATTGAGGAATATGATTACAACAACATCATCCAGACGCTCTACAATTTCTGCAACGCCGATCTGTCGTCCTTCTATTTCGACATCCGCAAAGACCGCCTCTATTGCGACACGCCGGATTCTTTCGAACGGCGCGCCTGCCGCACAGTGATGGCCGAACTCTATGATTTCCTCGTCACCCGCCTCGCGCCCTTCCTGTCGTTCACGGCGGAAGAGGCATGGGATCACCGCCCCAAAGGCGTGTTCGAAGAGGCGGAAAGCATTCATCTTCGCACCTATTCCACCGCGCCGCAGGAATGGCACAACCCCATCCTCGAGGCGAAATGGAAGAAGGTTCTGGAAGTGCGCACAGTCGTGCTCGGCGCTCTGGAACCCCACCGCGCGGCGAAAACCATCGGCGCGTCGCTCGAAGCCGATCCGCAGGTTTATGTCGACGGCGACCATGCCGAGGCGCTGACGGGCGTTGATCTTGCTGAAATCTGCATCACCTCGCAGGCGAAGATCATTAAGGGCGAAGCGCCTTCCGACGCGTTCCAGGATGCGAAGATTGAAGGTGTTGCCGTCGTCTTCAAAAAAGCCGAGGGCCGGAAATGCGTGCGCAGCTGGAAAATCCTGCCCGAAGTCGGCAGCGATGTGGAGTATCCGGATTTGACCCTGCGCGACGCCGCCGCCGTCCGCTGGTACGCAAAGCATAAGGAAGCCGCCTAGCATGTCTTACTGGAAGCTCAGCACCTCGAAGCCTGCGGTCGGGTTTTCGCTCGCGCTCGACGTGCTCGTTCTCGACCAGATCAGCAAATGGCTGATCCTCGAATATGTGATGCGCGCGCAGGTGCAGCCGAACGCCCGCCCCGTGGGCCTGTGGGACTGGCTGATGGACGCGCCCCCGCGCTTCCCCTTCGCCAGCGTCGAAATCCTGCCCTTTTTCAACCTAACCATGGTCTGGAATCAGGGGATCAGTTTCGGCCTGTTTCATGGAAGCGGCATCTGGATTCTGGTTGGCCTGTCACTCATCATCACCGTCGCCTTCAGCATATGGATGCTGCGGAGCAATAGCTGGCTCCAGATCGTGGCCCTCGCCCTCGTCATCGGCGGGGCCGTCGGCAACGTGGCGGACCGCCTGCGTTTCGGCGCGGTGGCGGATTTCTTCGATTTCCACGTCATGGGCTGGCATTACCCCGCTTTCAACGTCGCCGATTGCGGCATCGTGGTGGGGATTGCGCTCCTCGTGATGGATGGGATATTCTTTGAGCCTAAACGGGCCAAGCAAACGGAAGGCGGCGTCGCATGAAAAAAACGGTTTCTTCCATCCTCGTCCTCGCGGCGTCGCTGAGCCTCGGCGCCTGCGAGAAAACGCGCGAACAATTCGACTTCTCGAAAAAGCCGCCGGATGAATTCGCGATCGTCAAGCGCGCGCCGCTTGAAATGCCGCCCGACTTCGAACTCCGCGCCCCCAAACCCGGCACGCCGCGCCCGCAGGAACAGGCGACGGATCAAATCGCCCGCCAGGTCATCCTTGGTGAAGACGCGCAAAAAGCCATCGCCCGGGAAGCCGGCGTCACGCAGGGCGAGGCTGTGCTTTTGCAAAAAACCGGCGCCGTCAACGCATCCCCCGCCATCCGCGCGCAGGTGGACAAGGAAACCGCCGAGATTATCGAGGACGACACACCCGGTATCGCCAAGCTGCAAAAGATGGTCGGCCAGAAACCAAAGGAAGCGCCCGCCCCGGTCGTCGATCCGGTGGCCGAAGCCAACCGCATCAAGCAAAACAAGGCGCAAGGCAAGCCCGTCACCGCGGGGAAAACGCCCGTGAAGGAAGAAGACTAGGGGATTTTCCACCCTTAGCCCTCGACGCTCCATCCAAAACTCACTATATCTAGGCGCATGACAATGCGCCTGATTTTCCTTACGTTTTTGCTGGTCTTCCCTGGCTTCGCGAACGCCCAGACGTTCGGCGCGCAGGAATTCAAACTCGCCAACGGGATGCAGGTCGTGGTGATCCCCAATCACCGTGCGCCCGTCGTCACCCACATGCTCTGGATGAAGGTCGGCGCGGCGGACGAACAGCCCGGCCTGTCCGGCATGGCGCATTACCTCGAACACCTGCTCTTTAAAGGCACGGCGAAAATCGCGCCCGGCGAATTTTCCAAGACCGTGAAAACCCTCGGCGGCAACGACAACGCCTTCACCTCGCAGGACTACACCGCCTTCTTCGAATCCATCGCCGTCGAAAACCTGCCCAGGATGATGGAGATGGAGGCCGACCGCATGGTGAACATCAACCCGCCGGAAGAGCATTTCAAATCCGAAAAATCCGTCGTCCTCGAAGAGCGGCGCCAGAGAACCGACAACGACCCGCGCGCCCTTTTCGGCGAACAGATGAACAGCGCGCTTTATATCAACCATCCTTACGGCATTCCCGTCATCGGCTGGATGAACGAGATCGAGGATTACGACTGGGCGGACGTAAAGAAATTCTATGACACTTGGTACGCGCCCAACAATGCGATCCTCGTCGTTAGCGGCGATATCACGGCTTCAACCCTGAAACCGCTCGCCGAAAAATATTACGGCGCAATTCCGGTCAAAAAACTTCCCAAGCGCGAACGGCCGCTCGTCCCGCCCGGCCCGGCGAAAACGCTCCTGACGCTGCAAGACCCCAGCATCCACCAGAGCGTCTTCCAGAAAATCTTCATCGCGCCCGCCGAAAGCCGCAACCGCGCCGACTCCCTCGCCCTGCAAGTTCTCTCCGACATCATGGACGGCGGCTCGGCCACGCGCCTTTACAAAAGCCTCGTCGTCGAACAGAAGAAAGCGACCAGCGTATCGCTCGATTACAATTCCACCTCGCTCGATTACGGCATGATCACGCTCGGCGGCATTCCGGCAGCCGGGGTCAGCCCCGAAGAGCTTGGCAAGCTGCTCGACGCCGAAATCCGCAAAGTCGTGGAAAAGGGCGTCACCGAAACCGAAGTGAAGGAATCGATCCAGCGCCTGCGCGACGAAGCCATCTTCGCCCGCGACAGCGTCACAGGCCCCGCCATGATTTTCGGCGCGGCGCTGACGACCGGAAGCTCGGTGCAGGATGTCGAAAACTGGCCCGAAGATATTGCCAAAGTAACCGTGGAGCGCGTCAATACCGCCGCAAAAACCTATCTGGACGAAAACCATCCGTGGGTGCGCCCGCCGGTAACGGGCTATCTGCTCCCCGAAGAAAAGCCCGCGCCGGTTCCAGCGCCCGCAAAAGAAAAGCAGGAGGCCGCCGATGTTCAAGGATAAACGCCCCGGCAAATGGCTTCTCCTCGCCGCCTTGCTGGCGGCCATCGTCATCGGCCTGCTGCTGTTCTTCGGCATGCAGGCAAAAGCTGCGAACGGCAAATTCCTGCCGATCAAGGACATCACCACGCCGGGCGGCATTTCCGTGTGGCTGGTGGAAGATCATTCGCTCCCCATCGTCTCTATGAATTTCCTGTTCCTGGATTCCGGCACCGCGCTCGACCCGCAGGACAAGCAGGGCCTCGCCCGCATGCTGTCCAACACGATGGACGAAGGCGCGGGCGAACTGGATTCGCAAGCCTTCCAGAAAATGCTGAGCGACCATTCCATCACATTGGCATTCAGCGCGTCCCGCGACGGATTCGGCGGCCAGCTGAAATCCCTCACGCGCAATTCCGCCTTGGCGTTCGGCCTGCTTGAACGCGCCATGAACGCGCCGCGCTTCGACGAGGAAGCCGTCGCCCGCATGAAAGCGGGAAATCTTTCCCGCATCAAATCCTCTCTGTCGGAGCCTGACTGGATGGCCGCGCGGCTTATAAACGATAAAGCCTATCCGGGCCATCCTTACGGCAAGAACAGCGGCGGCACGATCTCCGGCATCGAAAAAATCACGCCGCAAGATCTGCGCGATTTCAAAGAAAAATACCTGACGCGCGACCGCCTGCTCGTCGCCGCTGTCGGCGATATCGATCCCGAAACGCTCGGCCCCGCCATCGACAAGGCGTTCGGCAAGCTGCCCGCCAAAGGCCCCGCCGTCGATATCACGGATGTGAGCATCGCCAATGGCGGCAAAATCTATCTCTACGGTCAGCCCATTCCACAGACGATGGTCGAAATCATGCTCCCCGCCGTCGATAGCAAAGACCCCGATTACTACGCGCAGCAGGTGATGAACTATATCTACGGCGGCGCGGGGTTCGGATCGCGCCTGATGGAAGAGGCACGCGAAAAAGGCGGCCTCACCTACGGCATCTATTCCGGCGTCGTCGATTACCGCCACAATGACGCGCTGACAATTTCGACATCGACGAAGAACGGCAGCGCGAAACAAATGCTGGATATCGTCAGCGCACAAATGCTACGCCTCCGCAACGAACCGGTGGCCGCGAAGGAGCTAAAGGACGCGAAATCCTACCTGATCGGCTCGATTCCGCTGCACCTGACCTCCAGCGACCAGATCGCCGGTATGATGATGTCGCTACGCACCCGCGGCCTGCCGATCGATTATCTCGACCGGCTGGAAGATAAAATCAACGCTATCACTCCCGCCGATATCCAGCGGGTTGCAAATCGTATTTTAAAGCCGGAAGGAATGGTCACCGTCCTTGTCGGCAAACCCGAACAGATAACCAACGCAGACATAGTCAAGGAACTGCCCAATGTCCAATAACCCCGCCCTCAAGCCCGAATGGAAAGACCTCGTTGCGCACGCAAAGTCTCTCGAAGGCACAACCATGCGCCAGATGTTCGCGGAGGACAAAGCCCGCTTCGAGACGTTCACGGTAAAGGTTCCGGGCCTTCTCTTCGATTATTCCAAGAACCGCATCACGGCGGAAACGGTCAAAAAACTGACTGCCCTCGCCAGGGCCTGCGATCTCGAAGGCTGGCGCACGAAAATGTTCGCGGGCGAAAAAATCAACGCGACCGAAGGCCGCGCCGTTTTGCACACCGCCTGCCGAACGCCGAAAGATGCCGTGGTCAACGTCGATGGCGAAAACGTCATTCCGTTCGTGCACGAGGTTCTGGCCCGCATGAAAAAATTCACGGGCGAGGTGCATTCCGGCGCATGGAAAGGCCATACGGGCAAAAAACTATCGCATATCGTCAATATCGGCATCGGCGGTTCCGACCTCGGCCCCTATATGGTGTGCGAGGCGCTGAAGCCCTATACCGTTCCGGGCGTAA
>DASTUM010000086.1:0-7863 GCA_035759665.1 Micavibrio sp.
CGCTCGTACAGCAAAACGGCATCGTCTTCATCGACGAAATCGACAAAATTGCGGCGCGCCAGGACGCGCGCGGCGGCGACGTTTCCCGCGAAGGCGTCCAGCGCGATCTTCTGCCCCTTATCGAAGGCACGACCGTTTCCACGAAATACGGCACCGTCAAAACCGATCACATTCTTTTTATCGCGTCGGGCGCATTCCACTACGCGAAACCCTCCGACCTTCTCGCGGAATTGCAGGGGCGCCTTCCCATCCGCGTCGAACTCCGCGCTCTGACGCAGGAAGATTTCAAACGCATCCTCACCGAAACCGACGCCTGCCTGATCAAACAATACAAGGCATTGATCGCCACCGAAGGCGTAACGCTCGATTTCACCGACGACGCCGTCGACGAAATCGCGAGGCTGGCCTTCGAAGTGAACGAAAGCGTCGAGAATATCGGCGCGCGACGCCTTCTCACTGTGATGGAGCGCCTGCTCGACGATATTTCCTATACGGCCTCGGATCGCGGCGGCGAAAACATTACCATCACGGCGGCGGATGTATTGAAGAACGTAGCCGATCTCGCCAAAAACACGGATTTGAGTAAATTTATCCTGTAGACGGATTGCAGGTCCGGCGCCGAACGATCTTCTGCAAACCCGCACGCCGTTTCGCGAGCCGGGCGGCTCAATAATCGCGCTGCCGTTTCAAATAGACATACCATGCGCCCGTGCCGCCGTGGCTCTGGATCGCCGGCTGGATTTTCAGAACGATCTCGCATAGCGGGGACATTTCCATCCATTGCGGAAATTTCTGCCTGAGCACGCCCGCCCCCTCACCCGACTTCCCTTTGCCGGTAATGACAAGCATGCAGCGTTTTTTGCGCGCATAGGCTTTGGCGATATAATCGTTGAGTTTCAAATGCGCTTCCTGCTGCGTCATACCGTGCAGATCGAGCGTGCCTTCGATCGGTACCTGCCCCCGCCGCAGCCGCTGGCCGGTTCTTGCATCGAGTTGTGGCGCCTCCCGCACCGGTTTCGGCAAAAGCGTTTTCGGCGCGGGAACTGAAACATTGTCATGCGCCTTCGTCTTGCGTGTCGTCTTCGCCGGAAGGTCGCCAGGGAGATCGCCGCGCCCCCGCATCGGAACGATATCGCGGACATAGGCGTTCCAGAGGCCGGGGCCTTCTTCATCCCCGCTCCCGCCCGATTTCCCCTTTTTACCGGTTCGCCGCGCCATTTTTCATCCGTTCCGCGTGAAAGCTTTCACTTTCCACTTATTTTAGGGCATAATAATAAAACACAGGAACCTTCGCCATATGATTTCCCGCATCCTTTTCGTCAGTCTTCTTTTTCTCCTTTTACACGCGCCCACGAATGCCGCCGCGCAAATGAAGGTCGAACCGTCCGACAAGGAAGACGTCGCCATTGCGTTTTTCAAAACCGCCGGCATCAATCCCGACTTCGAAAAATGGGCCAAAGGATCGCAGGAATTCAAGACGATCGCATCCGCGCGCGTCCCGGAATTTCTCTACGACGAAAAGCAGCGCCTCCTGCGCGAATGGAAAAAATACGACGCCCAGGATCCCATTATCGACGTAAAAGCCACCATCCATCTCGAAATCAAGACCATGCAGGATCAGGAAGGCGAGGAATCCTACTGGATGTATATTTCCTTTGGCCGCGACGACGCCGTATATTTCCCGTACGAATATCAGGAATATAAAATCGCGGTCATTCCGCAGATGATCGAAACGCTGATGATCCAGCCGCTGCAAAAAGAACAATACCAGATGATCCTGCAGGATATGGAAGGCAAACGCACCGGCGACGCCGTGATCTTCCTCCAGCTCAAACCCGTGAAAGCTTATGTTCATCAGCCCTACAAGATCGACAATCAGGATCAGTGGGCGCTCTTGACCGATATCGCGACCATGTCGGTCAAATCGTGGAAAACCGGATCGCCTTTGTGGAATTACAGCGCCGACTGGTACACATCGCCCGTCACGCAGGAATTGAAGGATCTTTACCAGGCGCCGTCCGCCGCCAACTGATCCGGCCATCTCTTAGCAATTTTCTTCCATTGTGCTATAATAAAACTTGGCGTTTATTGTGCAGGAAAGGAAAATCTGCGTGTTTTCGCAATTAGGCCCGCTCTTTAAGACCACGCTTCGCCAGGCGGAGCAGGCCGATACGCGCCTCCAGATCAGGCGCGAGGAAAAAGACAATCCCGGCAAGAAGCAGGATTCCGAAGAACAGGCCGAAGAAACCGGCGGCCTCTGGGAAGACAGCACGGAAGTCAGTGTCGGCGCCCTGCGTACGTTTTTGATCGAATTCCTGAAAGGCCGCGGTGAAACCGGCCCCGAAACGACGTCTGGCGAACACGAAAATATAAGCATTGCCAATCCGATAGCAATGGAATCCCCTCCTCCTGCCGACACCGCTGCGGCGCGTGCCGCCAAGGCGTACAGCACGGTGCAACCCAGTCTTACGGCCCGCCCCCCATTCCCGCCGCTCCGCCTGAGCCGACGGCGGAAGAGGTCGATCTCGTCAGTCTGCTGGAGGCGGATGAGCTGCGCACCATCCACGTGCTGATCGGCGAACTCGACCAGCTCGCGGGAAAGGGCGTTCAGACCCTTGTCATTGAAAAAGCGGATAGTTTTCTGCAGGCGCTGGTGGCAGCTGTACGTCTTGCGAAACAGACGGTTTAGCTTCCCGGCTATTCCGTCAATACGTATCCATCCCCTTGAGTAATAAGAATTTTTGGCGCGGACGGATCATCCTCGATCTTTTGCCGCAGCCGGTAAATATGCGTCTCCAGCGTGTGGGTTTCCACATCAGGCACGTACGACCAGACATGCTCCAGCAACTCTTGCCGGGAAACCGATTTGCCACCGGCGGCCTTCATATGGATCAGGATGGCCGTTTCCTTTTCGGTCAGGCGAAGCGGCGGTTCCCCGGCCTTGCTCCAAAGATTGTCCCGCGTGTCCAGCTCGTGATCGCCGATAAAAATTTTAACGGGAAGCCCCTGTCCGGACCGCACCATGGATTGCAAAAGGGCGACAACCTCGCTGGCTCTGGCCGGGGAATCCATGACACGTACACCCTCGCCGCCCTGCCCACCGATTCGCAGAATGGATATCGGGGCGTTTGCCGGGAGCTCCGCACGGGCGCTGGCCAGCCCCAGATCCGCGGCTTCCGCCGCTTTGGCAAAGCCGGCGGCGCGGACGATGTCGGCCAGATAGGCGGCTTCCGCCGGGCTGGCGGCAAAAATAGCTATGGCGGCGGTGTCGGGCATACCGGATTTTCCTGCAATACCAGAGGTTTTTGCTCACTTCTTCACTAACCCATTGATTCCGCGATGTCCAGCGCTGGCATGCGGCTTGCAATCTTTCCCCCATGATCGAAAGCGCCCTTAACCGGACTCCGGACTCCG
The DNA here is from genome assembly GCA_035759665.1 of Micavibrio sp. Taxonomy (GTDB): domain Bacteria; phylum Pseudomonadota; class Alphaproteobacteria; order Micavibrionales; family Micavibrionaceae; genus Micavibrio_A. The sequence goes on from DASTUM010000086.1 coordinate 3,415, forward strand.
TTCGTGAAGACGCAGGATACAAATCCTGGGAAGCTTCCGCGCGCAAAGCCGTGATGCGCCGCGATTTGAACGAACGCACCGCCGGCCCGATTCCCAGCTTCGGCAGCATGGTGCATGAAACCGCCGTCGCCGCGCAGGGGATGCATTACGCGCCGCACGGATATTCCCCCGCCATGGCCGACGGAGCCGCCTCGCCCGCCATGACCCCCGACATTGCCTATGAGGGCGAAAAGGACAATCAATTTTCCTTCGGCGATGTCATCGACATTATCAATCCGCTGCAGCATCTCCCCGTCATCGGTACGCTCTACAGGAAAATCACGGGCGATACGATGGGATCGTTCAGCGGCATCGTCGGTTCCACGATTTTCGGCGGCCCGCTCGGCGCGATCAGCAGCGGGATCAATCTCGCGCTGAAAGAAAGCACCGGGAAGGATCTGGCCGAAAACGCAATGTCGCTCGTGGGATTTGATGTAACGCCGGCCGTCAAAAAGCCTTCGATCCATATCGAAGGCCCCGCCCGATCTGCCGCCGCAGGCACCGAAAAATCCTTGGCAGTTGCCAATCTTTACGAAAAGACGGCAGGCGGTCATAGAAATTTCGCCGCGAAAGACGCTGCCTATAGCTGGAACACTTAAGCGCGCTCTCCGAACAGCGCAGTACCCACCCGCACATACGTGGCTCCCAAAGCCACCGCCTTTTCAAAATCCGCGCTCATGCCCATGCTGAGATGTGCGAGCCCGTTTTCAGCGGCAAGATTTTTCAGCAGCGCAAAATGCAGCGCGGGCGCAGCGCCAATGGGCGGGATGCACATCAGGCCCGTAATCTCCAGCCCGCATTTTCTGCAATATGCCAGCAGCGCGGGCAACTCTTCGGGAGAGATTCCTGCCTTCTGTTCTTCCTCACCCGTATTCACCTGAATGAAGCATGGCAGGCGCCGACCCTGCTTCGCCATTTCGGAGGCCAGCGCGTCGGCAAGCTTTTCGCGGTCGACCGTTTCGATGCAATCGAAGAGCGCCACGGCGTCCGCGGCCTTGTTCGTCTGCAGCGGCCCGATCAAATGCAATTTCAAATCCGGGAAGTCCTGACGCAAATGCGTCCAGTGCGCCTGCGCTTCCTGCACCTTGTTTTCACCGAACAGCCTGTGGCCGCAGGCCAGCGCCGCGCGCAAATTGTCTTCGCTTTGCATCTTGGACGCGGCGACGAGTTTGACGGCCCCCTCTTCTTCTCGGCCAGCGGCCCGCTCAGCTTTGCGGATTTTCTTCAGGACGGCGTCAAAATTTTCGGCAATGTCGGACATGCGGGAAATGTAACAATGACGGGCCCAAAAAGAAAGAGGCGCCGCAAGGGCGCCTCTTCCAATTTCGTGTCAGCTTCTAGAATTAGAAGTTGAACTGGATACCGCCGAGGACTGCCGTAGCGTCTTCGTCGTCGCCAGCTGCATCATCGTCAGAGTCAACATACTGAACGGAACCGCGCAGCGTCAGACCTTGCGTCAGCGTGTAAACAACGCCGGCTGCGTAACGATCGGCGTCAACCGTGTCGTCTTCGCCATCGAGGTTCAGGTACGATACGCCGAACTGGAACGGGCCAGTCGTGTAGTCAGCACCGACAACGATCGTGTCTTGATCGGTGTCGCCAAGGACAACATCGTCAGATTCTTCTTCCGTGTAAGCAGCGCCTAAGCCGAAAGCACCGATATCGAAGTCAGCGCCGACGTTCCACTGTTGGAAGTCATCATCGCCGCCCGATTCGCCGTAGCCGCCGCCCAGTGCGAAGCCGATGTTGTTGAACGTGCCTTCGTAACGGACAGCACCTTCATAGAAATCATCGTTATCATCCGGGGAGAAGCCTTCGAGGCCGCTCGTGTCATCTTCGATGCTCGGGGTGTAGGAAACGCCGAGTTGCAGACCGTTCCAGTTCGGAGACAGGTATGTAACTTTTTCGGACGTGCCCGTTGCATCGTTGTCGTAGTCGATCGAATCGATTTCCGTGAACGGGTTGATGTACTGACGCAGACCGTCGATGTTAGAATCGGCGGAGGGAGCAGCAACCTGCAGGAGGTAAGCAGCGCCATCTTCGGAGCCGAGGTTTAGACGACCGAGGTTCGAGGCCAGGTACAGGTAGGATTCTTCAACATCCATGCTGTCATTGCCATCGGCTTCCGTTTCAACGTGGAAACCATAGGTCAGGCCATTGTCAGCCGTGCCTTCAGCGTTGAAGTGGATTTCCGATTCACGGAGCATGTCCCACTCACGAGCATCGCCGTCATTGTCAGCGTAGCCGAAGTAGTTTTTCGTGTGACCGCCAACCGTAACGTCAACTTGCGCCAGCGCAGGAGCAGCGGCGAAAGCAACGCCGACGATAGCAGCACTGCAAAGCAGAATTTTTTTCATTTTCATTCCTCCAATATTAAAGAATTTCTTAGGATGTCCCGAAGGGGACGATGTTAAGAAAAGCACCCGGAACCTCCGAATGATGCCCTTATTTAGTCGGAAAGAAGGCGGGGGGTCAACGAAGGGAAACCGGGAGCGCTACATTTTGATACAGCCCTGTGACAATTGTGCAACAGACGCGTACGGGCCAATTAATATAGTTATGTCAACACACCGCAGTTCCGTTTTTTCTCTCGAAAAGCGCAGAAACCATGGACTTTGCCAAGGCTTCCACAGGACATTCCGCGAGGCGCTTGAGCGACCTTCCGCGGCATGCTAAGCAATCCAGGAGTTAACAGCACGACACACCTTTATAGTAGGAGCCTTTGCATGGCCATGCCGCGTTTTCCTATCGTTCTTTTCCTTTCGTTTGCCTCTTTGATTTTCATAACATCATGCGAGGCCTATAAAGGCGAAGCCAAATATCCCTCGGGCGCGGACCGCACGACGACGGGCGGCGATATCTACGGCAAACGCGAGAGCGTGTTAGGCAAGGACGGGCTTTCCATCTTCGGCGGCAAGGAGGAGAAAGCGGACGACGGATCGAGCGGCATCGGCGTGAACTCTTACCTCTGGCGCGCCTCGCTCGACACGGTCTCCTTTATGCCACTCGCCAGCGCCGACCCGTTCGGCGGCGTCATCATCACCGACTGGTACGAGGCCGAGGAAAAACCGAACGAGCGTTTCAAGGTCAATATTTTCATCCTCGACAAGCAGCTCCGCTCCGACGGCGTGAAGGTCAAAGTCTTCCGCCAGGAAATGAAGGGCGGCAAATGGGTCGACACGCAGGTCTCGGACAATACAGGCCCGCAGATGGAAGACGCCATCCTGACCCGCGCGCGCCAGCTCCGCGTCGCCGGCATGGGCGAAGTGGAAGACTAAGCCATGGGAATGAACGCCGCGTTCATTCCGCAGAACGACCGACAAACCTAACCTTTCATCTGCGGCGCCGCGAGCCTGATCACGGCGCTGCCGTTTTGAGGGCAGCTTTCCGTGCCGCCGACCAGAACGCTACAACTTTCCTTCTGGCGCAAGGCCGACACGCATTATCGCGGCCGGCGCGCCTTCTGTGGCTTTCCGTCTGAGCTTCGTCCTTGCAATCCGCGCTGCAAAGCCTTTAATACTGGGGCAATAACAATAAGAGCAGTGTATGGAACGCTACAACATCAAAGAAACCGAAGCCAAATGGCAGAAATTCTGGACGGACAACAAGTCCTTCGAAGTCACGGAAGATTCTTCGAAGAAGAAATACTACGTCCTCGCCATGCTTCCCTATCCGTCGGGCCGCATCCATATCGGCCATGTCCGCAACTACACGCTCTCGGACGTCGTCGCGCGTTACCGCAAGGCGCAGGGTTATAACGTCGTCAACCCGATGGGCTGGGACGCGATGGGCCTTCCCGCCGAAAACGCCGCGATGGAGCGGGGCGTCCACCCGTCCGACTGGACCTATTCGAACATCAAGCAGATGAAAGCGCAGATGCTTTCGATGGGCCTTGCCATCGATTGGAGACGCGAAGTCGCGACTTGCCATCCGAAATATTACAAGCATCAGCAGAAAATGTTTCTGGATCTCTATAAAAACGATCTCGCCTACCGCAAGGAATCGATGGTCAACTGGGATCCGGTTGACAACACCGTTCTCGCCAACGAACAGGTTGTGGACGGGAAGGGGTGGAGAACCGGCGCGCCCGTCGAGCGCCGCAAACTGAACCAATGGTTCTTCCGCATCACCAAATACGCCGACAAATTGCTGGACGGAATCAAAACGCTCGACCGCTGGCCCGAAAAAGTCCGCCTGATGCAGGAAAACTGGATCGGCAAATCGCAAGGCGCGCAATTCAAATTTGACCTCGCCACCGCTGACGGTCAGATCGAAGTCTACACAACACGCCCCGACACATTGTTCGGCGCATCCTTCGTCGGCCTCGCTTTCGATCACCCGCTCGCAAAACAATTGTGCGGCAATAAAGAAGGCTTTGATGACTTCGTGAAGCAGTGCCAATCCACAGGC
>DASTUM010000087.1:0-25760 GCA_035759665.1 Micavibrio sp.
CTCTCTAATGTCTAAATTCAAGATTCATAACCTCAAACGCAAAGAAATCACGTCATGAGCATGTTCCCCAAAGAACGCGATCCCGTCGATATATACCAGAATTACCTCGTTCCGACCGTGATCGAGCAGACGAACCGCGGCGAGCGCGCCTTCGACATTTATTCGCGCCTTTTGAAAGAGCGTATCATCTTCCTGACCGGTCAGGTCGAGGACGGTGTTTCGGCAGTTATCTGCGCCCAGCTTTTGTTCCTTGAATCCGAGAATCCGACGAAGGACATTTCCTTCTACATCAACTCCCCCGGCGGCGTCGTGACCTCGGGCATGGCGATGTACGACACGATGCAATATATCAAACCGCAGGTTTCGACCGTCTGTATCGGTCAGGCCGCGTCGATGGGCTCGCTGCTCCTCACGGCAGGCGCGAAGGGCAAGCGTTTCTCGCTGCCCAATTCCCGGATCATGATCCACCAGCCGTCGGGCGGTGCCCAAGGTCAGGCGACGGACATCGAAATTCAGGCGAAGGAAATCCTGCGTCTGCGCGCAAACCTCAACAATATTTACGTCAAGCACACGGGCCGCAAACTCGCCGACATTGAAAAGGCGATGGAGCGTGATAACTTCATGTCCGCCGACGAGGCGAAGAAGTTCGGCCTGATCGACGAAGTGGTCGAAGACCGCGCCGCCGTCGAGGTTGTTGAAAAGAAGTAACCCGGCCCGATATTCCTTAACGGGGCAGGTGCTGAAAGCGTTGATTTCATGGCCTTTTGCGGTTTTCCGAAGGGGGCGAGTCTTGAAATCTTAACGAATGTTCACCATATCCTGTGGTAGAATGGTGCGTTGCAGTCGGCTGTAAAGCCGGGAGCAGACTACAAAAAGAGGTAATCATGACGGGTGTAATCACGAAAGATTCCAGCGCATACGCGGTTCTGCCGCTCAGGGACATTGTCGTGTTCCCGCATATGATCGTGCCTTTGTTCGTCGGGCGCGAAAAATCCGTCAAGGCCCTTGAGGCCGTGATGCAGGATTCCAAGAAGATCCTGCTCGTCACCCAGAAATCGCCCACCGAGGACGATCCGACGTCGGACGACGTCCACATGATCGGCACTATCGGCTCCATCCTGCAATTGCTGAAACTTCCCGACGGGACGGTGAAGGTTCTCGTGGAAGGGGTCGAGCGCGTCGAAATCACATCTTTCACCGACCGCACGGATTTCATCGAGGCGCTGGTCAGCCCCATGGCCGATGCGTCCGTGAAAGGCGAGGAGCTTGAGGCGCTCGCCCGCGCTGTCGTCGCGCAGTTCGAACAATATGTGAAGCTGAACAAGAAAATTCCGCCGGAAGTCATCGTTTCCGTCAACCAGATCGAAGAGCCGGCGAAGATGGCGGACACGATCGCCTCGCATCTTTCGCTCAAGATCGACGAGAAGCAGGAATTGTTGACCACGGCGAACACCGCCGAGCGCCTCGAAAAAATCTACGGATTCATGGAAGGCGAGATCGGCGTCCTGCAAGTCGAAAAACGCATCCGCAACCGCGTCAAGCGCCAGATGGAAAAGACGCAGCGCGAATACTATCTCAACGAACAGATGAAGGCGATCCAGAAGGAGCTCGGCGAAGGCGAAGACGGCCTCGACGAAATGGGAGAGCTGGAAAAGAAAATCAACGAAACGCGCCTGTCCAAAGAGGCCCGCGAAAAAGCCAAGGCCGAACTCAAGAAACTGCGCCAGATGTCGCCGATGTCGGCGGAGGCCACGGTCGTGCGCAACTATCTCGACTGGGTCCTTTCGGTTCCGTGGGACAAGCGTTCGCGCGTGAAAAAAGACATCAAGGAAGCGAAGAAAATTCTCGACGCCGACCATTTCGGCCTCGAAAAAGTCAAGGAACGCATTCTTGAATATCTCGCCGTGCAGCAGCGCACCGGCAAGGTGAAAGGTTCGATCCTGTGCCTCGTCGGCCCGCCCGGGGTGGGTAAAACGTCGCTCGGCCAGTCCATTGCTAAAGCCACGAACCGTAACTTTGTCCGCATGTCCCTCGGCGGCGTGCGCGATGAATCGGAAATTCGCGGACACCGCAGAACCTATATCGGCGCGCTCCCCGGCAAGATCGTTCAGGGCATGAAAAAAGCCAAGACCAGCAACCCGCTCTTCCTTCTCGATGAGATCGACAAGCTTGGTTCCGACTGGCGCGGCGATCCGAGCTCGGCGCTGCTCGAGGTACTCGACCCCGAACAAAACAGCAAGTTCAACGATCACTATCTTGAACTCGATTACGACCTCTCGGATGTGATGTTCATCTGCACGGCAAACAGCCTGCGCATGCCGCAGCCGTTGATGGACCGTATGGAGATCATCCGCATCGGCGGCTACACCGAGGACGAGAAGATTCAGATCGTCAAACAGCACCTGATCGACAAGCAGATGAAGTCAGCGGGCCTCAAGCGCGGCGAACTGGCCGTCAGCGATCTGGCGATCCGCGACCTGATCCGGTTCTACACGCGGGAGGCGGGCGTGCGTTCGCTGGAGCGTGAAATCGCGAATTTGTGCCGCAAGGCTATCAAGGACATCCTGATGAAGGGCAAGGAAAAAATTTCCGTCACGCCCGGAAACCTTGAAAAATACGCCGGTATCAAAAAATACCGCTTCGGCGAAGTGGACAATCAGGATCGCGTCGGCATCGTCTCGGGGCTCGCCTACACCGAATTCGGCGGCGATCTTTTGTCCATCGAGGCCGTGACCATGCCGGGCAAGGATGGCAAGGTATCGACCACGGGGAACCTGAAAGACGTGATGAAGGAATCCATCACGGTCGCCGAGATGCTTATCAAATCGCGCGCAGACAAATTCGGCGTTGATTTTGAAGAGCTGAATAAAGCCAACATCCACGTTCACGTGCCGGAAGGCGCGACGCCCAAGGACGGCCCGTCCGCCGGCGCCGCGATGACGACGGCGATCATCTCCGCCCTGACCGGCATCCAGGTGCGCAAGGACATCGCGATGACGGGGGAAATCAACCTGCGCGGCTATGTCACCGAGATCGGCGGCCTGAAGGAAAAATTGCTGGCGGCGCACCGTGGTGGAATACGGAAAGTCCTGATTCCGAAAGACAACGCCAAAGACCTGCCCGATATTCCGGACAAGGTGAAAAAAGGCCTTCAGATCGTTCCCGTCAACACGATCGAAGAGGTTCTGACCCACGCTCTGGTTAAAATTCCCGAGCCGATTCAACGGGATAAGGATAAAATCGAGCCTATCCCCGCGGAAACCGCAGAAAACAAGGGATCAGACGTAATTCGCCATTGAGTCTTCGCCTGAAACGGCCTAGAAAAGAGTCGTCCGGAGCTGCGGAAATCCTAGGGTTTCAGCCATAAAGGAGCCGTCGTCCGGAAGGTTTTTCAGGCCGTTTTTTGCGCCCTGGATTTTGACAAAACGAACACCATAAGGGGATACCCAAATGAACAAAGCAGAACTCATCGAATACGTTGCCAAAGAAGCCGAAATCACAAAAGCCGACGCGCAAAAAGCCGTTGAGGCCGTATTCGGCGGTATCACCGCCACGCTGCAAAAAGGCAATGAATGCCGTTTCGTCGGCTTCGGCACGTTCAACGTATCGAGCCGCGCAGCCACCACGGGCCGCAACCCCCGCACGGGCGAAGCCATCAAGATCCCGGCTTCCAAGCAAGCGAAGTTCAAAGCCGGCAAAGAACTGAAAGACGCTGTTAACAAGTAAGCTTTCATCGTTTCGTCTGGATCGCGTTGCTTCGTCGCTCACGTATTAACATACGCTTCGCTCCTAGCGCCTAATCCAGCCAAAACGCTGTTTGCTTAACGGCCTTAATTCTGAAACCCCGCAGAAATGCGGGGTTTTCTTTTTGCCATCCCGACTGGAGCGAAGCGGAATGGAGGGATCTAGCCGGATCCCTTGGCTGCGGGCTATCGACCCTTCGCTCGGGATAACATTTTAGAATGTTTTTGGGTTGCAAAAGCCCATACCCCTATGTATTTATACCCCACCACAGGTGGGGCGTTTAGCTCAGTGGTAGAGCGCTTCGTTTACACCGAAGATGTCGGGAGTTCGACCCTCTCAACGCCCACCATTTCTCTCAATTCCATGATACGATTCCGGCCATGAAATATATCGTCGCCGCCCTGATCCTCTGCCTTTCCCCCATCGCCGCACGCGCCCAGACCGAAGCGCCGCAGCCGCGCGCGTTCGAAAAAGGCATTACGAGCTTTGAGCAGTACGAGGCACGGCGTAAAGAGGAAAAGGCCCCGCCCGCTAAAACGCCGGACAAGCGTCAGCCGAATGTCGAAATCTGGCTGCCGCCGGAATTCCAGTCGACGGAGCGGAAATGGCCTCTGTTGATTTTTTCTCACAGGTTCGGCGGCTGCGCGAAGCAATCGGCGTTCCTGACCGAATATCTGGCCGATCAGGGCTATATCGTCATCGCGCCGGATCATCAGGACGCGCGTTGCCGCGGGCATTTCAACGGGGGCGGCGGGTTGAGTGGGGGAATGCGCGGCGGCACGAAGGACTGGCCGGAAAAGCCCTTCCGTACGCCCGAGGCATGGACGGATAAGACCGACGCGGACAGGCGGGACGACCTGCTGTTCGCGCTGGCCTCCATGCTCGACGACCGGATGTATAAACCCTATATCGACACGGAGCGCATGGGGCTGATCGGACATTCGCTGGGCGGCTATACCGTGCTGGGGCTTGCCGGCGGGTGGTCGTCGTGGAAGGACGGACGGTTCAAAGCCGTGGTGGCGCTCTCGCCCTATATCGGTCCGTATGTCAGGAAGAAGACGCTGCGGAGCATCGATGTGCCTGTCCTTTATGAGGGCGGGACGAAGGATGCACCGATCACGCCCGAAATCATGCGGCGCGGCGGCGGCTACGACCAGACGTCTTCGCCCAAATACTTCATCGAACTGGACGGGGCCGATCATTTTTCCTTTACCGAGCTGGATCGCGGCTATCAGGACATCGTTCGCCGCACGGTGCTGGATTTCGTGAACAAGTACGTAAAGGGCGAGGATGTGACGATCGACGAGGCGAAAAAGCCGGGGATACACACATTCTGGAAGGATGAAAGCAAAGGCGCGGGCAAAGAATAAGGCGCAAAAGCCTTACGCCCTTACGCCTTATCCTCTTTTCTATCAGAGGATGATAAAATCATTTTCTATGCAGCCTTATGCCTTTGCCATGGCGCGGGCGGCCTGCAGGTCGCGGATCATGCCGATGATGTGGGCATCATGCGCGTTGAATTCGGATTCGGTCAGGTCGATGTTCATGTGCGGTACTCCTTCATTTCTTTGATTTGGTCTTCTATGGTGGGCAGTCTGGCGGGGAAAAGCGGCGGAAATTTCTTCGAAATGTGAAACTTCATGGGCAATTCACGGGCAAGAATGCCAGAGCTTCCTTAATGAGACGTAAAGGGAACGAATTTTTTTTGGAACTTTTCGAACGAACGGTTTAACCGGGCGTTGCTGCGGGGCCGGTATAGGCGATGTCCGCGACGCGGGCAGGCTGCGCATCCGGCAGCTCGTTGTTGACCGCGGCGGCGAATTTTCCGCGCAGGCCCTTCTTCGTTTCGGCGTCGAGCGCTTCCCAATCCAGACGCTTCGTGCCTTCGGGGGCGAGGGGGCTGTCGGGAAGCTGGATGGCCTGGCCGGTCTTGATATGATTGGCCGCGGTGCCTTCATCCAGGCCGTTGACCGAGGCGATGTAATCGACTGTGCGCTGGATTTCGGCGGGCTTGTTCAGGCCGTAATATTCCTTGGCGATCTTCCAGAGGCTGTCGCCGCGCTCGACGATGTAATCCGCTGTGGTTCTGGTGTCTTCCGGTTTGGCCGTGTTTTCCAGCTTGCTTGCGTTTTCAGGTCTGTTTGCAGTTTCCGGTTTGCTTGCAGTTTCCAGCGGGCTTGCATTTTCCGGTTTGGGCGCTTCTTCCTGGACAGCGGCTGTGGTTTCGGCGGGTTCGATCTCTTTGGCAACCGGAGCCGGCATGTTTTCGGGCTTGATGGATTCCGTCACGGGCGCGGTTTTGGCATCCGGGGTTTGGGCCAGATCGCCAAGCTGGGTTTTGGCGAATTCTTTATCGAACGGCTTTTCCCCAGTAACGGTGGTGGCGTTTTGGACAACGGTGAAGGCATCGTCGATGCGTTGCTGGGTGGTATAATCGCCGGGGGCGGGGCCGGCCCGTTCGTAATCCTGTTCGATCACGAAAAAGAAATCGTTGGCGAGGCCCTGAACGTCGGCGCTGTAGCCGGAGCCGGTTTCCAGCGCGTTTAACGATTTTTCGTGTTCGGACACGGCACGGGCGTGGATATCTTCCTTCGGCTCCGTCAGGTTCGGGGCCGTTGCCAGATATTCATCGACATAGGAAACATAGCGTTCGTCCGCCTGAATGTGGGTGAGGAGTTCGCGGTTGAAATCGTAACCGCCCTGCGACTCGATGCCCGCCTGGAGATTGCCGTAGGCGTTCCAGAACAACTGGCCTTTCGTCGTCATTTTCGGTGCGTCGACCAAGATTCCCACCTTTTATTATTCTGTTTGAATTATATGAAAAAATAACGGCACGGCGCAAATTTGGTGCAAAAGCGGGCCTTTGTTACGTTGTGTGTAGGCAATTCCGCCGGGCTTTGATACAAAAGAAGCCCAACATTCGCAGGAAGACAGGCATGATCATCGGCGTACCCAAGGAAATCAAGGCGCAGGAGCACCGCGTCGGTCTGGTGCCCAGCAGCGTGAGGGAATGCGTGGCGCACGGCCACAAGGTTCTGATCGAAAGCGGGGCCGGGGCAGGGATCAATTACACGGACGGCGATTACGAGGCCAGCGGCGCGGAGATCGTCAAAAGCGCCAAGGATATTTTCGCCAAGGCCGACATGATTATCAAAGTGAAGGAACCGCAGCCCGGCGAATGCAAGATGCTTCGCGAGGGGCAGGTGCTGTTCACCTATCTCCACCTCGCCGCCGATCCGCAGCAGGCAAAAGGCCTGATGGAATCGAAATGCGTCGCCATCGCCTATGAAACGGTGACGGGGCCGGGCGGGCGCCGCCTGCCGCTGCTGGAGCCGATGAGCGAAATCGCGGGGCGCCTTTCCATTCAGGTCGGCGGGGCGTATCTGCTGAAACATCTTGGCGGGCGGGGGCGTTTGATCGGCGGGTCGCCCGGTGTGGAACCGGCGAAGGTCGTCGTGCTCGGCGGCGGCGTGTCCGGCTTCCACGCGGCGGAAACGGCGGTGGGGATGCAGGCGAACGTAATCATCCTTGAAAAGAACCACGAACAGATTCGCGTGCTCGACCGCCATTTCGGCAACCGCGCGCGCGTCATCCAGGCGAGCCAGGATTCCATCGAACGCTACGTCCTCGACGCCGATCTCGTGGTCGGCGCGGTGCTTATTCCGGGGGCGAGCGCGCCCAAGCTGGTCACGAAAAAGATGGTCAAGGCCATGCGCCCCGGTTCCGTGCTCGTCGATATCGCGATCGATCAGGGTGGGTGTTTCGAAACCTCCCGCGCGACGACGCACAGCGATCCGGTCTATACGGTGGACGATGTGATCCATTATTGCGTCGCCAATATGCCGGGTGCGGTGCCGGTGACTTCGGCGCAGGCGCTCAACAACGCGGTGCTGCCCTATGCGCTGGCGCTGGCCGACAAGGGTTGGAGGCAGGCGCTGTCGGATGACGCCAACCTGCGCAACGGCCTGAATGTCTGCGCGGGGAAGATCACCCATGCGGGCGTCGCGGAATCCCTCGGTTTGCCGATGACGGAGCCTATGACGCAACTTGCCGTGTAGGCATTCGTTGACGCTTTTCAAGAAAACTCCTAGTTTATAGACATAAACCAAGGAGTTTTTCTTATGGACGCATCCGATCTCGACCGCCTTGCGGCGAATTTTCTCACACAGGCGAACAAGCTTCAACCGGGTGAAAGGCTCTGGCTCGAATATCAGGGCGACGGCGCGAAGCCTCTGGCCATGGCCTGCGAGGCGGAAATTCGCAAAATGGGCGGCATTCCCCATGTCGTCGATCGCGGTGCGGTATTTGAGAACGAACTTCTCGCCACCGCGACGGACGCCGACCTCGAAAGGCTTGGGCGCGACGATCTCGCCACGATGAAAGAGATGTCGGCCTATATCCGCATCCGCGATGTCGGCGATGCGCCCTTGCTCACGGCCTCTCTCGAAGACCAGGCGCGTTTGAGCGCGGCGTTGAGGCCCGTGACCGACCATCGCGTCAGCCACACGAAATGGCTTGTCGTTCAGTCGCCTACAGAGGCGTTCGCGCGGGCCTGCAAAATGGAGCTTCCGGCCTTCGAAAAATTTTACAAGGATGCCTGCCTGTTCGATTATTCACGGATGTATAAGCCCGCCAAGGTTCTGGCCGATGTGATGACGCAGGCGCGTGACGTCAAAATTATCGGCAAGGATACCAATCTGACCTTCAGCATCGCGGGGATCGGCGCGAAGGAATGCGTGGGTGAGCGCAATATTCCCGACGGTGAATGCTACGCGGCGCCCGTCGCGGGCACCACGAACGGAACCGTGCTGTTCGGCCCGTCCGAATATCTGGGAAAAACCTTCACGCAACTTTACCTTGAATATTCCGAGGGCAAAATCGTCAAGGCCGTGGGCGGCAACGAGCGCGAAACCGCCGACCTCAACACTATTCTCGACATGGATGAGGGCGCGCGCCGCCCCGGCGAGTTCGCCATCGCTTTCCACCCGCTTATTTCCGAGCCCGTGGGTGAAATCCTGTTCGACGAAAAAATCCGCGAAAGCTGGCACATGGCCAACGGCGCGGCGTACAAAGGCAAGACGGACAACGGCAACCGCTCAAGAAACCACTGGGACAAGGTGCAGATCCAGCGGGAATCCTGCGGCGGCGGCGAAATATGGTTTGATGGCCGCCTGATCCGCAAAGACGGGATTTTCGTGGTTCCCGAGCTACTTGCGCTGAATCCCGACCGTCTTTTGGGCCCGGCTTAAAACCGCATAAAACCATTTGACAGGGCGGGGCTGGAAGGCTATTTAACCCCTGCTGCGCGGGTGTAGTTCAGTTGGTTAGAACGCTTCCCTGTCACGGAAGAGGTCGCGGGTTCGAGTCCCGTCACTCGCGCCATTTATCGAACAAATTCAGATGGTTATAAGATGGGCCCCGAGTGGGGCCTTTTTTACGGTCAATCCTCAAAGAATCCGGGGTTTTTACCGCTTATAATCCGGAATTTTCACGGATCGCGGCTTTACACGAATCTTTGCGGGGCGTATTTATGGGCGCATGGCTTCGAACGAATTTCTTCTCAATTATCTGCCTATTCTGATCTTTATCGGAATCGCCGCCATCGTGGCCGCCGCCGCCGTGTTTCTGTCGTTGGTCGTCGCCAAGCAAAAGCCCGATCCGGAGAAATTGTCCGCCTATGAATGCGGGTTCGATGCGTTTGACGATGCGCGCCACAAATTCGATGTGCGCTACTACCTCGTCGCCATCCTTTTTATCATTTTCGACCTGGAAGTGGCGTTTTTGTTCCCGTGGGCCGTTAGCCTCGGGGAGATTGGCATGTTCGGTTTCTGGTCGATGGTCGTGTTTCTTGGCGTTCTGACCGTGGGCTTCGTCTATGAATGGAAAAAAGGAGCGCTGGATTGGGAGTAATGATGGAACATAGCAAACAGCAACCGCAAACCTGGTGTGCCGCCGTTTTTAACAAACTCACGCGACATATGCCGGGTTGGGAAATAGAAAATCCGCTTTTTGAATGCAGAACGATAGATTTCGGGTGCCAATCCCCGAATTTTGTATCGGACGTGCGCGATAGCCACGAACCGCGAAAAAACGATAGCCATGAGCCACGATAGAAAAGTCATTGCCGCGCCTGCCGCGCCGCTGATCACCAATGTGCCGATGCCGCCCGCATCGACGCAGGAGGTCGTGCCCGCCGCGATTTCGAAGCATCTGGAGGAGAAGGGGTTCCTTCTCACGCAGGCCGACAAATTGTTCGACTGGGCGCGCACCGGCTCGATGTGGCCGATGACGTTTGGATTGGCGTGTTGCGCCGTGGAGATGATTCATTCCTACATGAGCCGCTACGACCTCGACCGTTTCGGGATGATCCCGCGCCCCAGCCCGCGCCAGTCCGACGTGATGATTGTCGCAGGCACACTGACCAACAAAATGGCGCCGGCGCTGCGTAGAGTGTACGACCAGATGCCCGAGCCGCGCTGGGTGATTTCGATGGGATCGTGCGCCAACGGCGGCGGGTATTACCATTATTCCTATTCCGTTGTGCGCGGATGCGACCGCATCGTGCCTGTCGATATCTATGTTCCCGGTTGTCCGCCGACGGCCGAGGCCCTGGTCTACGGCCTCCTGCAACTCCAGAAGAAAATTCAGCGCGAAGACACGCGCATCGCGAGGTAGCCATGTCCGACGCCGCGCCAACACCCGAAGCTGCGCCACCTGCCAACGACAGGATGATGTCGCTGGCAAGTTACGTTCAGGAAAAAATGGCGGCGCATATCGTGTCCGCGGAGTTTCAGAAGAACGAACTGTGTATCGTCGCCAGGCGCGCGTCGATCGTTCCGTTTTTGACGTTCCTGCGCGACGATGCGGTGTGCGATTTCAAGCAGCTCGTCGATGTCTGCGGCGCCGATTATCCGGACCGTCCCGAGCGTTTCGAGGTCGTCTACAACCTTCTCTCTCTGAAGCACAACACGCGCATTCGTGTGAAGGTGACGACGGATGAAAGCAACCCGGTCGATTCCGTATCCGGCGTGTTCAGCTCCGCGATCTGGCCCGAGCGCGAGACGTATGATTTGTTCGGCGTTTACTTCAACGACCATCCCGACCTGCGCCGCATCCTCACCGATTACGGCTTCGAAGGGCATCCGCTGCGAAAGGATTTTCCGCTCACGGGGTTTGTTGAGCTGCGCTATGACGAGGAACTCCGCCGCGTGGTGTATGAGCCTGTCACTCTGCCGCAGGAATTCCGTGTATTCGATTTCGCATCGCCGTGGGAAGGCATGACGGATATCCAGTTACCGGGCGATGAAAAGGCGACGATCCCGCTGGGATGGAAGCCCGCGAACAAAGAGGTGAAGGTAAAATAATGGCGCAGCCCGCACCGAAAGAACAAATGCTCGAAGTATCCGAGACGACGCAGATCAGGCCCTACACGATGAATTTCGGGCCACAGCACCCGGCGGCGCACGGCGTTTTGCGACTCGTCCTCGAAATGGACGGCGAAGTCGTCGAGCGCGCCGATCCGCATGTGGGCCTGCTCCACCGCGGCACGGAAAAATTGATCGAATACAAAACATACATGCAGGCGACACCGTATTTCGACCGCCTCGATTACGTCGCGCCGATGAACCAGGAGCATGCGTTCGCGCTCGGCGTTGAAAAGCTGCTCGGCATCACGGTGCCGGAGCGCGGACAGTATATCCGTGTCCTGTTCTTGGAACTTACCCGCATTCTGAACCATATTCTCAATATCACGACCTTCGCTCTCGATGTCGGCGCGATCACGCCGGCGCTGTGGGGTTTTGAAGAGCGCGAGAAGGGAATGGAGTTTTACGACCGCGTGTCCGGCGCGCGCCTGCACGCGAATTATATCCGCCCCGGCGGCGTTGCGATGGACATGCCCGCGGGGCTTGCCGAAGATATGTGGGAATGGACGGAAAGTTTCCCGAAGTTCCACGCAGA
The DNA here is from genome assembly GCA_035759665.1 of Micavibrio sp. GTDB lineage: Bacteria > Pseudomonadota > Alphaproteobacteria > Micavibrionales > Micavibrionaceae > Micavibrio_A. The sequence goes on from DASTUM010000087.1 coordinate 11,704, forward strand.
CCTTCACACGCTGCTGACCGACAACCGCATCTTCAAGCAGCGCACCGTCGATATCGGCGTGGCGGATGCGCAGCATGCGCTCGACTGGGGCTTTTCCGGCCCGATGCTGCGCGGTTCGGGCATAGCGTGGGATCTGCGCAAGTCCCAGCCCTATGACGTTTATTCAAAAATGGATTTCGACATTCCAGTCGGCAAGACGGGTGATTGCTACGCCCGCTATCTCGTACGCATGGAAGAGATGAAAGAATCACTCAAGATCATGCGTCAGTGCCTCAAGGAACTTCCGGGCGGCCTCGTGCGCGTGAATGATTACAAGATCATGCCACCGCCGCGCGCCGAAATGAAGAGTTCTATGGAGGCGTTGATCCACCACTTTAAGCTTTACACTGAGGGCTATCACGTCCCGGCGGGCGAAACTTACACGGCGGTCGAAGCGCCGAAGGGCGAATTCGGCGTCTATCTCGTCGCCGACGGAACCAACAAGCCCTACCGCTGCCACATCAAGGCGCCGGGATTCGCCCATCTTTCCGCGCTGGATTCGATCAGCAAGGGACACATGCTCGCCGACGTCGTTTCCAACATAGGCTCCATGGATATCGTGTTTGGGGAGATCGACCGATGAGGAATGATTTTGCGTCAGTAGCCAAAGGCATGAACAAGGAATTTATTTTCAAGGGCTATCGTTATCGCCTTGAAACCGGTGTCGACGCGCGCGGCGAGGTAAAGGTTATCCGCCTGGATAGCGAAACTTTGCCAATGGCCCTGCGGGCGTCGATCAAAAAGGAATGCGAAATGATAAGCCGGATGCTGCAACGGGGTAATATGCTAGACGCGCTGATCGAACGATTTTCGCTGAAGCCGGGCGAGGCCATTTATCCGCTGGTAATCATGGACAGCAAAAAGGCCTTCAGCGGTGTTGCCAATAATGTCTGGGGCGCGGCGATGCAGGTGCTTAAGCGCGAATACCGTCCCGAAAACGCGGTGACGACATCGAAGCCGAACCCTCGTGCATTCCGGATCGTCAAGGGGGCTCTGGTATGAAAAAGAAGCTGGAACTGAACGCTTCCTATCAGCCGGAAAGCTTTTCCTTCAAAGACCCCCAGAAGGTCGATGAAATCATCGCCCGCTATCCGGCGGGGCGCCAGATGAGCGCGATCATGCCACTGCTCGACCTTGCGCAGAGGCAGGTCGGGGAAGAGGGGGCGAGCGCGAGTCCGCCATATGGCGGCTGGATTCCCCGTGCGGCGATGGACGAAGTCGCCCGCATCGTCGAGGTCGCGCCGATGCGCGTATATGAGGTTGCGACGTTCTATTCGATGTATAACCTCGCGCCCGTCGGAAAATATCTTTTGCAGATGTGCACGACGACGCCGTGCTGGCTCTGCGGTTCGGCGAAAATCGTCGAGGCGGCTGAGAAGAATCTCGGCATTCATATCGGCGAAAGCACGAAGGACGGGTTGTTTTCGATGATGGAGGTCGAGTGCCTCGGCGCGTGCGCGAACGCTCCGATGATTCAGGTCAATGACGATTTTTATGAAGACCTCACGCCGGAAACGATGACGAGCCTTCTCGAAAACCTCAAAAAAGGCGTTGTGCCCGCGCCCGGGCCGCAAAACGGACGCAACAAGGCGGAGGCCATGGGCGGCTCTAGCACGTTGAAAAAGACAGGATAGTCTTTCAGAACGTCATGCCCGCGAAGGCGGGCATCCAGAAGAGGTAAGAAAAGAAAATGTTGGGATCATATGTCTATATCATCACCAACAAGCGAAACGGGACTTTGTACACGGGCGTTACGTCCGATCTGAAGAAAAGGGTTTGGGAATATAAAGAAGGCGTTCTTGACGGTTTTTCAAAGAAATACGGATTGAAAAGCCTGGTCTGGTTTGAAGTGCATGATGATATTGAAGAAGCCATCAGGCGCGAAAAGCAGATCAAGAAATGGGAGAGGAAGTGGAAGTTGCGCATGATCGAGGAAAAGAATTCGGGGTGGCGTGATTTGTATGAGGGGTTGTAGCTGGATGCCCGCCTTCGCGGGCATGACGCGGGAGGAAAGGTCATGATGAGCGAATAAGGTTATGACGAGGGGATTAGGGCGCGACGAGGGAATTAAGCGTGACGAGATAGCGCGGATTACGGGTAGTACAGGGATGACAAGGTAGCGGAATGTTGGAAGACAAAGACAGGATTTTTACCAATCTTTATGGCCGCGAAGACGCAGGCCTGAAAGGCGCGCGCGCGCGCGGCGATTGGGACAATACCAAAGACATTCTCGCCAAGGGCCGCGACTGGATTATCGACGAGATGAAGAAATCCGGGCTGCGTGGACGCGGCGGCGCAGGGTTCCCGACGGGGATGAAATGGTCGTTTATGCCCAAGGAAGTGAAAGACCGCCCGCATTACCTCGTCGTTAACGCAGACGAATCCGAGCCCGGCACCTGTAAAGACCGTGAAATCATGCGCCACGATCCGCACAAGCTGATCGAAGGCTGCCTGATCGCGGGTTTCGCGATGCAGGCGCATCATGCCTTTATCTATATCCGCGGGGAATTTTACGACGAAGGTTCCGCCGTCGTGAAGGCGATCGAGGAAGCGCGCGCAGCCGGCCTTCTCGGCAAGAACGCCGCTGGATCGGGATGGGAGTTTGATATCACGCTGCACAGGGGCGGCGGCGCGTATATCTGCGGCGAGGAAACGGCCTTGCTGGAATCGCTCGAAGGCAAGAAGGGCCAGCCCCGCAACAAGCCGCCATTCCCGGCGGCGGCGGGTCTGTATTCCTGCCCGACCACGATCAACAACGTGGAATCGATTGCCGTTGTGCCGGATATCCTGCGTCGCGGCGGGGCGTGGTTTGCGGGGCTCGGCAAGGATGAAAAGAACACGGGTACGAAACTTTTCTGCCTGCTCGGCCATATCGGCACGCCCTGCGTTGTCGAGGAAGAGATGGGCATTCCGCTGCGCGATCTTCTCGAAAAGCACGGCGGGGGCGTGCGCGGCGGCTGGAACAATCTGCTCGGCGTCATTCCGGGCGGGGCCTCGACGCCCGTAATTCCCAAAGACGTTTGCGATACCGTCCTGATGGATTTCGACAGCCTTCGCGCCGTTCAGTCGGGCCTCGGCACGGCGGGCGTCATCGTCATGGATAAATCGACGGACATCGTCTATGCCATTGCGCGGCTTTCGCAATTCTACATGCATGAATCCTGCGGCCAGTGCACGCCGTGCCGCGAAGGCACCGGCTGGCTCTGGCGGGTCATGACCCGCATGGTCAGGGGGCAGGCGACGCTCGAGGAAATCGACATGTTGTATGACGTGACGAAAGAAATCGAAGGCCACACGATCTGCGCCCTCGGCGATGCCGCCGCATGGCCCGTTCAGGGCCTGATCCGCCATTTCCGCCCGGAAATGGAGCGCCGTATTAACGAATACCGCAAGATTGCCAAGGCCGCCTAAGCTATTTACATATCCTGAAATTTGTTCTAACTTTCCTGTAATAAGTATTAAGGAAAGTCTATGACGTCTACTTCAAAACTGCTTAGGGTCTTTGCCGTCTGCGCGGGCGTGGCCGCCTATTTTTCTTTGCAAAAGCACGATGCTGACCGGGATGTCTCGCCGCAATGGCCGGACAAGCAGGTGCAGGAAGATTTCGGCAATCCGCTTACGGCTGTTTTCTCCAAGGTGTTTGTAGACAGGTTTGTAAATCAATACTGCGTTCTCAGGCCCGATGAAAATTCCCCTTACGATGTTAGGAAGCTGGTGAAGAGTTGCCTGAAAGAAAATCACCATACGGAGAGCGGCGATTTTCTTATCCGTCAATTTCTGCACAAAGAATACGAGAAAGAGAGGGGCTTGTCCCGTGAGCCGGAACCCCAGCCCGATCCGGAGCCGTTCCCCTTTTTGGGTTAAGCTTCCTTCTTCACAAAGGCCAGCGAGCCGGCGACCATGCCGACCGCCGCGGCCGCAAACCCCGCGAGTTGCGGCGGGCAGACCCCTTCGCCCTCGGGTGCGACAAGCTCCATAATCAGCCATACGCCGATGCCGAGCGCGATGGATGTCAGCGCGCCGCCTTCATTCGCGCGCTTCCAGAACAGCCCGGCAAAGAGTGGCGTGATCGCGCCGACCAGTGTGACCTTGTAGGCGTTCTCGACCATTTCGAAGATGGAAAGTTCGCTGTTCAGTGAAATCGCCAGGACGATGACGGCGAAGCCCAGCACGCAAAGCCGGATCAGTCGCAGGAATTTCCTGTCGTCCATATCCGGAATGAAGCCGCGCATGATGTTTTCCGCAAATGTCACAGAAGGGGCCAGCAGCGTGCCCGACGCCGTGGACATGATGGCCGACAGAACCGCGCCGAAGAACATGACCTGCACCCATATCGGCGTGTGTTCGAGGATCAGCGCGGGGAGGATGATTTGCGAATCTTCCTGCAATTGCCGCTCTACGATCTCCGGCTGAATGACGAAGGCGGAATAGGCTAGATAGATCGGAATAAAGGCGAAGAGCAGGTAGAGGATGCCGCCCGTAATCGTTCCATATTTCGCGGCCCGCTCGCTTTTGGCGGACATGACGCGCTGGAAGATGTCTTGTTGCGGAATGGAACCGAAGCCCATCGTGATCCACGCCGCGACGAAAGCCAGAATGCCGGGGAGCGTCAGGTCAGGCAGGAAATTGTCGAATTTACCCGCCGACGCGGCGGCGTCGATTACCACATGCGCGCCGCCAGCGATATCTGTAATATAGAATGCGATGACGACGAGGCCAGCGACGATCATGATCATCTGCAGGAAATCGGTCAGGGCCACGGACCACATGCCGCCGAAGATCGTATATACAAGCACGATGCCAAGGCCGAGCGCCATTCCCCATTCCTGAGAAATGCCCCCCTGCGTCAGCAGATCGAAAACGAGGCCAAGCGCCGTAACCTGCGCCGCGACCCATCCGAGATAGGAAATGCAGATGCAAACGGACACGAGCAATTCCACTTTGCGCCCGTAGGTGCGCTTGTAAAAATCGCCGATGGTCAGGAGTTTCATGCGGTAGAGCGGTACGGCGAAAATCAGGCCGACGAGGATCAGGCAGAGCGATGCACCGAACGGGTCGGACACGATGCCGCCGATGCCCTCCTCGATAAAGGTCGAGGGGACGCCGAGCACGGTTTCAGAACCGAACCATGTCGCGAAGACGGTCGCGATGGTGATGTAGAGCGGAAGCGAGCGTCCGGCGACGACGTAATCCGTGGAGGAATGAACGCGGCGGGCGGCGTAAAGGCCGATCGCGATAGAAACGAACATGTAGAAAAAAACAAAACCAAGTAGCACGATTTTTCCCCTCTTGCTGTTTCCCTATGCGCGTTTTCTTTCTGCTTTGATCCCGAAATAGCGGGCGGCGTTTTGAAATATCTGCAACCCGTCCGCCTGCTCGGGCAATTGTTTTCCATCGCGCAGGGCCTTGTCTTTCAGGCGGGCGTAATCGTCGCGCTGCCATGTGAACATCCCGCGCTCCGGGTGGGGCATCAGGGCGAGGATGCGGCCTGTCGGATCGGTAATGCCCGCGATGTCGTCCATCGCGCCGTTCGGGTTGAACGGGAATTCGCCCATCGCCCTGCTGCCGTCCGGCTTTACGAAGCGCAGGGCGATCTGTTTCGCATCCTGTAATGTTTTGAGCGTTGCGTCCGTCATCATGAAGCGGCCTTCGCCATGCGCCACGGGGATATGGAGTCTTGCGCCTCCGGTCAGCCACGGCGAATTCGTATCCTGCACGGCGACATCGACCCAGCGGCATTGATAACGGGCGGTGAGGTTGTGCGTGACGGCGACGAAGCGTTCGCCGTATTTCCCGCCGATGGCGGGCGCGAGGCCGAGATTGGCGGCGATCTGGCAACCGTTGCAGATGCCGATCGTCAGCGTATCGCGCGAAATGAATTTTTGCAGGTGATCCCACAGCGTCAGGCGCATCTTCTGGGCGAAGGCGTTGCCCGATCCGGTATCGTCGCCATAGGAAAACCCGCCGGGAATGCACAGTACCTGAACATCGTTCAGTTCGTCCGGGCTTTCTGCGAGGTCGTTGATATGGCGGATGGTGGATTGAAAGCCCGCCGTTTCGAACGCAAAAGACGTTTCTTCTTCGGAATTGATTCCATAGCCGGTAAGGACGAGGGATTTTGCGGTCATGTGGGGATTCCTTTTTGAAACGCAAAGGACACGAAGTCACGCAAAGTTTTTATTTGAACCGCAAAGTAAAACAAAGGAAGACAAAGTTTTTTTATAAATGCTTTTTTTAAACTTTGTGTTTTTTGTGGTTTTAAAATTTTACTTTGCGTGACTTTGCGCGACTTTGCGTTTGAATTCATCATTTTAAAAATCTTCTAAAGGGTATTTATAGGCGGTTTCGAGGTCGGCGATCTTTGTTTCGATGCCATCGAACGACAGGACGGGTTTGTCCGTCACCGTGCCGAGGAAATGCGCATCATCGCCGAACAGGAATTCGACATCCTGCTTATGTTTAGGAGCGATGGTGATAACCACGCGCCCTGTCGTTTCCGAAAAAAGATATTTGTCGAGCGGGAGCACCGAGAGCAGGCGCAGATCCATGCCAAGGCCCGAAGCGATGCATTTCTTCGCTAGCGCCACGCCAAGGCCGCCGAGCGTGACGGGCAGGGCGGAGGCGATCCAGCGGTTTTTGTTCGCTTTCGACATCGCCTTATAGAGCGCGAGGTTGCCGTTGCCGTGCGTTTCGGGAACGTTGGATCCCGTTTTGCCGTGCAGGGCATAATATTCCGAAGCGCCGAGTTCGTCGCGCGTCTTGCCGAGAACATAGACGAGATCGCCCGCCATTTTCGGATCGAGCGAAACGGCCTGATCGACATGTTCGACGACGCCGATGCCGCTGACCAGAAGGGTCGGCGGGATGGAGATCTTCACGGGATTGTCGTTTCCGTCATAGCCCTTGAAATCGTTGAACATCGAATCCTTGCCGGAAATGAACGGCGTGCCGTAGAGAACGGCGAGATCGTAAATCGCTTCGCAGGCGCGTTTCAATTGCCCGAGACGTTCGGGATCTTCCGAAGAGCACCAGCAGAAATTGTCGAGGATCGCGAGATGGTCGATGGGGCATCCGGCGGCCACGGCAGCACGCACGGCGATATCGAGCGAGGCCGTCGCCATGTGATACGTGTCGATATCGGAATAGCGCGGTGCCAGCCCCTGGCTCAAAACCGCGCCGCGCGGATTGTTCAGGACGGGGCGCGATACGGTGGCGTCGGCGAACACGCGGCCCTTGCCCTGAAGCGGGCCAAGGACGGCGGAGCCTTGAACATTGTGGTCGTACTGCGTCGCCACGAATTCCTTCGAGCAGATGTTGAGGCGCGACATCATGGCGAGCAGGGTTTTGGAATAATCGGCGGGCGCGGCGATATCCGGTTCCTTCTCCCCGCCGCGTGTGAAGGTCGTGCGTAGCGGCGTTTCGGGAACGCCGTCATGGAGGAAATCCATATCGATCTTCATGATCGTTTCGCCGTGCCATGTGACATGGCATTTGCCGCTATCGGTGAACGTGCCGATGACCCAGCTTTCAACGCCGCGTTTTTTGAGAAGCGATTGCAGCTTTTCGACATTCCTCGGCGGAACGGCGAGAGTCATGCGCTCTTGGCTTTCCGAGATCCAAATTTCCCAGGGCTGCATTCCCGGATATTTCAGCGGCACTTTTTCCAGTTCGACCGTAAAGCCGTTCGTGTCACCGCCCATTTCGCCGACGGAGGAGGACAATCCGCCCGCGCCGTTGTCGGTGATCGCGTTGTAGAGGCCGAGGTCGCGGATTTCTTTGGCCAGAGCGTCGGAAAGTTTTTTCTGCGTGATCGGGTCGCCGATCTGGACGGCGGTGGCGGGCGATCCTTCATCGAGCGCGACGGAAGAAAACGTTGCGCCGTGTATGCCGTCGCGTCCGACCTTGCCGCCGGCCATGACGATGCAATCGCCGGGCTGCGCCTTTTTCTCGTGGCCCTTCCTGCCGTTGATCTCGCGCGGGATTAACCCGACAGTCCCGGCGAACACCAGCGGCTTTCCCGCATAACGGTCATCGAAATAGAGGAATCCTTGCGGCGTTGGAATGCCGGAGCAGTTGCCGCCGTGGTTCACGCCGTGAATGACCCCCTTCATGATCGTGGCGGGCGAGAGGGCTTTGTTCATCTTGCCTTTTCCGCGATAGAAATCAGGATTTGAATTCGGGTCGGCAAGGCAGAAGCCGTAACGGTTCAGAACCGGTTTTGCCCCTTGTCCGAAACCTAGACAATCGCGGTTCACACCGACGATGCCGGTGATCGCGCCGCCGAACGGGTCGAGCGCGGACGGGCTGTTATGCGTTTCGACTTTGTCGGTGATGAGCCATTGATCATCGAATATGATGCCGCCGGAATTGTCCTTGAACACGGACACGCAAAAATCGTCCTTGCCTTTGGCGGCGCGGATTTCCTGCGTGGCACGCTTGATATAGTGCTTGTAAAGCCCGTCCTTCACATCGTCGATGGGCGAGGCGAAGATCGTGTGTTTGCAATGCTCCGACCATGTCTGCGCCAGCGTTTCGATTTCGATGTCTTTCGCCGCGCGGCCCTGCTTTTTGAAATAAGCCTGCATCGCCTGCATATACAAAAGAGACATGCCGAGCGGGCCGCGGCGCGTGCCGTCAGCGTTTTTGATTCCGTCTTTTCCAATGGCGGCGAGGTCGGCGTCGGAAATATTCAGGTCGATATCGTCGGCAACGAGATGGTCGTTCGACAGGCGAACCTTCGGCACGACAATATCCATGCCGCCGTCTTTTTTATAGGCAGACGCGTTTTTGATCGCGGCGCGCTGGATGAGCGGGTTGTGGAGGGTCGCGGCGATGCTCTTCACATCGGCTTCATCCAGCTTTCCTTTCAGGTAGATGACCTGCGACGAATAAACCGGTTGATTGTCGTTCAGCGTCAGCGCCGAAAGCTCGGACACCGTATGGCCCACATTGTCCGTAACGCCGGGGAGGAAGCCGATTTCCACGGCCCAGTCGAAATCGCCTTCGCCGCCGCGTTCGAGAAGTTTTTGCGTCACCGGATTGACGAAGGATTTCGCCAGCGCGGCCACGTTGGCGGGATTTTCGATATCGTGTTCGACAGTATAGACATCGACGATCCGGGCGGAAACCTGTTTGCCTGAGCGGGCGAGATTCGCCTCTAAAACTCTGGCGCGGCCGTCTTCGGCGACGGTAATGACTTCAATACGTTGCGACATGGTTTCTTTTAGCGGATAGGGGCTGAAAAATACAAAGGAAAAATCGCCAAAAACCGCCGTTTTCCCGTCATTGGGAGGAGCCGCAGGCGATGCGGCAATCTATGGATTGCTTCGCTGCGCTCGCAATGACGATTCAGATGGTCATTTCCACGGCTCCATCGCGGCGTAGAGCATGATGCCTGTGGCAATGGCGAGGTTCAGGGAATCCGCCCGCCCGTTCATAGGCAGCTTAACCGTCTGGTGAACCGCGTTCTGGAGCGTTTCCGTGATGCCCGCCTGTTCGTTGCCCATAACGAGGATCAGGGGGTTTTTATAGTCGGCCTCGCGGAAATCGACGGTTTTGTCGTTGAGGGCGGTGGCGATGACCGCGCCCGGCCATGTCACGGTAAGGTCGAGAAATTCGGAACGGGAGCAGGGAACGATCGGTACGGAGAAGATGGAGCCCATCGTGGCGCGGGTCGCCTCCACCGAAAACGGGTCGCAGCACTGGCCGATCAGGATCACGCCGTCGGCGCCGACGGCGTCCACCGTGCGGATGATGGTGCCGAGATTGCCGGGGTCGCGCACTTCTTCCAGCGCCACCCAGCATTTCGACTTGTTCGGATTGATGGCGGCGAGGTGGCTGAATTTCTGTTTGAAAACCCCCATCACCATCTGCGGGTTTTCTTTGCGCGATAGTTTTTCGAGAACCGCTTCGCCGACTTTCAGGCACAATCCGCCGCGCGCGGAGGTTTCGTCGATTGCCCGTTGTAATTCATCGCCGATATCGGCTTGATCGGAATAGACGAGCTGTTCCGGCACGTTGCCGCAGTTCAGCGCCTCGATCACGGAGCGCAGCCCCTCGGCCACGAACAATCCGGTTTCCTTGCGGTACTTACGCAAGAACAGCGAATTGATCAATTTGATCTTGGGGTTGGACGGCGATGTTATATGTTCGATTCGGGCCATTCTTAGTGTTCCGTTTTTTCACATATTTTTGGCAGTGAACCTTCTTTGCAGTTCAAAGCGCATTCATAATCACCTGCACTTATGGACGAAATTTCTTCTAATTTTGCCAGGGAATGATCTCTACATTCTTCCAAGCTTGTGAAAATTCCAATAGCTACATGATTGGTTAGATTGCCTTTATTGGGGTAAACAAATCCTTCCCATTGTTCTTTAAAACAAGAAGAAAGAAGAAAAAGGCTGGCAATTAAAATTATCTGTTTCATTACGCGCCCCATCTAGCGAACATCGATGTGGCGAGGGGGCGGTTGCCGCCCTTATCGGCCAGCAACAGTTCTCCGTGATCGGTTGAACCAGCGCGACCCTTTAATGCGTCGCGCATCATGTGATCGAGCGTCAACGATGATAACCGCATCGTGTAAGCCGTTAGAATCATGAACTTTGCGTCGTCCGAGAGGAGATCGGCGCAGGCGCTCAAAAGCGGGCCGACATCTGTTTCGAATTTCCACACTTCGCCTTCCGGCCCACGGCCATAGCGGGGCGGGTCGAGCAGGATGCCGTCATATTTGTTGCCGCGACGCCCCTCGCGGGCGACGAATTTGGCAGCGTCGTCGCAAATCCAGCGGATTTTGCTTTCTGAAAGGCCCGAGGCTTCCTGATTTTCCTTAGACCATCCGATGGCCTTTTTTGATGCATCAACATGGGTCACTTCCGCGCCGGCCTTGGCGGCGATGAGAGAAGCTGCACCCGTATAGCCAAAAAGATTCAAGACTTTAAATGGCTTTTTTGATGTTTTGATTAAATTTGAAAACCATTGCCAGTGAGGCCGCTGCTCCGGGAAAAGACCCATGTGGCGGTAGGTCATCAGGCGGCAGACCATGTTCACGCCCTCAACCGCAACCGGCCAGGTTTCGGGAAGTTTTCTGTGCTGTTGCCAACTTCCCTTGTCATCCTCTTCCTTTTCGGAAGCGTTGGTGAAGGTGGCGTCCGCTTTCTTCCATTCGGCGTCGTGCAGGGATTTTTCCCATAACGCTTGCGGTTCCGGACGGCTGACGCGAACGGGGCCGAATTGCTCCAGCTTGCGTCCGTTGCCGCTGTCGAGGAGGGCATAATCCTGCCAACCATTCTCAATTAGGATATTCGGGGTAAAATCGCTCATACGCAGCATATAAACCCTTTGAAGCAATTTGTAAAAAGGGTATATAAAGCCCTGACCACAGACAGTTTCACAACTGTCATTCCCGTGGTAAGCGAAACGGCGTTTTGCGAACACCAACGACGGGAATCCAGAAAAGACAGAGACTTTGCCTCTGACATTATGGATCCCCGCAGTTTTGCCTGCTACGCAGGCGCGCGGGGATGACGGCGGGGTAAGTACAAAATCATGCCAAAACTCAAGATCAACGATCAGGAAATTGAAGTCGCGCCGGGGACGAGCATCCTTCAGGCGGCGGAGCAGCTCGGGTTCGAAATCCCGCGCTTTTGCTACCATGACAAGCTAAGCGTTCCCGCGAATTGCCGCATGTGCCTCGTTGAACTCGAAGGCGCGCCGAAGCCTGTGGCCTCCTGCGCTATGGCATGCGGCGACAACATGGTCGTTTACACGGATTCCGGCAGGGTGAAAAAGAGCCGCAGGGGGGTGATGGAAATGCTCCTCATCAACCACCCGCTCGATTGCCCGATCTGCGATCAAGGCGGCGAGTGCGACCTGCAGGATCAGGCCGTGGCCTACGGTTTCGACCGTTCGCGCTATGAAGAGAACAAGCGCGCGGTGCCCGACAAATATCTGGGCCCGCTTGTCAAGACCTCGATGAACCGCTGCATTAACTGTACGCGTTGTGTGCGCTTCGCCGAGGAAATCGCGGGCGTTGATGATCTGGGCCAGCTAAACCGCGGCGAAGATTCCGAAATAGGCACATTCATCACCAAGGCGATCAATTCAGAAATGTCCGGCAACCTCGTCGATGTCTGTCCCGTTGGCGCATTGCTTTCCAAACCCTATGCGTTCAAGGCCCGCCCCTGGGAGCTGCGCAAGACCGAAACGATCGACGTGCATGACGCCGTCGGATGCAATATCCGCGTCGATGCGCGGGGCAGCGAAGTCCTGCGCGTCCTGCCGCGCCTGCATGAGGGAATCAACGAGGAATGGATCAACGACCGTACGCGTCACGCCTGCGACGGGCTGAAATACAAGCGCCTTGATCGCCCCTATGTCCGCAAAGGCGGCAAGCTGGCCGAGGCGACATGGGAGGAAGCGTTCGGTGTTATCGCATCGAAGCTTAAATCCGCGAACAAGGACAAGGTCGCCGCTTTCGCAGGCGATCTGTGCGAGGCGGAATCCGTTTATGCACTGAAAGACCTGATGGGTCAGCTTGGCGTTTTCAACCTCGAATGCCGCGTCGACGGTACGCGCTATGACGTACGCGAGCGCGCGGGCTATATTTTCAATTCCGGCATAGCCGCGATAGAGCAGGCGGATGCGATCTTCCTAGTCGGCACGAACCCGCGTCAGGAAGCGAGTCTAATCAATGCCCGTATCCGGAAAACCCTGCTGAACCGCCCGACGGTTACGGTCGGCCTTGTGGGCGAGGCTGTCGATCTGACTTATAGCTATCACCATATCGGCACCGATCTGGCTTCGCTGGAGAAAATGGTTCACGATTACGGCGGCAAGGTCGCGGTTCATCGTCCCATGCTGATCGTTGGGGCGGGCGCTTTCGCCGGTCCCGAAGGCCCGGCTGTTCAGGCGGCGGTTCGCAAGGCCGCCGAGGCATTCGGCTGTATAAAAGAAGACTGGATCGGATTTAACGTTCTGCAAAGCGCGGCGGGCCGCGTCGGCGCTATTGAAATAGGATTTCTGCCGTCGCGCCCGTTCAACGCGGCGGATATGGATGTGGTTTATCTGCTCGGCGTCGACAATGAAGAAACGCTTTCGCGGATTTCGCCAAACGCCTTCGTTATATATCAGGGCCATCACGGTGATGCGGGCGCAAAACGCGCCGACGTCATCCTGCCGGGCGCCGCATACACGGAAAAAACCGGGCTTTACATGAACACGGAGGGCCGTGTGCAGATGGCCAAGAAATGCGTCGATGCGCCGGGACAGGCGAGGGAAGACTGGAAAATCCTGCGCGCTCTTTCCGCCTATACCGGAACGCCGCTGCGCTACGACGACCTGTTCCAGCTTCGCGCGCGTCTGGTGCAGGATTATCCGCAATTCGACATGCTGGATCAACTGCCCCCCGTCCGCTGGGCCGATTTCGGCCTGAAGGACGTAAAGGGCGTGTCCGTCGAATTCAAAAACCCGGTGAAGGATTTCTATCTGACCAACGTGATCGCCAAGGCGTCGCCGACGATGCAGGAATGCTCGCGCGTTTTCGTCCACGGCGAACAAATTCTGGAGGCTGCCGAATGACCAAGAAAACAACGCTGGAACAAGTCCAGGAATTTCATGAAACTTACGGGCTGCCCGTCCGGGGCGATATAGACCTGTCCTGCGAGCAGACGAAGCAGCTTCGTATCAACCTGCTTCAGGAAGAGCTGGATGAGTTGAAAGAGGCGCTCGCCAACAACGACGCGCAGGAAACGCTCGACGCTTTGATCGACCTGCAATATGTGCTCGACGGTGCGTTTCTCTCGTTCGGATTGCAGGCGGTGAAGGAGCTGGCGTTCGATGAAGTGCACCGCTCCAACATGTCCAAGCTCGGCGCCGACGGCAAACCGATCCGCCGCGAAGGCGACGGCAAGGTAATGAAAGGCCCGAACTATTTCGCGCCGGATCTTGGCAAGTTTGTGAAGAAGAAAGACCTGCCCGAGGCTGCCGAATGAACATACCCCTCTCCCTTGAGGGAGAGGGCA